>CAXBID010000280.1:0-5146 GCA_963975495.1 uncultured Flavobacteriaceae bacterium | reverse complement strand
TTTATTTTACTAACTTTTTAGGTTTTTAAACACCGAAAAAGTTTAAAAAACAGATCGAACGATTTTTTATCAATACGCACAAATTTGACACCCCACCCCTAAGGACAATCCGGAAAAAGAAATTACTTTTGGTTTTAGTTTTAAAGACCAGTTTATCAGTGCTTATGATTCCTTTTTAACACAAACACCTTCGGCATATCAATTGCAAGCACTTACAGAAACAACTTTATTAAGTATAAGCTATGACGATTTGCAAGCGGTTTATAACAAAACCCAAATAGGAAATCTTATTGGTAGATTAACTGCAGAACGTCTCTTTTTATTAAAATCTAAACGCGAACAAAACTTATTGAATCTTACTGCAGAGGAGCGCTATTTAAAATTGTTTAAAGAGCGCCCAGAACTTTTAAAGGTTATTCCACTAAAATATATCAGTTCATATATAGGTGTTACCGCTCAAGCCCTGAGCCGGATTAGAAAACGTTTATAATATTTTAATTGATTTGGGTTCATTGTTTGGCACGTATTATGCAATTACCTTTGTAAAAAAAAGTTATGACCATTATCATTTTTGTTTTAGTGCTTTGGTATGGAGGCCTGTTTTTTCAGTCTTTCTTTTTACACCGTTATGCAGCACATCAAGTATTTACCATGTCCAAAACCATGGAACGCATCACTTTTATTTTAACTTGGGTTTTTCAAGGCTCTAGTTATCTAAGTGCTTATGGGTATGGAATTATGCATCGTATGCACCACGCTTATACAGATACTGAAAAGGATCCTCATTCTCCGTCTTATGATGCAAATGTATTTGCGATGATGTGGAAAACAAAAACGATTTATCAAGATATTAATAGTCAACGTATTGCTATTGAAGACCGTTTTACCAAAAATGTACCGCAATGGAAAGACTTTGATGCATTTGCGAGTTCCCGGTTTTCTAGATTACTTTGGATTTCACTTTACATTCTGTTCTTTGTATTCTTTGCAACAGCTTGGTGGCACTGGTTATTATTGCCAATAACGTTTTTAATGGCACCTATTCATGGCGTGATTATTAATTGGTTTGGTCATATTTATGGCTACGTAAATTTTAAGATGAAAAACACTAGTAAAAACCTCTTCCGTTTTGATTTTTTAATGATGGGTGAAGGTTATCATAATAACCATCATAAACATGCCAGTAGCCCAAATTTTGGAGTAAAATGGTATGAGATTGATATCACATATCTTATTATAAAAATATTAAATGCTTTGGGTGTTATTCAGCTGAAGACTATTAAAATAAAGGCTTAAAAGAATAATTACGCCACATAAATCCGCACCTTCTTCTTTTTTAAACGGGAATTGTTTAATTTTTCAACTAAAGCATCGGCCTTAGTTAATGGGATAGCAACAAAAGCACAATCTTGTTTGAGCTCAATAGTGCCTAATTCTTCCTTATTTATGCCGCCTTGTTTAAAGAAAAGACCTGCAATATCACCTTTAGAAATTTTATCTTTTCGTCCACCAGAAATAAATAGGGTTTGCCAATATTGCGGTTTTTTGGGTGCTTTCTTATCAATATTAATGCCTTTTACGTTTTGAATGAATTCTGGCAATAGCTGATTTTCCCATTTTAAAACATAGGCAGTTCCTTTAGCATGCATTCGAGCGGTTCTTCCGTTTCTATGGATGAATTCTTCTTCATGCCTTGGTAACTCATAATGAATAATATAATTCATTTCTGGGATATCTATACCTCTAGCCGCTAAATCTGTGGCCACCAATACTTGGCATGATCCGTTTCTAAATTTAATTAAAGCACGCTCTCTATCTATTTGTTCCATCCCACCAGAAAAGCAAGCGTGACTTATTTTATTTCGCTTTAAAAAAGAACTTACGTCATTAATACTATCTCTTAAATTACAGAAAATAATTCCAGGTTCATTACCAATATATTGTAATAAACCCAATAAGGTTTTTAGTTTATTCTTATCTGGAGAAACAACCGTTTTAATGGTGAGTTTAGAAGCTACTTTTTCTTTTAGATAATTAATGGTTGTCGGCTTATCTAATCTTACAAAACCAGGGACTTTAACACCTTGTGTAGCGGAAGTTAAGATGCGCTTATTTATAGCTGGCAATTGACCAATAATAGCTTTCATTTCTTCCTCAAAACCATCTTCTAAGGACTTATCAAACTCATCTAAAATAAGGGTTTTAATACTTGCTTTGGAAAAACGATCGCTATTAAAATGATCTAAAATTCTACCTGGTGTACCTATTAATATAGCTGGATTATGTTTAATTTCAATTTTGTCTTTCGACATGGGCCTGCCGCCGTAAACCGAATTGACTTTATAGCCAGAACCCATAGAGCGTATGACTTGTTCAATTTGTATCGCTAATTCCCGTGAAGGCACAATAATTAATGCTTGGACATCACTACTTTCTGGATTCAATATTTTTAATAATGGCAATGAAAATGCCAATGTTTTCCCTGTTCCAGTTGGAGATAATAAAATGGTGTTTACCGTATTATTTATTATAGGAATAGCTTCTTCCTGCATAGGATTAAGCGTATGAATATTTAATTTAGTTAATATATCCTGCTGATTTTTAATATCGTTAGCCATAATTACTTCTTTTTAGTAGATTCAACCTTGGCATTTGCGCCACCGCTTTCCGCTAAGTAATGCGCTAAAATTTTATCAACTAATTCCTCTTTTGTTAAATGATGGAATATGGTTTTTATCTTAGCTTTAAAATCTTCTGAAACTTCCCGATTGGGTTTCATTTTAAAAATCTTTTTTGCCCATAACAAGCCATTATTTTCTTCAATACTTTGGGCATCTGCTTTTTTAAATGCATTGAAAACAATGCCTAATTCTTGTTCAAAATCGTCAATATCTTCTACTTCCTCTTTTTGTAATATGGTTAGCGAAAGGCCCTTTGCTCCTGCCCTTGCGGTACGTCCGCTTCTATGCACATAAGCATCATAAGTGTCTGGTAAATGATAATTTACAACATAGGATATTTCTTTAACATCAATGCCACGCGCAGCCAAATCAGTAGCCACTAGAATATCAATAAACCCTGCTCTAAATTGTCCCATAATGCGGTCACGAATCCCTTGAGTCAAACTGCCATGAATAGCGCCAGATGGGAATTTATTTATGGCCAATTTTTTTGCTAGTTTATTAACGGCGGCTTTGGTTTTACAAAAAATGATACCTCTTTCGCCTTCTTTGGTATTTAAAAAATGAAGTAAGACCTCTAGTTTTTCAATAGGTTCAACCACCACATAATGATGATCGATGCCTTGATGTCCAACGGTTGCCATGTCTGCTTCTATCTGCATAACATGTTTTGACATATAATTTTGAACCAATTGTTTTATGGCTCCAGGCATGGTAGCTGTAAACAATAAGGTTCGTCTCGATTCAGGAATTGCTTTGATAATAATATCCAAATCCTCTTTTAAGGCACTCACCATTTCATCGGCTTCATCCAACACTAAATACTTTGTATTTTTAATATTAATGGCGCCTCGCTTTATTAAATCAACTAAACGCCCTGGTGTTGCTACCACAATATGAGTCGCCGTTTTTAAGCGTTCTATTTGAGGTTTTATAGGAATCCCACCGCAAACCGCTGCTATAGAAATAGTTGGACTATGAGATGCAAATGATATTAAATTAGCGTGAATTTGATGTCCTAATTCTCTGGTTGGTGCTAATATCACGGCTTGTATATTGGTGTTTTCAGTATCGATTAACTGCAATAATGGTAATCCAAAAGCAGCTGTTTTACCTGTTCCTGTTTTTGCTAAAGCGACAAGATCTTGGTTTTGATTCAATACAACAGGAATGGTTTTTCTCTGAATATCTGTTGGAACAGAAATATTTAAATCGGCTAAGCCTTGCTGTAAAAGCGGATTAATTCCTAAATCAGAAAATGATTTTGACATAACATAATTTTAAACAAAGATAACAATACAAAATTCGATAAAAACTATATTTTAAGCCTCTTGTAGTGTGCGCTTTGATTTTCTGTATATATAGTTTGGGTAGATGGTTCGTTTAGCAAAGCGATTCAATTTATTGGAATTAATCATCTTGATATATATGGGTTTCGCAACTCCAAAATACTCGTAAGTTGTACCATCTAAAAAAGTAATTTCTAATACCAAACCTTTGTGAACATAATCAGCTATTCCAGAATTGGTAATCGTTTTGGTATACGTTTCCAAGTTTGCAGCTATGGTTTCAGGCGCAATACTCACCAAAAAATGATACCCATCAATAATGTTGCGACTATTCACTTCGGCGGCTTCCGCTTTAGCATCGTTTTCTTGAAACTTATCAGGATGCCATTCTTTTACCAAATTACGGTAACGTGTTTTTAGTACTTTAAGATCAATCTCTTTTTCTATACCAAATAACTTTTTATACTGACTTATACGTTTCATAGACCTGTTTTTTTAGAAGCCGCGAAACTACATCTTTATTCTGAACTACTTGCTGAAAATAAAGTCTTTTTAATTTAGTTGAAGTGGAATAAATAGTTCAAGTTTCATGGATGCAATAAGATACTTTTTAACTGTGGATTTCATTTAGATTAAATACAGTAAATCACAAAAAAAGCCCATCAATAATGATGAGCTTTTTGTTAAACTTGAAAGTATATGTATTAAATAACTTTTACGTTCACTGCGTTTAATCCTTTGTTACCTTCTTGAAGGTCAAATTCAACGACATCGCCTTCACGAACTTCGTCAACTAACCCAGAAATGTGTACAAAGTGATCTTTTTCAACACCTTCTTCAGTGATGAATCCAAAACCTTTTGAATCATTGAAAAATTTTACTGTTCCTTTACTCATTGTAATATAATTTATAATATTTATTAAGTTGCAAAGATGACGCCATTTTTTTAACGTACAATACTTTAATTGACTTATTTTCAATTTATTATATAAAATCTTCATTAAGTAGCGTATAATAATTCAACATACAGCCTTATTTTCTTCAATTCTCATTTAGTCATCATATTTTATTGAAATAGGTATGCATTTATCCGTTTCTTAATTTCATCAACGTTAATAAAAGAAACGTTCTAAAAAACCAATAAACTATTGCTTTTAGGTATTGAACTCATTTAAA
>CAXBID010000279.1:0-5155 GCA_963975495.1 uncultured Flavobacteriaceae bacterium | reverse complement strand
ATTTGAATAAATACATTTGTTAAAAATTAACTTATAATATAAAGATGAATATACCATCAGAATTAAAATACACTAAGGACCACGAATGGGTTAAAATAGAGGGCGATGTGGCCACAATTGGTATCACAGACTTTGCGCAAAGCGAATTGGGTGATATTGTTTATGTTGAAGTGGAAACACTTGACGAAACCTTAGAAGCCGATGAAATTTTCGGGACCGTTGAAGCTGTTAAAACAGTATCAGATTTATTTTTACCAGTATCAGGTGAAATCACAGCGTTTAATGAAGCCTTGGAAGACGCCCCTGAAAAGGTTAATAGTGATCCTTACGGTGATGGTTGGATGATAAAAGTAAAGTGTTCTGATGTATCACAAGTAGATGGTTTAATGTCTCCCGATGATTATAAAGCATTGATTGGTGCTTAAAAAATTAGTATTATTAGCAGCCATAATTTATTCAGTAGCCCTAACATTTGTTAGCTTAATAAGGCTTACAGATGTTCCAGATATTGGTATAAGTTTTGGAGATAAAATATTTCATTTTCTCGCTTATTTTGTTTTAGCGTTTTTGTGGTTTGGCGCATGGTTTTATAATTTTAGTTTCAAAAAAAGAAAGGCAATTATTTATGCTTCAGTGTTTTCTGTGGTTTTTGGTATAGTTATTGAAGTATTACAAGATACATTAACAGCATATAGAGCATTGGATATTTATGATGTTATAGCCAATACATCCGGAGTGCTACTCGCTGTTCTTGTTATAGCATTAAAAAACAATATTGGCGTTAAAAAAATATAAAGGCTTGCTTTTTTGATAAATAAATAGTTATTTTAGCAATCCTGAGTAAAACAATAAAAATTATGGAACCTAAAAAAAATCCTAAAGCAAATGTTGGGCGTAACAGTTCACTTTTTTTCGCAATTGGTTTAGCACTAATGTTGTTTTTAACAAATTATGCTATCAATTACAAAAGTTACGATAAGTCTGATATAGATATCGGCATGTTGAATTTAGATGACGAGTTAGAAGAGGAAATTCCAATTACTGAACAATTAATGACACCACCGCCACCGCCACCGCCACCTGCAGCTCCGGAAGTTATTGAAGTTGTAGAAGATGAGGTAGAGGTTGAAGAAACCGTTATTGAATCTACAGAAGCAGATCAGGAGACTGAAATTGTTGAAGTAGAAGAAGTTATTGTAGATGAAGTAGAAGAAGATATAGAGGTGCCCTTTGCCGTTATTGAAAATGTACCCGTTTTTCCTGGATGCGAAGGCGGAGATAATAATGCTAAAAAAGCATGTATGTCTAAAAAAATATCTG
The DNA here is from genome assembly GCA_963975495.1 of uncultured Flavobacteriaceae bacterium. GTDB lineage: Bacteria > Bacteroidota > Bacteroidia > Flavobacteriales > Flavobacteriaceae > CAXBID01. Next base: position 3,835 of record CAXBID010000279.1, on the reverse strand, counting down.
ATTTTGTAAACAGAAAGTTTAATACAGATTTAGCTTCAGATTTAGGTTTATCAGGAAGACAGCGTATTAACGTGATTTTTAAGATTGATAAAACGGGAAGTATTGTTGGTGTTCGTGCTAGAGCACCACATCCAGGTTTAGAAAAAGAAGCAACTAGGGTTATTAATATGTTGCCTAAAATGAAACCAGGAAAACAAAGAGGTAAAGCGGTAACTGTGCCGTATTCGTTACCAATTATTTTTCAAGTACAAGATTAATTATAGAAAATTTATATTTTTAAAAAACCCTCAAGCAAAGCTTCAGGGTTTTTTATTACCTCTTTCTTCGGAGAGGTCGAAACTGCTTTTGCAGTTTCGGGAGAGGAACATAAAATCCCATTACTTGAATGTAACGGGATTTCTTTTTTTGGTATGCTTATTGAGACTTTATCATAATATTAACATATAAACTTTAATTATTATGGGCAATCCAAAGAAAACCCACGAACTCATTCGGCAAAATGAGCAAATCGTGAAAAAATCCCAAAAGCATGATGCAAATTTACAAAAAAACTCAACCCTCTACTTTCAGGTGGGTTTAATTGTTTGCTTGCTTGCTGTATTTGGTCTTTTTGAAATGGCCTTTGAAACGACTATTCCAAAGGAATATACTGCAATTATTGATGATGATATCTACATGATCGATGTGCCTTTAATTACACCAGTAGAACCAACTTTTGAAGAACCTATAAAGCAAAAGAAAGTAAATCATCCAGATAAATTTGAGGAAGTACCAAATGATACACCAGATAAATTTTTACATGATACGCCAAAGGAATCTGTTGATGATAATCCTCCATTAGATCCAAATGATCTTCCACCGTTAAAAAAGCCAGATGAAGAAGTAAACATACCTGTTAATTTTGTTCAAGTAGTTCCCATTTACCCAGGTTGTGAAAACAAAAAAACAAATGATGATAAACGTAAGTGTATGTCGGAAAAAATCACCAAACTGGTTCAAAGAAAGTTTGATACTAATTTAGGAAGTGTGTTAGGGCTTTCAGGAAGACAAACCATTCGGACACAGTTTAAAATAGACAAAACAGGGCATGTTACGGATATTAAGGTAAATGGAACGCATCCTGAATTAGAAAAAGAAGCAGAACGCGTAATTAATATTATGCCAGAAATGATACCAGGAAAACAGCAAAATAAAAATGTTGGTGTTATTTACTATTTACCAATTGTATTTCAAGTACAGAATTAAATAGTATATAATTTAGCTTAGTAAAAACCGTTATCATTTAAGTGATGGCGGTTTTTTATTGACCTGAATTTACTGGTGCTGAACTTGTTCCAGCATTTCAGGTCCTTATTAATAAGGCATTTAAGTTGAATGTAACTAAACGTTTTAATAATTTACTAATCTAAAAAATATAGTATCTTTCAGCTTTCAATTAATTTCCAATAAAACTATGAAGCAATTCATTGTACTACTCCTACTTTTAGTTCAATACAATAGTTATGCTCAAAACAATTCATATAACGAGAAACCACCTGTTTTTTCAAATTGTGAAACGGTAGAGATAGATGCTTTACAGAAGTGTTTTGATAAAAACATATACGCTCGTATTTATGGGAATTTTAAAGTCCCTCAAAAAGCCATAAACGAGAATTATAGGGGTGAGGTTGTGGTGCTTTTCGAAGTTGATACTACAGGGCAATTTAAGGTCATATATGTTGATGCGATGTATGAAGAGTTGAAAACGGAAGTAAAACGTGTAATTTCAATATTTCCAAAGGTAAAGCCTGCAACCTACAACGGAAGACCGATGTACAAGCAATATTCAATCCCAATAAAAATACCATTAGTAAATCAGGCCTTAGTAACTAAAGATTTAGCTAAAGAAAATGAAATTTCCAAATTAGAAAAGGAATTAAAAGCAGAGTTTGATAAAATAAATGAAGGGTTACAAGCTTTTGAAAATAAGCGATTTTCGAGTCAGTTAAATATTCAATTTACACACAGTGATTATTCAAGATTCGATAGAAATATGAATCTAATCGGTATCAATAGTCATACAGCTTCCAAGCCATTTGTTTACGAAGATGTAGCTAATTATTATGATTTTGATGCCGAAAAAGAACGCTTACAAAAAGAAACTGAAACATGGATAGGACGAAAACTTTGGAATGAACATTTGGTACAATTACAAGGCAAAGCGTATTGGTTTACTGTCGATCCTGTTTTTGATTTACAAGTGGGGAAAGATACCGATGCTGATTTTAGTTCAACATATAACAACACCAGAGGATTTGTAGTTCAAGGGGGTTTAGGCGAAAAGTTTAGCTTTTTTGCTTCTGTTTTTGAAAGTCAAGGGCGTTTTGCAGATTATGTGAACCGTTATGCCGAAAGTTTAAAAGCATTTGGTCCAGATCCTGCAATAGTTCCAGGGCGTGGTATTGGAAAACGTTTCAAAACAGATTCTTATGATTATCCCGTTGCAGAAGGTTATCTGTCTTATGCACCGGCAAAATTTATAAATATCCAATTTGGTCATGGAAAGAATTTTATTGGAGACGGTTATCGCTCATTATTATTGAGTGATGTAACGAGTCCGCATCCTTTTTTAAAATTGAACACCAAATTTTGGAAAATAAAATATACAAATACTTGGATGTGGCTAAAAGATGTACGACCTGAAGTTACCGAAGATGGTGCATTTTTAACCAAATATATCGCCAACCATTATTTAAGTTGGAATGTATCAAAACGATTTAATTTAGGCTTGTTTGAATCGGTAATGTGGCGCGATACTAACGATAGAGGTTTTGATATTAACTATTTAAATCCTGTTATTTTTTATAGAGCGATTGAATTTCAAACGGGTCAAGCGGCAGGAAATGCTATTTTAGGAGCTTCGGCTAAGTACAAATGGAATGATAATATCAATATTTATAGTCAGTTTGTTTTAGATGAATTTTCATTAGAAGATGTAAAAGCAGGTGAAAAAAGTTGGAAAAATAAGTTTGGGTATCAAATAGGTGTTAAGTATTTTAATGCCTTTAAAGTTGATAATTTATTACTTCAGTTTGAATACAATAGAGTGCGCCCATTTACCTATTCGCACAATACCATTGTTTTAAATTACGCAAATTTCAACCAACCTATGGCGCATTTGTGGGGTGCTAATTTTAGTGAAGCTATTTTAATTGGGCGTTACAAATACAAGCGCTGGTATGCCGATGCGAAATTGATTTTTGGTGTACGTGGTTTAGATTTTAACGATGGTACTGATAATTTTAGTTACGGCGGTGATATTTACAGAAACTACAATGACCGCCCTTTTGATAATGGCGTTGAAATTGGGCAAGGCAATAAAGCCAATATATTTAACGGAAATCTTCAAGCGGGTTATATGATAAATCCAGCATCAAATCTAAAAGTGTTTACCGATATTACAGTTAGAAACTTTAATCCTGAAGCAACCACCGCTACAACTTTTAAAAATAGCACCACTTGGTTTAATTTTGGATTAAGAACCGATTTGTTTAATTGGTATTTTGATAATTGACGAAGTCATACTGAACTTGTTTCAGTATATCATAATTTTGTCATTCCCTCGAAGGAGGGAATCTTATCCCTGTTTTTAAATTATTGCAAAGCAATGGTTTTAAAACAGATGGATTGAACTAAACCAGATCTATGTTGGGATTTCATTGTTTTTTTGTCATTCCTGCGAAGGCAGGAATCTACATAAAAGTTTGCATGTTGTAAACTAATCCTAAATGTAGATTTACATTTAATAAAAGCCCTTTGATAATGTTGTGAAAAAAATTATCTTTACAGGATAGCA
>CAXBID010000278.1:0-5186 GCA_963975495.1 uncultured Flavobacteriaceae bacterium | reverse complement strand
GTAAATCTTACATAGCACTAGCCGCTTTAGTATTAATGATTGTATTTTTGGTATTTGATATTGTACCAGGTTCAATCGCCGCTTTAATCTCAGCTGGTATTGTCTTATTAACTGGTTGTGTACCAATTTCTAAAGCTTATAAAGGTATTAGCTGGACTAGTGTAGTAATGATTGCAGCTATGATACCTATGGGCATAGCATTACAAAAAACGGGAACTGCACAAGTAATTGCGAATGGCTTAGTTAAATATTTAGGAGCTATACACCCCATACTCTTATTAGGTGGTATATTTCTACTAACAACAACTTTCAGTCAAGTTATAAACAATTCAGCTACAGCAGTATTAATGGCACCAATTGCCATTTTGGCAGCTAGCACTTTAAATCTATCTCCAGAACCATTTATGATTGTAGTTGCTATAAGTGCTTCAACCGCATTTTTAACACCAATAGGAACAACAACAAATGCTATGGTGATGACAGCAGGAGGCTATAAGTTTATGAACTATCTGAAAGTGGGTGCACCATTACTACTTATATTCTTCATTGTAACACTCATACTCGTGCCAATAATATGGCCATTTTAAAATAAATAAATTATTAATAGGAACCTTTAAATTGAATAAAAATGGAAACAACAGGAACAGTTCAAAATGACAAAACCTTAGAAAGGTATGGACTAAAAAACGTAACAGTAAACTGGAATTTATCACCTGAAGAACTTCAGAAAATTACAGTTGAAAAAGGAATGGGAAAAGAAACAGCAAACGGAACTCTTGCTATTAACACTGGTAAATTTACTGGTCGTTCTCCTCAAGACCGTTTTCTAGTAAAAGACGATTATACCGCTGATAAAGTGTGGTGGGGAAAAACAAACAAAGCGGTATCCCCTGAGAATTTCGACAAATTAAAAAATGAAATTGTTAAATATTTATCTGGAAAAGAAATTTATGCAAGAGACGGATATGTTTGTGCTGATCCAGAATACAGAACAAATATTAGAACAGTAACTGAATTACCCTGGTCAAATATGTTTGTTTACAACATGTTTTTAAGACCTAGCGAAAAAGAATTGGAAAACTTTAAAGAAGATTGGTTGATTCTTTGTGCTCCCGGATATGAATGTCCAGATCCTAAAGCACACGGTATCCGTCAAGGCAATTTCTCTATACTAAACTTTACTCAAAAAATAGCTTTAGTTGGAGGATCAGCCTATACAGGTGAAATGAAAAAAGGTATTTTTTCTGCATTAAATTTAATATTACCAACAGAAAGAAATGTATTACCAATGCACTGTTCAGCTAACGTTGGTAAAAAGGGAGATACGGCTATTTTCTTCGGGTTATCCGGTACAGGTAAAACAACCTTATCTGCCGACCCTGATAGAAAACTAATTGGTGATGATGAACATGGCTGGACTGATGATAACACCATCTTTAACTTTGAAGGTGGATGTTATGCAAAGGTAATTGACCTAACTGAAGAAAAAGAACCAGACATTTTTAGAGCGGTAAAACCCGGTGCCATACTTGAAAATATTGTATTGAAAGACAATGGAGAACCTGATTATATGAATAGTAGCATTACACAAAACACACGTGTGAGCTACCCAATTCATCATATTGATAATATTCAGGAAACGCTTTATGCCGACAATCCTAAAAATATCTTTTTTTTAACTTGTGACGCATTTGGTGTTTTACCTCCAGTATCCAAATTAACGCCTGGGCAAGCTGCATATCACTTCATTTCAGGATATACTGCTAAAGTTGCTGGAACAGAAGCTGGAATTACAGAACCAGTACCATCATTCTCTGCTTGTTTTGGTGAACCATTTATGCCATTGCACCCAACGGTTTATGGTGAGATGTTAAGTAAAAAAATGACAGAAGCCGGTGTAAACGTTTGGTTGATTAATACAGGATGGAGTGCAGGACCTTACGGTGTTGGATCTCGTATAAAACTAAAATATACTAGAGCCATGATTACGGCTATCTTAAACGGAGAATTGGATAATGTAGATTATGAACAAAACTTTATTTTCGGATTGTTTATGCCTAAATATTGTCCTGGTGTACCTACAGAGATTTTAGACCCCATGAACACTTGGTTACAAAAAGGAGCTTATGTTGGTAAAGCTATTCAATTAGCACATTCATTCCACTTAAACTTTGAGAAATTTGCTTCTCAAGCTTCTGAACAAATTATTGAAGGTGGACCACTAATTGATGAGCATCATCACTTACACGAACACTTTTAATTGATAATTGATTCCTCGATACTTTTATCGAGGTTTCTTTTGAATTTGTCATTCTCGCGAAAGCGGGAATCTAAATAACATTTTATGTTATTAGGTTCTTATTCAACCGTAAAAGGAGCTCAAATAGAGCTCCTTTTATATTTACAAATAATACCTTAATCATTTAAAAGTCCACGCTACAATACGCGATATTTTATTTCCCTGTTCCATATTTATTGTTCTTACACTTGTGGCGCCCAACTTTTTCAAAGACGTATGCATGCCTTTAACTAAATCCTTTTTTGAAACTAATGTGGTAAACCAAATACACTGGTTTTTAAATATAGAACTCTCATAAAGGTAATTGTGAATAAACGCTTTTTCGCCGCCTTTATACCATAATTCATTTTGCGTACCAGCAAAATTTCTAATAGCTGTAACTTCTGGCCTATTTAAACCTTTTAACTTTCTTGTGGTGGCATCCAAGGCTTCTTCTTCTGATTTGTAAAACGGTGGATTGCATATTGAAACCGAAAACCGATCGTCATCATTTAAAATACCTTTAAAAATTTGAGAAGTTTCTTTTTGAAGTCTTAACTCAACAACATCATTTAACCCATTTTTATCAATTATTTTTTGAGCACATTGTAATGATGCTTCATCAATATCTGTGGCAACAAAATTCCAGTTATATTCAGCTTGTCCTAAAATGGGATAAATACAACTGGCTCCAGTACCAATGTCTAAAACTTTAATATTACTTTTAATTTTAGATGATTTTAATAAATCTGAAATATGATGAATATAATCTACACGCCCAGGAATTGGCGGACATAAATTAGTGTCTGGAAACTCCCAAAAATTAATCCCATAATACTTTCTCAATAAAGCTGTATTTAAAGCTTTTACCGCTTTTGGATTTGCAAAATCTATAGTTTTGATTTCATATTTATTTATGAATACAAAAGGTTTTAAATCTGAATACGTTTCGCATAAAGCCTCCAAATCATATCCAGATTCATGTTTGTTTTTTGTATGAAATTTAGGGTTTGTCATGTTTTTTTAAACTTGTGTCATTTTCCAATACCCTTTTTTAAACCAGATAATAGCAAGAATTGTCATTACTAACTCGCCTGCTGCTATTGCCCAAAATACCCCGATAGGACCATAATTTAAAGTAATTGCTGCGACATAAGCAAACGGCAATTGCAACAACCAATAGCTAATAAAATTAATATATGTGGGTGTTTTGGTATCGCCAGCACCATTAAACGCATTCAGAATAATCATGCCAAAACCATAAAAAACAAAGGGCGCAGTCATAATGCGTAAGCACAAACTACCGTATTTTACAACATCGGGGGTTTCATTAAATAGCCCGATAATTTGTGGTGCAAAAGCGATATACCATATAGAAACCACCCCCATAAAAATAGCGCTGTACTTTGAAGTTATCCAAACCGACTGTTCTGCGCGTTCTGGTTTTTTAGCTCCTAAATTTTGCCCAACTAAAGATGCAGCAGCACTACTCATACCCCACGCAGGCATCAATGTAAATAACATAACACGAATAGCAATGGTATAACCTGCTAACACTTCGCTTCCAAATTCACTTATTATTCGCATTAAAAAAACCCAACTGGTAGTACCAATCAAAAACTGACCAATACCACCCAGTGACACTCGAATTAAATTAAGCATGACACCTACACGGATTATTATATCCTTAATGCCTATTTTTATTTTACTGTAACCATAAAATAAAATGGCTAATTGAAATAATACTGCTGTACCACGTCCGATGGTCGTTGCAATAGCAGCACCTTCAACACCATATTCGGGAATAGGTCCGAAACCAAAAATAAACATGGGATCCAGAATTATATTTAATCCGTTTGACAAAATTAAAGTCCACATCGAAATTGAGGCTTCTCCAGTTCCTCTAAAAATAGCATTTATTAAAAACAATAACATGATAGTCATGTTGCCTCCTAAAAGGATTTTAGTATAACCATAACCCTCTTCTATTAAATCGGGTTCTGCTCCCATCAAGCTTAAAAGTTCTTTGGGATATATAATACCAATTGCACTAACTATTGCCGCCACAAATACACCTAAAAATATAACTTGAACTGCTGCATGTGATGCGCCTTTTAAATCCTTTTCTCCCACTCGCCTAGCAACAATTGCCGTTGCAGCAATACTTAAACCAATAGCTACCGCATAAATTAAAGTAATAACAGACTCGGTTAAACCTATGGTTGCAACAGCATTTACACTTACTTGTGACACATACATGATATCGACGAGCGCAAAAATAGATTCCATGAGCATTTCAAGAACCATAGGAACCGCTAACATAAATACTGCGCGCCGAATGCTTCCAGAGGTAAACTCTTGTTGTTTACCTGTTACAGCTATTTTAAAATATTGAATGAATTGTTTTAAGGAAATTTTATTGGATTGCATTTTGAAATTGAAGTGATTTAAACTTTTAACGTTTAAGCGAAAATTAGTGATTTTTTGACCAGTTGAAGGCTTTTTGATTTGCATAGCATCGTTACGGAAATAAAAAAAGGCAAAAAATGGACGAAAAAGCGCAATTTTTTAGCAAATGGTAAAAGTTTAAATCACTTCATTATTAAAAGTAGTAGTCAACCAAATGCACAAAACATTTAGTTTTTGTTTTGTTCGAGAGGATCTCGATACTTATCGGAAGTCAAATTATACAATCATAAGGCGCAAAGATGTGTATTTAATTTTAATTTACAAAATGATTTCTTAGGCTATTCAGGACAAACGCATTAAAAATATTAAGCCACGTCCCGATAGCTATCGGGATCCCTAATACTCACTAATTTTTTAAAAATCTTTAGATTTTTATATTCGTGAGATCATTTCTGGATAATCATTTCACGAATTTAAAATGAGCTAAGCTCATTTATTT
>CAXBID010000277.1:0-5210 GCA_963975495.1 uncultured Flavobacteriaceae bacterium | reverse complement strand
CTACCAAACCGCTTATATAGGGAAATGGCATTTATTGGGGGGCGAGAGGGACAGACCTGTGCCAAAGGGAGAACTTCGTTACGGTTTTGACACTTTGTTGACCAATAATGTTCATGTAGATTATAGACCCGGAAAAGCGTTTTTCTGGAATGATAAAGGCGAAAAGGAATATTTTGATGAATGGGAAGTCTATGGCCAAACCAATCAAGCCCTAAATTATTTAGACAACATTGATAAAAGCAAACCCTTTGCATTAATCGTGTCCTGGCATCCGCCGCATGATTGGGGAAAATTTAAGGGAGAAGATGGGAATATGCATTACCGTTATGACACCATGGAAGAACTCATGGCATTATACAACCGAGATTCCATAAAATTGAGACCTGGTTTAGAACCAACTCCAGACAGAAGACGCATGTATCACGGCCACATGGCACAAGTTACTGGCGTAGATGTCGCTTTTGGCAGATTAATGGCCCAGTTGAAAGCTATGGACGTTGAGGAACATACCTTGGTGGCCTTTACCGCCGATCATGGTGATATGTTGGAATCACATAATGCCAAGTTACCAAAACAATATCCGCACGATTATTCGACTAGAGTCCCCTTCATCATTAAATATCCGAAGAAAATAAAAGCAGGCGTCAAAACCAATACCATGCTGGGCACCATGGATATTATGCCCACAATTTTGGGCTATATGGATATTGAAACCGATCAGGATTATGACGGAAACGATTTGTCAGAAAAATTGGCATTGAGCCAAATAAGTGCCGACGATTATGTACCCCTTTGGGTCTATCGATTGGGGCACGCCAAAAACATTAATTGGCGAGGCGTTGTTACAGAAAACTTTACCTTCTCAATGGGCAAGGATAACAACCCCATTACCAATACTTTGTTTGATAGAAAAAAGGATCCTTATCAATTAAATAATTTGTACGACAACCCTGAATATGCAGATACAAAAGAGCGTCTTAAAGGTTTAACATATCAATGGATGGATAAATATCACGATGATTTTTATGGTGCCAAGGAATTTAAAACGGTAGAGCCTAAAGAAAAATGGCAGTACAATTATACTAAAAACCCAATAGAACTTTTTGAAGCGAAAAACAAATAAGAACTTTTAGAAACCAATCCATTCAATTAATAATAAAATGAAGACATTAAAAATGAAGTTTTGGCTAGCTATAGTATTGGTATGTTTTTCTGCAAGTTTTTATGCTCAAGAAAAAAAGGATATTGAATTAGAAGGCATCATTATGGACGAATATGATATGACAGTCCCGTATGCCGCTATTGGTATTCCTTCAAAATATGTGGGTACATCCAGTAATGATGATGGCGGTTTTCATGTATTGCTTTCTAAGAGTAATTTACAGGATTCACTAGAAGTTTCCAGTATTGGCTATAAAACGTTTAAAATTAAAGTTGAAGACTATATAACTAGTAAAGACAGCATTATAACTCTCAAGGAAGACATCGTTTCGCTATCTGAGGTTAACATTTTAAGTTCTAATAATTACGCAAAAAATGTAGTGAAGAAGCTGAAATCTAACGCATTAAGTTCAAAGCATCAAATAAATATGTTGTATAGAAGGTCTTCAGTAGAAAATGGTAAAACACGTTTTCTGGTAGAACATTATCTTAAGATCTTTGATTATGGACCCATTGTCCCGACTTTAAGTGGGATTGAAATTGTTGAGGGAAGGAAATCTGCCGATTATAGATATGTCAATAGAAAGCAGCCTAATCATTCTGTACATGTCATGACTCAAATCAATCCATTAAGACAAGGTGTTTCATTAAAATCATTCAAATGGAGCAAAATAGGCGATACGTCTTATGATGGTGAGGATCTTGTAATTATTGAAGGTCGTGAAGAATCGGATAATAAGAATTTTATCAGATTATATGTGGGTGTTGATACCTATGGTTTATATAAAATGGAGTTATCTCGCGTAAATGCGGTTTATATCTATAAAAAAGATAGCAACGGAAAATTAATGTTGAGCTATCATTCTAGAGAAGCTCGTTTTAAAGTACCCATTGATGAGCAGAAAAGAAAACTGCTTAATTTAAAGGATAATGAGGTCATGTGTGCGTATAGGCAAGAAGCCATTGTATTAGGTATTGAGTCTGATAAGAAGAAATTTGACATTGAAAATTTAATATATGAAAAAAAAGACATAGGAGACTATGAAGTAAAGTACAATGCCTCCTTTTGGAACACCATCAGTTTGCCACCAGAAACAGCATTTTATAAAAAAAGCGTGAAAGAATTAGAATCTATTTATGGCGTACCGTTAGAGACCCAATTTAATGCTGCCAATAAATAAAAAAATTACTCCAGTTTACTATGGAAAATAAACACATTACCTTAGGTGAATTCATCATTGAAAATCAAAAACATTTTAAATATTCTTCAGGCGAACTTTCCAAACTTTTAAATTCTATTCGGTTAGCAGCAAAAGTGGTAAATCATGAAGTTGCTAAAGCTGGTTTGGTTGATATTCTTGGAGCTGCAGGAGACACTAATATTCAAGGAGAAGACCAGCAGAAATTGGACATTTTTGCTAATGATGCATTCAAATCTGCATTAAGCAATAGAGAAATTGTTTGTGGCATTACAAGTGAAGAGGAAGATGATTTTATTACCATTCAAGGAAAAACAAATTCGCATCGAAACAAATATGTGGTATTAATTGACCCTTTGGATGGATCCTCAAACATTGATGTTAACGTTAGTGTAGGTACTATTTTTTCAATTTACAGAAGAGTTACGCCTATGGGAATGCCTGTAAGAGAAGAAGATTTTTTGCAAAAAGGGAATGAACAAGTAGCTGCTGGCTATGTGGTCTATGGCACGTCTACAATGCTAGTTTATACAACAGGACATGGCGTAAATGGTTTTACATTAAACCCAGCAATTGGGTCTTTTTATTTGTCACATCCAAACATGCAATTCCCAAAAATAGGTCATACATACTCTATCAACAATGGGTATTACGCACATTTTCCGCAAGGGGTTAAAGATTATTTAAAATATTGTCAAGCAGAAGATGAAGACCGTCCCTACACCTATAGATATATAGGTTCTATGGTTTCAGATTTCCACAGAAATATGATTAAAGGCGGTATTTATATATATCCAACAAGCTCTAAAAATCTACAAGGAAAACTGCGCTTGTTGTATGAATGTAACCCTATGGCTTTTTTAACTGAACAAGCTAGAGGTAAGGCTACAGATGGTTATATAAGAATTATGGATATCCAACCTAATGCATTACACCAAAGAGTACCTATATTTTGCGGAAGCATTAAAATGGTTGAAAAGGCTGAAGAATTCATGAAAAAGCACCCAGAAAGTAAAAGCTACTAGATGTAATTGACCTACAATGTGTTAGATTTTAATAAAAGATTTAAACGTTAAAAAAATAGTTTGCAAACTTAAATGGGGCTATTTTGCAATTATCAATGGAAAGCCTTTTTTCAATTCAACTTTGTTTGAGTTCTCTAATTTCTTTTTTTTAATTTAAAAAAACATTAACTTTTGCACAGCTAACCAGACTTTAAACAGTCCTTTTTCGATTAGCACGCTCTTTAATTAAGTTTAAATGCCTTCGGTTCATAAGAATTGGAAGGTTTTTTAGCATTATAGAATTAAACCAATATAACACACCTTAATGGCAATGCCTCAAGGATAATTGGTTCTAATACTTTTTTAAAAGTATTATATAGTAAAAAAAAAAGTAACATTTAAATTATGAGTTTAAATAAGGACATGATGAAGTTCATTAAAATTGATGAAAATTCAAGAGTATCTAAGTATCAACAAATAGTCAATTCAATAATCCATCATATTTCTAATGGAAATCTTGTTATGGATCAAAAAATCCCATCAATAAGTAGTTTCAGCGAGGAGTTTTATTTATCCAGAGATACCGTTGAGAAAGCCTATAATATTTTAAAAGAGCGCAACATAATTTCGTCTATTAAAGGGAGAGGCTATTACATAGCCAGAACAAAGCTAATTTCTAAGGTGAATATTTTGTTCTTCATGAATAAATTGAGTTGGTACAAGATGGAAATCTATCATGCCTTCATAAACAATATGGGACCTAATGCTCATACCGATCTTCATATTTACCATTGTGACGAATCTTTATTCTTAAATTTGTTAAACAAGCATAAAATATCTTATGATTATTATGTTATTATGCCTCATTTTAAAACGGAAAAATTTCAACATGCTACCACTACAGTTGCCGTAACCCAAGCCATTAATAAAATAGCTAAACATAAGCTTGTGATAATGGATAATGTGCAGCTACCAGTTGAAAATAATGTTATTTCAGTTTATCAAGATTTTGAAAAAGATATTTATAATGCCTTAAACGAAGGTGTTGAAAAGCTATCTAAATACAAAAAGATAGTACTTGTGTATCCTGAAAAAACAGTTTATCCATATCCTAGACGGATTTTGCATGGTTTTAGGAAATTTTGTGTGGCACATCATTTTGAATTTGAATTTTTAGACGAGGTATGTGAAGACATGGTTATTTTTAAAGGGGATTTGTTTATAACCATAGAAGAACATGATTTAGTTAATTTAATAAAACAAGTTAAGGAGCGTAAATATGAATTGGGAAAAGATGTTGGCATTATTTCTTATAACGACACCCCTTTGAAGGAACTTCTTGGAATTACAGTTGTATCAACAGATTTTAAGATTATGGGAGAAACGGCGGCTAAAATGATTTTAAACAAGAAAAAAGGGCAGGTTAAAGTACCTTTTAACTTTATTGATAGAGAATCAGTTTAAACGGTCTGTCTTATTTTTGGAATATCCATTTAAACAATAATCCTTTATTGAGTTAAATTAGTGTCGAAGCTTTTATTAAATAAATGGCAACCATCTCAAAGATTGATTATCTATCTGATAATTGTAATAGCAATCATCTTACTAAGTTTAATACATTGCCCGTCCTGAATAAAGGCTACATAATTTTAAACAATTAAGTTTAGTACATGACAAAAATTAGTTTAACGTTCATTAAATGACCGTAATCTTACTGAAATTGAGACCTGCCAGCCCCGATAGCTATCGGGGCTGGCAGGTCTGAAACATCCAAAATCATAAAACTATTGATAACTAGGGCTTGCTGATTTTCAGAGAGCTTTTAATTTATGATTTTGATATTTAT
>CAXBID010000276.1:0-5219 GCA_963975495.1 uncultured Flavobacteriaceae bacterium | reverse complement strand
GCATGCAAAATATGTCTGAATCCAAATAATTGATTTAAAGAAAACCTTTGTGAACACAGGGTTTTCTAAGTTTATAAAAAAAAGGGCTTGCTTATTACGTCCCGCTATCGGGGAAAAAATTTTATTTTTTAGAATATTTTGAATTTAAAGTTCGCTGTTTATCAATTAGCTACAATCAAGTCTATGTTCTTCCCCGAAATTTCGGGGCTATTAGCGAAGCGGTCTTGACTCTTTAATCGGACACTAATGAATCAAAATATTATTATATTACTCACCCATGGCCGACATAACTGCCGCCGATAAGCGTTTATACGTTCCATTATCCAAACGTTCTCTAATAGCTTCAAAAGCATCTAAAGTTTCTTCTACATCTTGTAAGGTATGAGTCGCTGTTGGAATCATTCTAAGTAAAATTAATCCTTTAGGTATCACAGGGTAAACCACTATAGAACAGAATATTCCATAATTTTCACGTAGGTCTCTTACCAATGCCATAGCCTCTGGAATACTACCCTTTAAATATACAGGAGTTACACAACTTTGTGTAGTCCCAATATCAAAACCACGGGTTTTTAATCCAGATTGCAAGGCATTAACAATTGTCCATAGGTTTTCTTTCAACTCTGGCATGGTTTTAAGCATTTCCAATCGCTTTAAAGCCCCAACAGTCAATTGCATTTGCAAAGATTTTGCAAACATTTGCGAACGCAGGTTATATTTTAAATAATCTATAATTTCTTGGTCTGCTGCAATAAATGCTCCTGTACTCGCCATAGATTTTGCAAAGGTTGCAAAATACACATCAATATCATCCTGAACACCTTGCTCTTCACCTGCTCCAGCTCCTGTTTTACCTAAAGTTCCAAAACCATGGGCATCATCAACTAAAAACCTGAAATTAAATTTTTTCTTTAATGCTACAATTTCTTTTAAACGTCCTTGTTCACCACGCATACCAAACACGCCTTCGGAAATAACCAATATGCCTCCGCCTGTTTGTTCTGCCATTTTAGTAGCACGCTCTAAGTTCTTTTCTAAACTTTCAATATCATTATGTTTGTATGTAAAACGTTTACCCATATGTAAACGCACACCGTCAATTATACAAGCATGTGCATCAACATCATAAACAATAATATCATCTTTAGATACTAATGCATCAATTGTAGATAAAATACCTTGGTATCCGAAATTTAAAAGATAAGCTGCTTCCTTACTAACAAAAGCAGCTAATTCATTTTGTAATTTTTCATGTAAATCGGTGTGACCAGACATCATTCTAGCACCCATTGGGTATGCCGAACCGTATTGCGCAGCGGCCTCAGCATCCACTTTACGTACTTCTGGATGATTTGCAAGACCCAGGTAGTCATTAATACTCCAAGTAATTACATCTTTTCCTTGAAATTTCATTCTGTTAGAAATCTCTCCTTCTAATTTTGGAAAAACAAAATAGCCTTCTGCTTGCGAAGCCCATTTACCTAATGGCCCTTTGTCTTTATAAATTTTTTCAAATAAATCCTTCATTTACTGTGTGTTATTGCTATTAAAATCAAGAACCAGCTAAAACGAAAAACATGATCTTAGGAAGTGCTTAAAAGTAAATTTAAGCATTTTTAGTGAAAGTTTTAGTTATTAGCTAGTTGTGCAAAATTAAATATTTATATGCATCGAACATAATTTTTGATGCTCAATTATCAATAAAATAAAAAAAGAGATAACATTTTGTCATAAAAACAATGTTATCTCTTTTATATGGGCGTTATAAAACTATTTTATATACTGTATTTTTTGGGATGAGGCTTCGTTAATACTATCGAAAAAGCCTTGTTCATTCATCCATTTATCGCTGTAAACTTTACTCATGTAACGTGAGCCGTGGTCTGGAAATATAATAACAACATTATCGTTCTTTTTAAACTCCCCATCTTCTCCTAATTGCTTAATAGCTTGCATTGCTGCACCAGATGTGTATCCAACAAATAAGCCTTCAGATTTTGCAATAGCTCTTGCCATGTGCGCGCTTTCTTCATCCGTTACTTTTACAAACTCATCAATAACATCAAAATCTGTTGCCGTTGGTATCAAATTTTTTCCTAAACCTTCGATCCGGTAAGGATAAATTTCTTTTTCATCAAACTCTCTGGTTTCATGGTATTTTTTTATAACAGAACCAAAAGCATCAACACCAATAACCTTAATGTTTGTACCGAAGCGTCGGGATTGTTCTTTTAAGTATTTTGCAGTTCCAGAAATAGTTCCTCCCGTGCCACTACAAGCCACCAAATGCGTTATTTTACCTTCAGTTTGTTTCCAAATTTCAGGCCCCGTGGATTTATAATGTGCATCAATATTTAATTGATTGAAATACTGATTGATGTAAACCGAGCCTTTCATTTCTTCATGTAAACGCTTAGCTACTTGGTAATATGATCTTGGATCATCTGCACTAACGTGTGCGGGACAAACATAAACCTTTGCACCCATGGTTTTAAGCATATCGATCTTATCTGCTGAAGATTTAGAACTTACTGCTAAAACGCAATCGTAACCTTTAATGATACTAACCATGGCAATACTAAAACCTGTATTACCAGAAGTTGTTTCAATGATGGTGTCACCGGGTGTTAAAATTCCTTTTTTCTCCGCTTCTTCTATGATATAAAGTGCTATTCTATCCTTTGAAGACTGTCCTGGGTTAAAAGATTCAACTTTTGCATAAAAATTACCCTTGAACTTGGAAGCGATTTTATTAAGCCTAATAAGCGGTGTTTTGCCTACTAAATCCAATACATTATCAAAAACTTGATTTTTGTGTTTCATAAATGTTTTTTATAAGCTAAAACGCAAAATATTATTAGCATTTGTAACCTAAAACCTGACAAAAATAAGATAATTTTTTTTTATTACCGATTAATTCCTTCTAAATCTAATAAAAAGGCATATTCCATGGCCACTTCTTTTAGGCTTTCAAAACGGCCCGAAGCACCACCATGACCCGAATCCATATCGGTATGAAGAAGTAATTTATTAGTATCCGTTTTTAACGCTCTTAACTTTGCAACCCACTTTGCGGGTTCCCAATATTGCACCTGCGAATCGTGTAAACCCGTTGTTACAAGCATATTTGGATAGGCTTTGGCCTCAATATTGTCATAAGGTGAATAGGATTTCATGTAATGGTAATAGTCTTCATTATTTGGATTTCCCCACTCGTCATATTCTCCAGTCGTTAGTGGAATGGTATCGTCTAACATGGTGGTAACCACATCAACAAAAGGAACTGCTACTAAAATCCCGTTATACAATTCTGGATTTAAATTTACAATGGCTCCCATTAGTAAGCCACCGGCAGAAGCTCCGTAAGCATACAAGTGTTTTTCCGAGGTGTATTTTTGCTCTATTAGATATTTTGAGCAATCAATAAAATCAGTAAATGTGTTCTTTTTGGTTAATAGTTTTCCGTTTTCATACCAGTCCCTACCTAAATATTCACCGCCTCGGATATGGGCAATTGCATATATAAAACCTCTATCCAAAAGGCTTAAACGAATAGTGGAAAATGAAGGATCTATAGTTGAACCATAAGAACCATAAGCATATTGTAATAACGGGTTATTGCCGTCTAGCTTTATTCCTTTTCTATAAACTAATGAAATGGGCACTTTTACACCATCCCTGGCGGTTGCCCAAATACGTTTGGATTCGTAGTTTTCCTTTATAAATTTACCGCCTAAAACCTCTTGTTCCTTTTTAATTTTATTTTGCTTTATTTTGAAATTGTAGTCAATTACTGAACTTGGTGACGTTAGTGAATTAAACCCATAACGCAACTCAATACTATCAAAATCGGGATTATTACCAATATAAGCAGTATAAGTTTCAGAATTGAAAGGCAAATAGTAATCTTCACTCCCATCCCAACTTATAATACGTAACTTATTGAGTCCGTTTTCGCGTTCATTTACTACCAAATAATCTTTAAAAATCTCAATATCTTCAATTAAAACATCTTTTCTATGTGGAATAACCGCTTTCCAAAACTTTCTTTCAGTTGTATTTTCTGGGGTTTTTAGTAATTTAAAATTAGTAGCACCATCGGCATTGGAAATTATGTAAAACGAATCATTATAATGGGCAATACTATATTCTAAATCTTTTGTTCTTTTTTGAAATATTTTGAATTCAGCATCAGGGGTATCTGCATTTAAGATTCTATACTCTGAAGATAAGGTGCTTGAGGCCCCAATAACTATATATTTTTTCGACTTGGTTTTGTAAACAAACGTATTAAAGGTTTCATCTTCTTCATAAAAAACCTCAATATCGTTTTCTGTTTCCGTATGGAGTTTGTGTTTAAATATTTTTTCTGAACGTAGCGTCACTTCATCTTTCATGGCATAAAACAACGTTTTATTATCGTTCGCCCATGTGGCACTTCCAGTTGTATTTAAAACCTTATCCGCATAAATTTCACCAGTTATTAAATTTTTTATCTGAATTGTATATTGCCTTCTACTAACCAAATCTGTAGAAAAAGCAGCCATAGTATTATCAGGACTTATTGAAATACCACCTAAATTAAAATAGGACTGATCCTTTGCCATAACATTACAATCAAATAAAATTTCTTCGGGTGCCTCCAGAGTTTCCTTCTTTCTTATATAAATGGGATAATCTTTATTAGTTTCAAAACGTGTTAAATACCAATACCCATTTAATTTATATGGTACAGTTGTATCATTTTCCTTTATTCGCCCTTTCATCTCTTCAAATAATTGCTTTTGAAAGGATTCGGTATGTTTTAAGGCCTCTTTTGTGTATTCATTTTCGGCATTTAAATAATCAATAACATCAGGGTTTTCTCTATCATTTAACCAATAATAATTATCAATTCTCGTATCGTTATGAATCTTTAATTCTTTAGGTATTTTTTTAGCTACAGGCTGTTTTACAACACTTAAGTTCTCATTCATCTGTTTTTCATTTTTACAGGAAACGCCAAAAATAAAACTTAACAACAAAACAATGGTTGCGTTTTTCATTTTTCGTTTAAAATACATTTTTTTAAGAGTCTGTTTAAGAATTTGTGATTAGTCCCGATAATTATCGGGATTATAGATCATTTTTGATGCAATACAAGGTAAAATTTTTAAGCATAGCATTAGCTACGATTCAAAATTTTAACGAAATATTGCGCAAAAAGGGGCATAAAAAAA
>CAXBID010000275.1:0-5273 GCA_963975495.1 uncultured Flavobacteriaceae bacterium | reverse complement strand
CTTATCATCAAATAATTAACCAAAATTTAAACGTGTGAAACAAAATATTCTATTTACGTGCGCAGGTAGGCGAAACTATCTTATTAATTATTTTAAGGAAGCCTTAAATGGCAATGGAAATGTGATTGCAGTAGATCAAGATTTATTGGCACCAGCCCTGGTTGATGCAGACATAGCTGTTCAGGTTCCTGATATTTATGATGCGTCTTATATATCAAAACTATTGGAAATAACCAAAACACATTCAGTTACTGCCATAATTTCTTTAAATGATCTAGAACTCCCCCTGCTATCAAAGAATAAATCAATTTTTGAAAAAGAAGGTGTTAAAGTCATTATATCAGATGAAAACGCAATAGACATTGGTTTTGATAAATTAAAGACTTTTAATTTTATTAAAAAATTAGGCTTAAATACGCCAAAAACCTATACATCGTTGGATAGTGCCTTAAAAGCCATTCGTGATGGTGAGCTAGAGTTTCCTTTAGTTTTAAAACCGCGTTGGGGCAGTGCCTCTATTGGTATTGAATTCCCTGAATCCTTTGAAGAACTTGAGCTTTCTTATAAACTTCAAAAAATGAAAATAGAAAAAACCATTTTAGGTGAGGTTAGCAAACATGACATTGAGCATTCAATTTTAATTCAAGAAAAGCTTAATGGAAAAGAATATGGTTTAGATGTTGTTAATGATTTAGAAGGAAATTACTTTGGTACGTTTGCCCGGGAAAAACTTTCCATGCGTTCTGGGGAAACAGATAAAGCAATTTCTGTTATTAACAAAAATATTGAAAAACTGGGTGAAAAATTAGCTAAGGCATTGAAACATATAGGAAGTATGGATTGTGATGCTTTTCTTGTAAATGGCACTCTTTATTTGTTAGAACTGAACCCTAGATTTGGCGGGGGTTACCCTTTTTCCCATGAAGCTGGTGTTAATTTAGCGGCCATTTACATAGAATGGCTTAACGGGGAAGAAAACAAAAATCTACTAAAATACAACAACTATAAAAGTGGTTTTATATTTTCAAAATGTGATAGGTTATTAAAAATTAAAGCACCTAAAAGTTATTTCGATAAATCTTTTGAAGCAATTACATTACAGACAGATTGGTTAAATTTTCTAAAAGAAGTTGAAAATTATGATTTTTACCATACGTACCATTATCATTTGATTTCTAAATCAGAGCATGAAACACCTGTTTTAATAACCTATAAAGAAAATGATATTTTAATTGGAATCCCATTTCTAATTAGGAATATCCCAAATACGCCATATAAAGACGCCACATGTGTTTATGGCTATTCTGGTCCTATAAGCAAAAATATTCCTACGGGGTTTGATAATAGTCGTTTTATAAATGAAATATTCAAGTATTTTAAAGAAAACAATATCGTCTCAGTTTTTTCAAGATTAAACCCTTATATAGAAAATCAGCATAGCATATTAAATGATATTGGGTTTTTAACAAAACAAGGCCAAGTTGTGAATATTAATATCCAATTAGACTTAAAAAAACAAAAGACAAATATTCAAAACAGGCTTAAAACCTACATTAATAATACTAGAAGAAATTGTTCCGTTAGATTTGCTGAAACGAATGAAGACATCCAAGATTTTATTAATATTTACTATGAAAACATGGATCGTGTGGGCGCTAAAAAATTATATTATTTCAGCGAATGCTATTTTTATAAATTATTTAATACCGATGTTTTTAAGTCTGAGATTTTACTGGCTATTGATAATGAATCAGGAGAGACCATTGCTGGTTGCCAATTTATTACCACAAATGGGATTGTACAATATCACCTGTCTGGGACTAAAAACAACTATTTGCACTTAAACCCCACTAAGTTACTAATTGATGACATGCGCATTTTGGCAACACAAAGAGGACACAAATATTTTAATTTAGGGGGCGGCTTAGGTGGTAGGGCTGACGACTCTTTGTTTCATTTTAAATCATTATTCTCTAAGGATTTTAGGGATTTTAATTTATGGAAATTAATTGTGAACCCAGATGTTTACAACGAGCTTGTAGCTAAAAATGGAATTACTAAAGCAACGGACTATTTTCCGCTTTATCGGGCTATTGATGACTTAAATGTTAATTTGTGATACAGCAAAATCCTTTTACATCACAAACATTCACCAAAATATGGTGCCAACATTTCAATAGAGGTAACGCCACCTATTCTTTTGGTTTTATTAGCGGGATTTCCTTTTTAAAACCGTCATTTTTGCCATTGTACATTAATGTAGGCAAGACCCTCACTAAAGGAATGTCCTATTTTTTAAGTGAAGCTCCCAATATTCACGATTTCAAAAAAAAAGTGTTTTTAATATATGATGTGCCTGCATATTTTAATGTTAAAACCGAGCTTCTTCCTAAAAAATTAAGAACCATAAAGATAAAACAATACCCGGGCTTTTTAACAAACCTTGAACAATACCCGGATTTTAACGGTTTCTTCTCCTCTACCTTTAACAAGAAAAGCAGGTACAAGCTTAAAAGTTACCAAAGAACCCTTGAAAACAGTTTCAACATTAGTTATAAGCACTTTTATGGAGATATTTCAGTGGAAGATTATCAAATTGTTTTTGATGAATTTAATAGCTTATTGAAAAAGCGTTTTGAAGACAAACAAGAAACCAATAACAATTTAGAGCCTCAAGAATGGGGGTTTTTTAAGGCTTCCACATACCCATTAATACGCGATAAAAAAGCATCGCTTTTTGTTATTTACCAAGATGCAAAACCCATTGCCATGTCGCTCAACTATTTTTCAGAAAGCATTTTGTTTTTTGCAATGACCGTATTTGATATCGATTACTATAAATTTAATATTGGGAAGGTTCATTTAATGAAACTGTACCAGTGGTGTTTTGATGAAAACATTAAAATTTTTGATTTGTCAAAAGGGGATTATAGCTATAAAGAGCGATGGACTGATTTAAAATATCATTTTGAGCATCACATTTATTATGATGCCCATTCAATCACAGCCGTTGTAATAGCCCAGTACCTTAAATTATTTTTTAAGTTAAAGCAATTTTTAAGGGATAAGGAACTAAATAAAAAACTACATAAAATAACTTTTTTTCTTAAAAAATCAATGAACTCATCTTGACTTTTTGTGTTTAACCAAATCCTAATGGCTATCGGGATGTCCAGATAAAACACTTTTTGAAAGGGATAGCCCCGACGCTTCGGGGCCACGCATAAAAAAAGTAACGAAATATGGGCGAATTTTAGCCATTCCTGCCGGTCGGCAGACAGGTTTTAGGAAATAGAAAAAGTCAAGATACGTTCAATATCATAAACGAAGTCTTGTTATCTAGAGAAATCTGCAACGTGTTAAAAACAATGATTTAAGTAGGATCATTATCGAACCCTGGTTTTAGGACCGTCCTTTTGACACCCATTTACCATCTACCATCATATGGCAGGTGCAGTCTTTGGTTTTATAATAGCCCCGCACGTGCAACCTATATAAAATCCACTCTTTTGCATAAATGGTAAATACGTCTTTTAAAGAATACCCAAAATTACTAACGCTAATGGATGCATCCAGGGCCTTAACATAATGCCACCATCCCTTAGGGATAAAAAGCGTATCACCGGGCTCCAATATAACATGGCTAAATTCTACATCTTTAAATTTAGGGTATTTTGTGGCATCGTAATTATTAATATCAACCGAACTAGCTGTCGCATCATGGTCGTACTTTTTACTCTTGTACATTTCTTTTTGATATTTTGGGGAAGCCAGAAGCAGCATTTTTTTACCTTTTAATTGTGTCAGGATATTATCTGTTGAATCGTAATGCAACCCAGAAATTGTTCCGGAAGGGCCAATCCAAGCACCCGTCATGTTAATTTTAGTGTATTTGGTAAAAATGGATAAATCTATATCGTTCAACAAATCCGGTACATAATCAAAAATATTAAACATGGACAAGTAAGGTTTGTCGGCACCTTGTTCTGTTTCGTTTTCAGAGTTCATCAAAAGGTTTATGTACGTTTTAAAATCGACACGCGAAATTTCTGTTTTATTTTGGATAACGTTTCCAACCTCTATCCGAACAGGTTTTTTAATTTCAAGGTTCGATAAAAACTCAAAACCCCAATCCTGTTTAGCCTTCCAATTATTGGCATAACCTTTTAATAAAACGGGCTTTCTTTTGTTGATATAGTTTTTCTTGAAATTTTTAGAATCAAAATCTTTGGTTTCCAGAACGGGTTTGCTCTTTTTTAAAACATCATCTAAAACATCCATATTTTAAAAATAAAATTATATTTCTTTTCAAATCAAGATTAGCTATTTAAACAACCAAACAAAAATAAAATCGATAAATAACCTTAAACGGCGTTTAAATATGTTTATGTATTTATGCCCATTTGTTATTAAAAAAACGCCTATAACGCGAACGCCATTAGTATTGATATTGGAACAACGCGTTGGTCAAAAATAACTGCTCTTTGTCTATAAAAAACCAAACCAAAGCTATTAATAAGTATTTTTATTTTAATATTACATGACGCTTCCTTGGTTGGTTGCTTATAAAGTTTTATAAAAGTTGTTTTTTACATGAAACCTGAAAATAATTCAACAAGGAAAATATACAGCGTTAAAAGAAACAAATTAGTACAAGTACTTACATTTACCCAACTATAATGTAAAATGAGCATGAAGCTATTGACCAATAAAAACTTTTACTCAGATTTATTTGAAAGAAATGGTATGTCTAGTCAGTTTAATAAAATTTCCCTAAGGTCTAATGGCAGCAATATAACGCCCTTTTTAAACAAATATCCTCAAAATAAATCGTTTCTTTTTTCATACTCATTAATGCCAAATTATTTAAATATTGATATCCCAGAGGGGTTAATTTTTAAAAAGGTGTCTCAAAAACAAGGTTTTGGTATAAATTTAAAGGACATTAATACGGTTGATGGTTACATAAAATCACATGGTTCCACTAATTTTAAAAAAGTCCTTTTTAGGTCCATAAATCGTTTAGAATCCTCATTCAATATTTCGTATAAAATGTTCTTTGGTTTTATGGATGAGCCCGATTATAGAATGACCATGAATGCCTTGGAGCAGATGATATCCAATAGGTTTCGGCAACGAAAGGGCAGAAATAAGGATTTGGACAATTGGCAAAAACATTACTCCCAGACCTTAGCGCTCATCAATCAGAAAAAAGCCTCATTATTTGTCATATACAATAATGAAAAAAGAAACGATTTATTTTGAGGATATTT
>CAXBID010000274.1:0-5293 GCA_963975495.1 uncultured Flavobacteriaceae bacterium | reverse complement strand
CTGAACCTAATTGCTAAATTAGAAGTGCAAAAACAATAACTGATCAGTTACAAATCATTTAATGTAGAAATGACAGAGCCTGCTTATATGAAAATACAGGCCTATCCTTATGCGTGGACAGAAAGCTCAGATGGTGTACAAATAGGCGATTTGATTTGGATTGAACATCACTCTGATTTAGAACAAGTTAAAAAACAATGGAGTGGAAAATTACTAGGAAAGACCATACTAATAGGATCGGTTCCAGAACAAAATATGTTATTTGATGCACTTTCAACACGCTTTACAGAAGACCAAATTGAGGAAGCAGAAAAATCAATTTTACCTGTACCCAATAATCCTTTAGGATCATCTGCTGGAGATATTGATTTAATTGGAAATTTGGATTTTATATTTGATAGTATGGTGAGAAAAGATGATTCCTTTTTTGCCTTTTTAAAAGCAGAAGGTGCTTTAAGTATTTTAGGGACAACTCCTTTTTTTCCAGGTATTATTCATCCAAGTGGTACTTATAATTATAGAGAAAGTGATGCAAAACCAATACCCTATTTTGCGATTTCACCAGAAAATTTCGGAAAATTAAAACGCTTAGTAGGAAGGGATATTAGCCCTAAAATTAAATTCCATTTAGACTCTGAACTTTATTTAAAACCTGAAAACAACGTGAATATTTTTGCAGAAATTACAGGTTCAGGCCCAAAATTAAAAGAAGAAGTTGTAATGATTGGTGCACATTTCGATTCTTGGCATCCTGCATCTGGAGCGACAGATAATGGCGCAGGTTCTGCAGTAATGATGGAGGTTATGCGCATTATTAAAGCAACAGGATTAAAACCTAAACGAACTATAAGAATTGCACTATGGGGAGGAGAGGAACAAGCATTTGTAGGTTCTATGGCCTATGCTGAAAAACACTTTGGAAAAGTAAAAGAAACGACTAGAAAAAAAGAGGTTGAGAAAATTTCAGCTTATATAAATATGGATAATGGCGCGGGTCAAATGCGAGGAATATATTTGCAAGGAAACGAGGGTGTAAGGCCTATTTTTGAAGACATGTTAAAGCCTTATGAGCATCTAGATGTTAATAATCTAACCATTCAAAATACAGATTTTACAGATCATGATGTTTTCGATTATTACAAAATACCTGGTTTTTCAGATCATTCAAGATAAGCTAAACTATAGCACAGTAACACATCACACGAACCTGGATGCTTTAGAATATGTACCCGAACGCGATATGATGATTAATGCAACTGTAATAGCTGCACTTGTTTATCAAATAGCTGAGTTGGATTCACGTTTACCTAGAGAAGAATAAAAATTCATTACCGTGAACTTATTTCGATAAAAAAATTGTTTTCTCATTGGTATGTTTTTCTAGGAATTTATTATTCGTTAATCTAGATAAAATCATAAACTTTGTAACCAATCAAATAATCTATCAGGCCAAGTTTGCAAGTGTCCTTTTCCTAATGCTAAACTATAGCCATGACCACCATGCGGATAGACATGTATTTCAGACTTTACACCTTTATCATTTAATGCTTTATATAATTGCAAACTATTCTCTACAGGTACAGCTTTATCATCCCCGGAATGCACCATAAATGTTGGCGGTGTATGTTCTGTAACATGCAATTCATTAGAATACTTTATTTTCAGCGCATCATTAGCATTCTTTCCCAATAAATTATTTTGAGATCCTTTATGGGTATAATCATCCATCATAGTAACCACAGGATATATCAAAATAGTAAAATCTGGTCTTGCTGAAATAGTATCGATATCTGTTTCTTTAAATTTATTTGGCGTATTATATTGAGTGCCTAAAGTAGACGCTAAATGTCCTCCAGCTGAAAACCCCATAACACCAATTTGATTAGGGTTTACATTATATTTTTCTGCATGATGTCTTACCCACCGCATAGCCCTTTGCGCATCTTGTAAAGGCGCTTCATTTGAAATAATTATAGATTTTGACAGCGGTAGTCTGCTCTTTAATACAAATGCAGCGACCCCCTTACCATTAAACCATTTTGCTATATCTGTTCCTTCCCAATCATATGACAAAACGCGGTAACCTCCACCAGGACATATAATTACAGCTTTACCCGAAGCATTACGCTTAGAAGGTAAAAAGATTTCTAGAGTGGGTTCTTTTACCAAAGAAATCCTAGTTATTTCTGTTTCTTCTATGATTTCCTCTTCTGTAGTTTCTTGGTAATTAGGGATTTTATCATCCCATATGTTGACTATCTCACTTTGTGCAAAACTATTAGATGTCATAATAAATAATAAAAGGCTGAACAATAATGATTTTAATGTAGTTTTCATTTGAAATTTAATTAGGGAGAGATAGAGATTGATGTAATTTGATTGATTTAAAGGCTGGCGCAAGCATCTTGCTTGTGCCGATAAACTAATATTAAAATTATTAGGCTATTCTGAACGGTCACGAGCGTGACGCTCTCGCTAGCTGGGGCAGTTTTTTTTCATTCCAATATGGTTTTCCATTTCAGATATTTTCTCAAATCCCAGTTTTTCATAAAATCTTTGAGCTTTTAAATTTACCTTGAAAACTTGTAATCGAATTGGTTTTTTTACAGAATTTGCTCTTTCGATAATTCTTTCCATAATCATTCTTCCTATTCCCAAATTTTGAAATTTTTTTTCAATTAATATACTTTGTAAATAAATTTCATTGCCAGATTCTTTCACGATTAATATTCCGATTTCTTGCTCATTGTATATGATTATTTCGGTTTCAGAAGCGACAAATTTCTGTTTATGAATCTCACGCTGATATGATTCGTCCCAACCCCATATTTTTGTCACATAAGGCTTAATCGAGTTGCATACAATTCTATAAGCCAGTTCTAAATCCGAGTTAGTTGCATTTCGTAATTCCAATGCTAGTTCTGTTTTTCAAATTATAGCCAACGCAATGATAAAGTTCCGTTTCAATGAACTTTATCGTTTGTTAAACGACTTAAGTTTGTAGAAAATTTCACAAATTCAAATAAATCTTATTCAGGAAACTTCTCCCGAATCTTATCCAAGCACAAATTATGAATACTACCAACATGGGTATGTTTTTTAGATGTATCAGGTTTATAAGTGCCATCTTGAACTTGCCCACCAATTTTTTGATACGCTTCTCTAAAACTTTGTCCTTCAACAACCAAAGTATTGATATTATCTACTGTAAATAAGTACTTATACAAATCGCTATTAATATCTATATCCTTAACAATAATTTGCTGAATGGAGTAATTAAAAATATCCAGAATATCTTTTATCTCTTCAAAAGCTGCAATACTATTTTCTTTCAACAATTGAAAATCTCTGTGGTAACCACTTGGTAAGTTATTGGTTATTAAAATCATTTCGGTTTGTAAGGCTTGGATTTTGTTACATTTCCCTCTTATCAATTCAAAAACATCTGGATTTTTTTTATGTGGCATAATACTGCTGCCTGTGGTCAATTCATCTGGGAAAGAAATAAACCCAAAATTCTGACTCATATACAAACATACATCCATAGCAAAACGCGCTAATGTATTGCTTAATCCACCTAAAGCTGC
Organism: uncultured Flavobacteriaceae bacterium; assembly: GCA_963975495.1. Classification (GTDB taxonomy): domain Bacteria; phylum Bacteroidota; class Bacteroidia; order Flavobacteriales; family Flavobacteriaceae; genus CAXBID01. Next base: position 1,706 of record CAXBID010000274.1, on the reverse strand, counting down.
AGCAATAGTGCGTTCGTTTTTTCCACGTCCCATTTGTGCTGCAACCACATTGTACTTTAGGGTGGCGAAGCCCATTTCCTTAGTGGTTAATGCTCTATCAATAGGAAATGAACTGCCATAACCCGCTGCAGAACCCAAGGGGTTCTGGTCAACCGTTTTTATAGCAGCGTTCAATAAATATACATCGTCAATCATGAGTTCTGCATACGCCGAAAACCATAACCCGAACGATGATGGCATTGCTACCTGTAAATGTGTATAGCCTGGCAAGACTTTATCTTTATAGGTTTCGGCTAAATCAAGTAAAGTATTAAAAAACGTTTCCGTTTTTTCCTTTACAACACTTAAATGGTCCTTGTAATATAAGTTAAGCGCCACTAAAACCTGATCGTTTCTAGAACGTGCGGTGTGTATTTTTTTTCCGACTTCGCCTAAAGATTTTGTGAGTTCAAATTCAATTTTAGAATGTACATCTTCAAAATGGGCATCAATAACAAAGGTTCCGTTATCAATTTGATCTTCTAAAACTTTTAAACCGCTCAAAAGATCAACTAATTCTTCAACAGATATAATGCCTATTTTTTGAAGCATTTTAGCATGCGCCTTGGAAGCGATGACATCGTATTTGGCAATATGAATATCTATTTCCCTATCGTTTCCAACAGTAAATTGTTCTATTTTTTTATCGATTGATATGCCTTTGTCCCAGAGTTTCATAAATTTCTGCGAAGGCAGAAATCTCTACCCTCATTTTTAGTTATTATTGTCATTCCCGCGAAGGCAGGAATCTTTTTATACTTTATTATTGTTTTCAGACCTACCAGGTTTTGAAAACCTTGCAGGTCAATCAATAAGGTTGCTGCCTACGCAGGAATTATTACCCTATTCAACAATTCAACATATATTTTAATACCTTCTTCAATTTCATTTAGATAAATAAATTCATCTGCCGAATGTGAGCGCGTGCTATCTCCGGGGCCTAATTTTAAACTCGGACAGGTTAATACCGCTTGATCTGATAATGTTGGCGACCCATAAGTTGTTCTTCCCATGGCGATCCCCGCTTTTACTAAATCGTGATTTACAGGAATGGAGGATGAATTTAAACGTAAACTACGCGGTGTTATGCTTGTACATGGTGCTTTTTCTTGTAAAATTTCTGCAATTTCAGTATTGGTGTAAGCATCATTTACCCGTACATCAATCACTAAATCTACATGACCAGGAACCACATTGTGTTGTGAACCTGCATTAATTTGTGTAACGGTTAATTTTACATCCCCTAAAGCTTCTGAGCCTTTCTCAAATTTAAAATCTTTAAACCATTGTAGCACTTCTATTGAATTATAAATAGCATTATTATCATTTGGATGTGCTGCATGACTTGGAGTGCCTTCAACCAACGCATCAAAAACCACTAAACCTTTTTCGGCAACCGCTAAATTCATCAAAGTAGGTTCTCCAACTATGGCCACATCTACTTTAGGAATAACTTTCAACATGCTGTTAAGTCCGTTTGGACCACTGCTCTCTTCTTCCGCGGAAGCGACAACAATTAAGTTGTATTTTAAATCTTTCTGATTATAAAAATAAGTGAACGTCGCAATTAACGACACCAAACAGCCTCCAGCATCATTACTGCCCAAGCCAAATAATTTTCCGTCTTCTACAATAGCTTTAAACGGATCTTTTGTATAAGCCGAATT
>CAXBID010000273.1:0-5294 GCA_963975495.1 uncultured Flavobacteriaceae bacterium | reverse complement strand
CTAGGACTTGAAGCTACCTTTAGGTTTAGTTCAACACCGTGTATAATTAATGGCTAGTTTGAGCTTACTTACGAATCCCGAAGCGTCGGGACTCGCGGATTTTCTATTCGGTTTTTATTTGCTAAATTAGGTGCTTAAACATGCCACTAATCATACACAAATTCGATAAACGAACTTCAAAATTCAACAAATGAAAAAAATAAACTCCGTAGAAGAATACATTGAGGAAAACAATCAGTTTAGTGAAGCATTACAACTTTTACGCAATATCATAACGTCAACAGAACTTGAGGAAACCATAAAATGGAGTGCTCCAGTTTATACCATTAATGGTAAAAATGTTTTGGGTTTAGGTGCTTTTAAAAACCATTTTGGAGTTTGGTTTTTTAATGGTGTGTTTTTAAAGGATAAATATAACTTACTCGTAAACGCTCAAGAAAACAAAACGAAAGCCTTGAGGCAAATGCGTTTTGATTCCATAAATGGAATAGATAAAAATATGGTTTTAGCGTATGTAAAAGAAGCTATTGAAAATCAAAAATTAGGTAAGGAAATTAAACCTGAACGCTCTAAAAAAGAAGCTGTCATACCAAAAGAATTAAAACAACTTTTCGCTACAGATAGTAACTTGAAAAGTAGTTTTTATAATTTATCACTTTATATACAAAAGGAATACTGTGAGTATATCAGTTCTGCAAAACGTGAAGCCACCAAACAAACGCGTTTAGAAAAAATAACACCTATGATTTTACAGGGTGTGGGTTTAAATGATAAATATAAGAATTGTTAGTTGTTGGTTGTTGGTTGTTGGTTAAAACAAAAAAAGCCGCCATTTTTGGAAGCTTTTCAATTGCAAAAATTATAATTTTATTTTGTCTTTGCTGGTGCATTAAGTTTAGCACTCAATTCCATTGAAATTGAAGAGCGTTCAAACTTCACTTTACCAGACATAGTTTCTATGATACAACTGCCATCTTTATCGTTAAGTTCCAATACCTTACCGTGCATTCCGCTTTTGGTAATTACTCTATCGCCTTTTTTTAATTCGGCATTAAACTTTTTTTCTTTTTTAGCACGTTTCATTTGTGGTGCAATCATAAAGAAATACACAACTACAAACATTAATATAAACGGTAAAAAACTACCAATCCCTTCTCCCATAATATTTATTTATTTTTAATCGTGATTATGGCCTTCATGACCAGGTTGTGTACTAGATTTAGGTTTTTGAGCTGCAGAATTAATTATTGGCGAAGATACTGCTTGATTAGCACTAGTAGCCGGTGAATTAGGATCTGGTTTAACAAACGCCGTAATTTTTACTATTTCAGAACCTTTTTCTGTATTTGCAGTTACAGTAATTGATTTAGATACTTTATTAGTTCCGCTACCATTAAATTTCACAGAAAACTTTCCAGATTCTCCCGGTGCTAAAGGTTCTCTACTCCAATCTTGTGGCACTGTACACCCGCAAGAACTTTTAATATCTGTAATAACTAAAGGCGCATCACCTATGTTTGTATAAGAAAAGGTAGTTTCAACTGGCGTGTTTTTTTCAATTTCCCCAAAATCATGTTCCGTTTTATCAAACTCAATTACAGGAAATTTTGATGCCACTGCATCTCTTTCTGCTGCCGCTGCTACATTAGCTTCTTCTATTTTTTTTGCTGCATTTTCTTTACATGAAGTAAATGCAATTAAGCACAAAGCACTTAATCCTAATATTACTTTTTTCATTTTTAAACTATTTAATCAATTAAGTTGCAAAAATAGGAATTATTTCATCGATTTAAAACATTTATTAGAGATTCCCGTTCTCACATAAATTCACAATTACATTAATCCGCGTCCCACTTTTTTAAATGTTTCAGAAGCTTCATATTCTTTCACCAATTTATCTAAAATACCATTAATGAAAATGCTACTTTTAGGTGTTGAATATTCTTTTGCTATTTCTAAATATTCATTAATAGTAACTTTTACTGGAATAGAAGGGAAATTTTGTAATTCGGAAATTGCCATTTGAAGTAACGCATAATCCACATTTGCAATACGATCAGAATCCCAATTTTCAGTTTTTCCGTCAATTACTTTATTAATAGCAGTTCTATTTAAAAGTGTCTTCTTAAACAAATCAATGGCAAACTGTTTGTCATCGGCATCTTTATATAATTTAGGTGTAAAGTGACTTTCTGATGTGTTTTGTTTTACTTTTCGCAATAACTTTAAAATGGTAGTATTCACTGTTGGAAGATCATCTAACCAAGTTAAATTCTTGTCTTCCATGTATTCATAAAGCTTATCGTTTGGCGCAATTACATCTTTAAAAACATCGACTATAAAGTCTTTATCTTCTCTAAAATCCGATGTGCGGGTTTTCATGTATTCCGTATACAAATCACTTGAAGCGATAGCTTTATAAACAATATCAACATACTCGCTATCTAAATTCCAATTATTTATTTTATGGGCTTCTAATAGGTTTTTGAGCTCTAAATTCTCACTAAGCAAATGCAACAATTTATTTTCCACAAACTTTCGGTTTGGGTTTATATCTTCTTTAGTAGCTAAATGTTTTTTCTGCTTTTTTTGTAAATCATCCTCTGCCCGCTTTTGCACTTCTAAAAATAAAGACATTAATAAAAGGTACAGGTTGTACATATTATCTATACTAAACAACAAAAACTTTTGGTCTTTACTAAGGTCATCACTTTCAGTACCTTTAAAGGCATACAAGGTTTGCATTACTTTTACACGAATATGTCTTCTGTTTAGCATCATTACAAAGAACTTAAATTTAAAATGGCGAAATATTTATAATTTCGTTGCGCAAAAGTAATACTATTTTCAAAAAACTATATCAATAATTTGGTTTATTATTAAGAGTTCAGTTTAGGGTTTATTTAACAGTTAGATAAGGGTATTCAAATAAATTTCTTGTTTTAATCCTTTATCTTTGCGCTCTTGCAGTCGCTATTAATTCAAAAAAGGAATCCAATCATTTTTAAATGAAAGAATTACAACATTTAAATAAATATTTTTTAAAATATAAAGTTCATCTTTTAGCAGGTATTGTTATCACTATTGTTGCACGAATATTTTTGCTTTTCACGCCGCGTTTAGTAAGGGAAATTTTTGTTGTTGTTGAAAAATATAAAAACGGAAATATTATTAGTGAAACAACCATTGAAGCAGAACTTACTCAAATTATAATTTACATTATTGGTGCTGCTATAATTGGCGGAGTTCTTACTTTTTTTATGCGACAAACCATTATAAACGTCTCTCGTTATATAGAATTTGATTTGAAGAATGAAGTTTACGAGCAGTACCAAAAACTATCCTTAAATTTTTATAAAAAGAATAGAACGGGCGATTTAATGAATAGAATAAGTGAAGATGTGACTCGTGTTCGCATGTACGCAGGTCCTGCCATTATGTATAGCATAAATACCATTACGCTTTTTGTAATTGCCTTAATTTATATGTTTAGCACCGCACCAAAACTAGCACTATACACTATTGCGCCTTTACCCATTCTTTCTATCATCATCTATAAATTGAGTAAAGAAATACACAGCAGAAGTACAATTGTGCAAGAATATTTATCTAAATTATCAACCTATACACAAGAATCTTTTAGTGGTATTTCGGTAATTAAGGCTTATGGTATTGAACCTTTAACTTCAAAAAATTTCAATACACTCGCGCTTACAAGTAAAGAGAAACAACTTAGTTTGGCAAAAGTACAGGCTTGGTTTTTTCCGATGATGATTCTTCTTATTGGCGCCAGTAATTTACTGGTCATTTATGTTGGAGGGATGCAGTATATCAATGGTGAAATTGAGAGCTTAGGAACCATAGCAGAGTTTATTATATATGTAAATCTCCTTACCTGGCCTGTTGCCACTGTTGGTTGGGTAACCTCAATTGTGCAACAAGCCGAAGCGTCTCAAAAGCGCATAAATGAGTTTTTAAAAATTGAACCAGAGATTAAAAACACTGTAAACACCCATACTGAAGTTACTGGTGATATTACTTTTGAAAATGTGTCTTTTACTTATGACGACACAAATATTCAAGCCTTGAAAAATGTGAGTTTTAATATAAAAGAAGGGGAAACACTCGCTATTTTAGGTAAAACAGGCTCTGGAAAAACGACAGTATTAGATTTAATTGGAAGACTTTATGACATAGATGGTGGAACAATTAAGGTAAATAATATTAATATTGACAAACATAATCTTAATGATTTAAGAAACAGTATAGGTTACGTACCACAAGATGCTTTTCTGTTTTCTGACTCCATTAAAAACAATATTAAATTCGGAAAAGAAAATGCCACTGAAGAAGACGTTATAGAAGCTGCAAAAAACGCACAAGTACATAAAAATATTATTGATTTTAACAAGGGTTATAATACCGTTTTAGGTGAACGCGGTATTACACTTTCTGGCGGACAAAAGCAACGTGTATCGATTGCAAGAGCCATAATTAAATCGCCAAAAATATTGTTATTTGATGATTGTTTATCAGCTGTAGATACAGAAACTGAAGAAAAAATACTTAAAAATTTGAATAAGGTGTCTAAAGGAAAAACAACCATAATTGTAAGCCACAGGGTGTCTTCAGCAAAAAATGCCAATAAAATTATTGTTTTAGATAATGGTGAAATTGCACAAAAAGGTAATCATGAAACACTTATTGATGTTGATGGTTACTACAAAGAGCTTTATTTAAAACAATTAAGTGAGAACGTTGGTAATTAAATTTCTCTAGTTTTAATCACTCAATATATTTTTCATTTTATTCAATAAAAATGAATATTTAAAAAAGAAACTGCAAAATTTGTTGGTTAGTATTGGTTTTTTTTAGATTTTTGGTATACAAATGTTAATAACATAAATTTCTAAACTATAATGTACAATAAAGATATGATGGAGAAAGAAGAGATTTTTTCAAAAGTATTAAGAGCTGGAAGACGCACTTATTTTTTTGATGTAAGAGCTACAAAAGCTGAAGACTATTATCTTACTATTACTGAAAGTAAAAAATTTACTAATGATGATGGATCGTTCCATTATAAAAAACACAAAATTTATATTTACAAAGAAGACTTTGCTGAATTTAAAGAGATTTTAGCTGAAATGACTGATTATATCATTAATGAAAAAGGTGATGAAGTCATTAGTGAGCGTCATCAAAAAGACTTTAAAAAGGAATATGAAGATGACACAAAAGCAGATGACACAAAAGTAACTGAGGCTGATTTAAAATCGCCTGAAAGTTTTACT
>CAXBID010000272.1:0-5310 GCA_963975495.1 uncultured Flavobacteriaceae bacterium | reverse complement strand
CTTCGTATTGACTATTACAAACATAAGGGCTAACCATACACAACAACGTTGGCAATAATTGACCACAAGCGTCTGAAATAAATAGAATTAACCAAAAATTGTTAGAAAACTGACTGATAAATGAAAACACTAATTACCTCTTTTTTATTTTGCATTGCATATACTAGTTTTTCACAGTCGAAAGAATTAGTTATTCTAGATAATAATTCCAAAAAACCAATTGATTTAGTCCAAGTTTTTTATCCAAGTTTGGAAATCGGAAGTATATCTAATGCCGATGGTAAAGTCAAAATACCCTTATTAGAAAACGAAATCATTGCATCACATATAAATTATATTGAAAAGAAATTCACTTTTGATTTTTTTAAACAGAAAGATACTTTGTTTCTTATTCCTAAAACAAATCAATTAGATGAAGTTGTAATTTATAACCTAGATTTAAAACAGAAGTTTAAGGACATTTTAGAAAATAGTTATTTAAAGAAATATTCAACAAAAACAGTAATACATAATTGTACTTATAAGGAAACTTTTAGTGTTAATGATTCATTATCAAGATTATTTCAGGCACAATTAGAATGGTTCAGTAAAAATTCACTTTTCAAAACTAATATTGCAATAGACAAGCAAAATATTATCAATCTAGAATCGGTTGATTATTCTAAAATTATAGAATTGAATAATTCTTTAGCTAGTTCAAAGGCTGCATACGTTGAAAATAAAATATTTTTTCAGTTCACACACTTGAACCTACTTTTGGAATTACTTATAAATTTAACGGAAGACTATGAAATAGAATCTATACAAAAAAATGAAAACACAAATACTGTTTACTTTAATGCAACCTTGAAGCAAAACGGAAAGATAATTTACAATCATAAAAATAGTTTAATTGTATTTGACAAAGATTATAAGGCTATAAAACAGTTAAAATTTAATATGATTTATGATACAGATTTTGAAGACGATATTTCAAAAATCTACAACATACCTTACAAAAAGAAGACTGAAAGCCACATTATGGAACTTTCATTTAATACATTAAAAAACGGCAAATATTCTATAAGTTACTATATTTCAAAACTTAATGGTATAATTAAAACTGAAAAGAATACTGACAAAATTATTTCTGAACAAAGTTTATTCGTTACTGAAAGTAGATTAGGTAAAAAATTAAAAAAAGTAAATATTGACTTCTACAAACCTTTTTACCAAAATATACCTAATAGTTTAAAAACTAACGATGTTAAAATATTATTAACTGAAAATGAAAAAGATTTTTTAGAGAAATAGATTAAATAGATTAACAACTATTGCCAACCCGCAAAGTATAAGGTTTGTGGATGCGCAGCATACACGTTAAAACCTGTCGGCTGCGCTCTATAAAGCTTATGCATTGTTAGGTAGTAGTTATCATAAGGGTTGTCAGTTAATCTCTAAATATACTAAAAGTTGGTCAGAGCGCAGTCTATACTTTGCGGGTTAGGTAGAATGAGCAAACAGGAGAAATTTTAAATTTTATGACAAGAAATAAGTTTGTGTTGTTACTTGATTTATGATTGTGTATTGCTATTAATTTATCTATTGCCCAAAAAATTTAATGTTTCGTTTGCGTGCCCTTGTGGTTATTCTACCTAACATACATATATAACAAATAAAAACAGTGCTAACCAGTTTAAAAACTAAACCACAGGCCTGATATCCACAGATACTTTCATCTTATTTTTTCCTGCACTAAAAATAACACCTTTTAACGGCGGCACATCATAATAATCGCGACCGTGTGACACCACAATATGTTGGTTTTTTGGTATTTGATTATTTGTAGGGTCAAAATCTACCCATCCAAAATTGGGGATATATACAGAAAACCAAGCATGGGATGCATCAACACCGACTAATTTTACTTTGCCAGGAGGCGGAAGCGTTTCAATGTAACCACTAACATACCTTGCTGGTAACCCAACCGAACGCACACAAGCAATAGCAATTTGTGCAAAATCTTGACAGACTCCTTTTTTTTCCTTAATAACCTCATGTATTGGCGTAGCCACATTGGTGACTTTGGTATTAAACTCAAATTCGGTATAAATACGTTGCATTAACTCATAAGCAGCTTCAAAAACAGGACGGTTTGGTTTAAACGATACTTCGGCATAAGCCTTTATTTCAGACGTTATATTGGCTATAAGAATAGATTCTAATATAAATTGTTTTATATCCAATAATTCTGGGCTTATACTTTTTAATGCTACCAAGGCGTCATTTAAAGTGCTGTTTTTAGCTTCAATATTCTCGTAAATATTAGGTGCTAAAGTATAATCTCTTATAATTTTACTCTTCGCAGTTACTTTTAATTCGGTATGGTGCTTTTGTATTGAAAAACGGGTAACTGTATTGCCAAAAAAATCTAATTTTTCTGAAATCTCAGTGGGCGTTGGACTAATTTCCATAGTATAATCAACCAAAGTTTGACCTAACATGTTTTTAGGTTTTAAGGTGGCTATGTTATGGCAAAAATTAACGCCACTTTCATAATGATAACTTGTTGTATGTGATACTTGATACATAATGCTATGCTAGTGGGAAGTTTTGATTTACCAACTGTTTTTGTTTGTATGAGTGATTAAAATACGTGTCAGAAATGGCTAATGATGTTTCATGAAGCAAATCACTTATCTCCGCCAATGCATCATCAAGATTTTGCCTTAAAGACCCATCGGTGTTTAATTCCAAAAGTGTTTGCATATTTAAGGCTTCAACTTTTGAATTTGCCTCAGCAATTTTTTCTTTACATATTGAAGCCACATTGTTCATTTCTGTTTCTGGTAATCTATCTACATCTTTTTTAATACGTTTTATTTGATAGGTTAACGATTTAGCATATTCCTTATCCAGTATGATTAAATTTAATACATTTTCTAAGCTTAAATACGAACGGTAGCTATATCTGTAAATATTTAAACTTTCATGACTATTTAACAGCGATTCCAGAATTTCATATTGTAAATGTTCCTCATAATTAAAAACTAGAAGCGATCTGTATTTTTCAATACTCATCATAGCTTGTTCGGTTTGCAAACCAATGAAATATAAAAGAAGCCCTTGACTTACCAGAATACTTTCTTCAATTAGTCCCATAAAAGCAATCAACCTCGTAATAATTCGGTCTAATAACTTTATGAGGTCAACTATTGAATATTTATCATCGTCTTTAAATTTCCCCCATAGCTTTTTAATCCCATCAAAAACGCGCCACATGTCTTTAGACCATAAACTTCGTAATGAGTAATATGAATTGTTAAAGCTAGTCATAGTTTGGGCAAAACTTCCTAAACGTTGCTCATCCATCATTAAGGAAATGATTTCCTTTAATGGATTATTTAAAGTTTTTTCTGAATTTTTTCCTACAAAACCAGGGAAGGTAGATGTTATGTGAGTTATAGATTGATAAAGAAACACTAAACTTTTAGACTCAAATTCACGGCTATTATATTGCTCTTGATTCATTCTATTAAGAACCATTCGCAAGTATCTTGCAGTCACTAAGGCACGCCCTAAATAACGACCAGACCAGTATAAATTTTCAGCAGTGTTACTTGGCAAGTCATTAATACCAGAGCTAGAAATTTTACAAGAATTATCCCAGGAGTAATTTTGAATACTGGTTTGTAGTTCATCAGTAACAATCCAAAAATCTTTACTAACGCCACCGCGATGGTTTGAAACAAACAAGTTTTCACGTTCTGCAGCAACACGTACCAAACCACCGGGCATAACACTATAAGTATCATTTTTAGCGATAGCGAATGTTCTGCACACTACCTTTCTAGGTTCTAGCGACCCTTGTATAAAATCTGGAGCTGTAGAAAATGATATTTTCTCTTGAGCGACAAATTTATAGGGTGTTGATAGAATTTCCTTCTTTAAAGCTTCTAAGGCTTTAGCATCCAAAAATTCACAGAAAAATATATTTTCCCTGTTAGAACGATCAATACGTTTTACAACTAAATCCTTTAAATGATTTAAAACATAGTCGCATTCTTTTTTCTGTCCGCACCACCATGACGCTATCTGTGGTAAAATTAAATCTTCTTTAAAGAAATAATTACAAATGGCATTCATAAAAGGAATAAGCCCAGAATTTTCTATGATACCACTCCCAATAGGGTTTACAATGGCTACTTGTTGTTCTCTAATGACATCAAGTAATCCTGCAACACCTAAATATGAATCTTCACGAAGTTCTAACGGATCCATAAAAACATCATCAACACGTCTTAAAACAACATCAACTTGTTTCAATTGTTTTAGGGTTTTCATCCAAAGCTTACCATTTCTAACTACCAAATCATTACCCGTAACTAACGGATATCCTAAAAACGATGCCATATAAGCATGTTCAAAATAGGTTTCGTTTAATGGACCAGGGGTTAAAATAACAATATTAGGATTGTCTTTATTTTGTGGTGCAGCATTAATGAGCATTTGATTAAACTGATAGAAAAAATGAGAAGGTTGCCTAACATTAATACCTTGAAAAATACTTGGCAATACTCGACTTGTAGAATATCTATTCTCTAAAGCATAACCCATTCCAGAAGGTGCTTGGGTACGATCATTCACAACCCACATACGTCCGTCTGGTCCTCTTGCCAAATCTGCAGAATGAATCAGTAGATTTTTAGAAGTTTTATATTGAATTTGGTCACACTGTCTTAAAAACCCACGATGCGCAAAAATAACTTCCTGCGGAACAATACCATTTTTTATAAGCTCACGATTACCATAGATATCCTTTAAAATAAGATTTAGTAATTCGGCGCGTTGCGTGATGCCTTTTTCTATGGTTTCCCATTCTTTTTGATGGATAAGAAAGGGAACTATGTTTAAATCCCATGACCGATGCAGCCCTTTGGGATCGTTATAGACATTATACGTAACCCCGTTTTCTTCCATTAACCAATCAATTTCGTTTTGTTTGGCTAATAAATTATCGGTACCCATTTGGGTAAGGTTATTGAGTAACTTTGTCCAGTTTGGATTAATGGACATGTTAGATTTTAATACTTCGTCATAATCCTTGAAGTCGGAAAAATAATTTTGAAATAATGTATTTGAATCTATTGGCATTTATGTTTTTATATAAATTTATAATGATAAACTTTTTAAACTGTTTTAATACACCCCTAAAGTCCCCTCAAGGGGACAATTGTTACGGTAAACTATTTTAGCAAATTAGTATTTAGATAATGTCATTTACTGATTTTGGCCAATAAGTACGTTAGGGATTGCAATGGCATCCTTTTT
>CAXBID010000271.1:0-5345 GCA_963975495.1 uncultured Flavobacteriaceae bacterium | reverse complement strand
TAGCTATAAAGAAGAATAAAACAAAAAGAATTCTCATACTGTAAATATAGGAAATAGTTCATGTCGTGAATGCGAAAAACTAAAGATTGTCCCCAATCGAGTATTACACAGTTTTTAAATTAACAGTTAGTTAATAGAAAATTTATTTTGGTTGGTTAGTGCCCGAATTTTATTCGGGCATTTTTTTTAATGAAACTCTAATTTCTAAAGTTTTTTTAAACGAAGAGAAATTAGTAAGTTGAATTAATCCCGATAAATATCGGGATCTTACAATTTAAAGTGAATTAATTTTATAAAAACTTTTACAGTTTCAACACCTTACATTTCCTATATTTACAGTATGAGAATTCTTTTTGTTTTATTCTTCTTTATAGCTACAAATTGTTTTGCACAAGATGATATTCTTGCAAAGGAATATTTTATAAATGGTGATTTTGAAAAAGCATTATTCGAATATAAAAAGTTGTATGCTAAATCGCCATCAAACCCTAATTACATCACACATATAATAGAAACACATCAACAATTAGAGCAATATAATGAAGCCGAAACTTTTTTATTAAAGTTATTGGAGCGTTTTAAATACCCTGGCTTTTTTGTTGAGTTAGGATACAATTATCAATTGAAAAATGATGTTGAAAATGCTAATTTATATTACAATAAGGCTATTGCCAGTATAGATGTAAATCCAAGTAACGTATTTACCGTTGCAAGAAGTTTTCAAAATCACTCGCTTTTAAATGAGGCCGTTATAGCTTATGAAAAGGCGATGCAGCTTAAACCCGATTATAATTTTAATTTGCAATTAGCACAATTATACGGTGAGCAAGGAGATATAGAAAAAATGTTTATAGGCTATATTGATTTTGTAGAAATAAATCCTGTTTCATTACCCACTATTAAACGTTATATAAATGATTTTATAAGTGAAAATGGTACAAGCGAGAACAATATTTTATTCAGAAAAATTCTGCTCAAAAAAATTCAGCAAGAGCCAAACTTACTTTGGAACGACATATTGAGTTGGTTATTTATTCAGCAAAAAGATTTTAAAAAGGCCTTTATTCAAGAAAAAGCGATTTTTAATAGGCAGCCAGAAAGTTTAAGCAGAATTGAAGATTTAGCTGGCATTGCATTAAATGACGATGATAACGAAACCGCTAAAGCGATTTACACTTTTATAATTGACACGGCCCAAGATTTAGATACTTTATTAAATGCGCATTACAATGTATTGCAAATAGAAATTAAAGAAGGATTAAAGGAGAATTATAGCAGTATCAATTCAAAATACTTAGCCTTGTTTAAAGAGTTTGGCACCTTTTCCCAAACACTTAATCTTCAAATTTCATACGGGCATTTTTTGGCATTTTTTATGAATGAAACCGATAAGGCAAAGGCCTTTTTAGAAGATACTTTAAAATTGCCTTTAACCGAATTGCAAAAAGCTGAGGTAAAATTAGAATTGGGCGATATTTTGGTTTTACAAGAACAATTCAATCAAGCTTTAATCTATTACACACAAATTCAACGGAATTTAAAAAATAGCACTATTTCACAAGAAGCACGTTATAAAGTAGCAAAAGCAAGTTATTATAAAGGCGATTTTAAATGGGCAGAATCGCAATTAAAAATTTTAAAAGCGTCAACATCGCAGCTTATCGCCAATGATGCATTAGATTTAAAATTGCTTATTTCTGATAATAAATATGAAGATTCATTGCAAACGGCACTAAAACTTTACGCCAAAGCAGATTTATTAGCTTTTCAAAATAGAAACGATGAAGCTATTAATGTGCTGAATAAAATTATTGAAGAACATAAAACCGAACCCATCGTAGCCCAATCTTTGTATAAACAAGCTCAGTTATTTGAAAGCAAACAACTGTTTGAAAAAGCACAAGCCAATTATGAATCTATTATTGCAAATTATAGGGATGGTATTTTAATTGATGATGCACTTTTTAAGCAAGCAGATATTTACGAAAAACATTTTAATGAACCTGAAAAAGCTAAAGATCTATTCGAGCAAATCATTTTTAACCATGCCGATAGTATTTATTTTGTTGAAGCCAGAAAAAGATATCGTGCTTTAAGGGGAGATGCTATAAACTAAATTTGTCATTCCTGCGAATGCAGGAATCCACAGCCAAAGAATCATGATAATATACAACGTCACCGTAAACATAGATGAAAGCATTCACGACGAATGGCTAACCTGGATTAAAGAACATATTCCACAAGTTTTAGGCACGGGTAAATTCGACAAAGCAACTTTAACCAAGGTTTTAGTTGAAGAAGATATGGGCGGACTCACTTATTCCATTCAATACCGCTCATATTCACGTGAAGCTTTAGATGCTTATTATAAAGAAGACGCGGATAGATTAAGACAAGAAGGTTTGAAAAAATTTGCCGATAAAATGTTGGCTTTTAGAACCGAGCTTCAAATTATTGATGAGTATACCGTTAATTTTAAGTAATTTGAATAACAGACCTGTCAGGTTTTTAAAACCTGACAGGTCTTGAAACAGAAAACTAGAGCTCTATTATCCCAATCAAACTTTGCGCCTCAGCATCTTTACGAGTCAATATTTAATATATTCGTATTCAAACCTCTTAAACACTCATTAATTCGTGGCATACAAACCCAATCAACATCAAGTAAAAGCAAAAAAATATTTAGGGCAGCATTTTTTAAATGATGAATCTGTTGCGGAAAAAATAGCCGATTCATTAACCTTAAAAGGGTATAAAAATGTTTTAGAAATTGGCCCAGGTATGGGCGTGCTCACTAAGTATTTGCTCAAAAAAGATATCACCACATATGTTATTGAAATTGATACAGAATCAGTTGACTATTTGCAAGCCAATTATTTAAATCTAGCTCCTAGAATTATTGAGAAAGACTTTTTAAAATTCGATTTAAATGAAATATTTAAAGGTGAAACTTTTAGTATAATTGGTAATTTCCCCTATAATATTTCCACACAAATTGTTTTTAAAACTTTAGAGATGCGCAATCAAATTCCTGAGTTTTCAGGGATGTTTCAAAAAGAAGTGGCACAACGTATTTGCTCAAAAGAAGGCAGTAAAGTATATGGAATTATGTCGGTGTTAGTTCAAGCATTTTATAACGCCGAATACTTATTTACCGTGCCACCAAATGTTTTTAATCCACCCCCAAAAGTAGATTCTGGTGTTTTAAGACTAACACGAAAAGCTGACTATTCTTTGCCTTGCGATGAAAAATTATTCTTCAAAACAGTAAAGATGGCATTTCAACAACGCCGTAAAACTATTCGTAACAGTTTAAAAACATTCAATTTATCTGATAATTTAAAAGCAAATAGTATATTTGGCAAACGTCCGGAACAATTAAGTGTTCAAGAGTTTATTGGGCTCACGCAATTAATTGAAAAGGATATGGAATAATAAACTTAATGTGACACTGAGCACTACTGAAATAAAAATGTATTTTTATTGAAAGTACCCAAGCGAAAGCTTAGCGAAGTGTCTATATATTAAAATATTGGAAGAAACAGAAAACATACAATTTCAACTCACGGATGAACTTATTGAGCAAGTAGAGCAACTTATTGAAGCACAAAACGATAAAGAACTTAAAAAGCTACTAGATGAGTTTCATTATGCTGATATAGCCGAAATTCTAGATGAATTGAATCTAGAAGAGTCCATGTATGTTATCAAGCTTTTGGATTCTGAAACGACTTCAGACATCCTCATGGAAATGGATGAGGACAATCGGGAAAAGGTTTTAAAAAATCTTTCAGCCAAAGAAATTGCTGAGGAAATTGAAGAATTAGATACCGATGATGCTGCCGATATTATTTCAGAACTATCCGAAGAACGCCAACAAGCCGTAATAGATCAAATTGAAGACGAAGAGCATAAAGCTGAAATCACCGAACTTCTTGCTTATGATGAAGATACTGCTGGTGGACTCATGGCAAAAGAGCTTGTTAAAGTTTATGAAACTTGGACGGTTGCTGGTTGCATGCGCAGAATTCGTGGTCAAGCCAAAGAAGTAACGCGGGTACACTCTATTTATGTTGTAAATAAGGAAGAAAAACTTATTGGTAGGCTGTCTTTAAAAGATTTAATTGTTGCTAAAAGTGAGCAAAAAATAGCAGATTTGGTTAAGGTTAATGTTGATTATGTAAATGTTAATGACGATGTAGAGGAAGTTGCAAGAGTGATGGCAAAATACGATTTAGAAGCCATACCAGTTTTGGATGAAAACAAAATTCTTTTAGGAAGAATTACTATTGATGATATTGTAGATGTTTTAAAAGAAGAAGCCGAAAGAGATTATCAAATGGCAGCAGGTTTAACAGGTGATGTTGAAGCAGATGACAGTATTTTGGAACTCACAAAAGCACGATTACCTTGGTTGTTTTTGGGCTTATTGGGTGGTATAGGCGCATTTATTATCATGGAAGGCTTTCAAGAAGCATTCAATAAATACGCCGTATTATTCTTTTTCACACCACTTATAGCCGCCATGGCTGGTAATGTTGGCGTACAGTCTAGTGCCATTATTGTGCAAGGTTTAGCCAACGATGATGTAAAAGGAAGTGTCAATAGTCGCTTAATAAAAGAAATGTTACTCGCAGCACTTAATGGTGTCATTCTGGCTATTTTCCTGTTTCTTTTCGTTTGGTTATACAAAGGCGAAATAGATAAAGCCTTAGCCATATCCGTGTCTTTAGTCGCCGTTATCATTATCGCAGGACTTATAGGCACATTCGTACCCTTGTTTTTAGATAAACGCGGTATAGACCCAGCCATTGCCACAGGACCATTTATCACTACAAGCAACGATATATTGGGGATTCTACTCTATTTCTGGATAGCAAAAATGATTTTAGGTATTTGACGATAGTCATACTGAACTTGTTTCAGTATCTCATTTTTTCTTTTTTTCTTTTTGGGCGTTACCCTATCGGGTCGGGCTTTCCGTTTCAATCTTTTTTGTGCTGAAATGGTTTTAGTATCTCATCAAATAATTTCTATATATTATACATTAGGTTAAAATCAAACATATAGATAAGCACAAAAAAGGATTTCCACTACAATCCCTAACGCAACTATCCGCCAAAACACGTTTTAAATTCTAAAACAGTAACCTTTTTTCTAAGTGCAATACTTTTAATAAGGACTAATTATTCTCTTGCTTTAAAATTTCGGTGTAAAAAAAGTCGCCAGAAAACTATCTAGTGTATTCTTTTTTCAGGTGTTTAATATCAGCTAAAAGCCTATCAATATCTTCAGATTTGGTACCATCATAAAACCCTCGAATTTGCTTTTTTTTATCAATAAGC
>CAXBID010000270.1:0-5346 GCA_963975495.1 uncultured Flavobacteriaceae bacterium | reverse complement strand
ATTTTCAGTATCTCCTTTTGCTATTTCAAGCAATTCTAAAATGTTTTTTATCATAATATATCGTTTAGTAATTCTATGTCAGATTTTCCTGTTTTAAAATTAGTTGTTATTGAATTGATTTTAAATTGTCTATCGTGAATAATAAGCCTATCTGCCAAACTGTAATTTAATAATATTCTAAGAGGTAAATATGCACTTATTTTTGTAAGCCTATTTGATTGGTCAAATCCACTTGTAATATAGTTTTTGTAATATGCTTCAAATAAGGTATTTGTAAAACCTGTATCGGCAGGATTCTCTATTGCACCCCATTCATTTTGCTCAAAGCTAAAATTCATATTAAACGAGCTTACTGTTGAATCTAAAGCAACGCTATTTGATGGTATAACATACGTGGTTATAAAAGTTGCAGATGTAGCAGTACTTAAAAAACTGATTTGAGAGCCACTTGTTATTCTTATAGGGTAAAACATCAAAGGTAAACCAAGCATCGGTTCTGAATTATCGTCAACCATCCAACCCCATTGCACAGTTGTATTTACAGCTGTATCTGCATCAATTAATCTCTCGTATTTCATTTGAGCAAACGGTGTCTTTATATTATAAATACTACCGTCTAAATTATCACCTGCATCGTACTCTGCTTTGCCCCAAGTTTGACCGAATAACTGCGTGTGTTTTTCAGCTAAAAAAGACTTTGTATCTTCGTGTTGTAAATTAATTCTTCTGTATGGTAAAACAGTATTTACTTGACTGTTGCTAACATCTATATATTTGGTGATATCGTAAGGTGATTCAGGAGTAGGATTGTCATAAAAATCGTCCAAAGTTTTCACAACTATCTCAGTTTTATTTCTTTCAATAAAAGCGACTAAATTAAAAAATCTAAATATTCCACTTAAAAAATCCACAACTGTCATACTTGGAATTTGTTGAGTAATATCAAATTCAATAGAAGGTCTATATATAAAATTTGTAATCCTATATGAGGCTATTGGTAAGAATACAAATGGTGGACTTCTAATAACGCTAAATTCAATAAAGCCAAAATTAATATCAAATTCAGATTCAACATATACGGTGTAAGATGCACTTGCTGTTACATTGTTAAATCCCACAACTGTATTTATTGCACCACCAAATGTAATGTCACCACTATTTGCAACTTCTACGCCATTTCTTTGAATAGATATTCTGTACAAATTTGTGGTATTAGACCTGCTTGTAATATATATACTTGCATAACCTTGAGGTCCGCCCGTCTCATTTGGAGTAGGTACAAAACTCAAAGACAAAACATTATTTTGCATTGTTGAATTAGTGTCAGCATCAATCCCGTTTGGAAAACCTGTTATAAATTTATCAGGTAAATCACTTGTAGTTAATACGTCTCCTAATTTTCTTGACAACCACATAAATAAACCATAATAAGGCTGATTAGTAGTGTTGAAAAAATCATCGCTAAATGAAATACTAGGGTATTTATCTTCTATTGCTTGTATTATTGAATGCACTCTAATTGCATACTTTAATTCAGTATATAAAACACCTGTAAAATCGCCACTTATAGGGGCTAAATTACCTGCCACATTAGGTCTTCCACTATCATAAATTAATCTTTCTGTATGAGTAATTAAAGGTACAACAATATCATTTGTAGTTGGGTCATCTTGTAAGCCATTTTTTACACTTGCTGCATCATACGTTCTATTCAGATTTGTTAGACTTGTTAAACCTGATAATGTATCGTCTCCTAAAACCTCTTTTAAGGTCGCAGTACTTCCGAAGAACGTTATCCTATAAGTGTGAGGTAAATTGTTCTTTAAATCAACTCCCTCTAACTTAATTAGCCCATCATTAAAAGCTAAATCATTTAATTCTATATTTGCTGTTTTTCTTATTCTTGCATCAAAACCATTTGTAATGTCGTAATTATAATAATGCTTAAAAATTTGGTTATTTATTTTTGAGGCAGGTAAACTGAACGTCCTTGAAAATGCAGTAAATATCTTGTCAATATCACTAACATTTTTTATGGATTGAGTTATGGTAACGCTTTCATCTTTGAATAAATCAACTCTTTCACCTTCAATATATAGTTGTATTTTTTGCATTTATCTGATGTTATTTATTGCGTTATAAGAATCTATAAATTCTATCGTATATTCTACTAACCTATTATTTAATGATGTCTTGTAAGCTATACTACTTGTCTTTATATTCAAAGGTAATACCAATTCATCATTCTCAAAAGTTCTTGTTATCCAAACCTTTTCGCTTAATAATAATTGCTTAAATCTCTCGTTTGTAGATTCATTCAAAAACCCACTTGACAATTTAGTAGAACTATTTGCTGTAATATTAAATTCTCTTTTATTATGCTCGTTGACACTATATGTTAAATTTGAATTAATAGTGTTAGCATTATAGCTTTCTCTTTTGGTTGCCATACTATTGTTAACTGTTTTGAAAAAGTACATATCTTCTAAAACTCCATTTTTATTAACAAAGGTAATTTTGTGTGGTTCGTATTTACATTCTTCAACTTGTTTTACGTCTACTATCTGAGGTACATCTTGAATGTCATTTGTAACATTTACCTTAGCTACACTTGTAGTTTCAACCACAGAAACATTGTCAATTGCTCCAACAAATCCATTGTTAGAGAAAAAAGAAACTTGCCCCGTTGATGTTTGTGTAAACTGAAAAGAGTATTTTCCCGTAGTATTTATATAATCTGTAACCCTTATTCCGCCTGTCTTAAAGAAAGCAATACCGCCTGCAGACCTTTCTAAAACCTCGAAACGTATTATATAACTAACACCAATATAAGCTGTAAATGTCGTTGGTACTCTTGAGAAATTAGCACCGTTCATATAAAGTATGCCATTTTCAATTGCATCCGTACTTGCAATACTCCAATCAGTAGCCGTATCAAAACCTAAATTTGTAATCAATTCAGGGAACAAAGAAACATATTTTATCTGCTCATAACTTGAATTGCTTTGTGTAAATGTATATGTTCTTGCAACTCCATTTGATGAATTTATAAGTTTTACAACGGGGTTGTTTCCTGTGTATATTGCAATTTGAGAATCTCCAAATTCAGGTAAAAAAATATCTCCTTTACTATTAAATAAAGCACTATTTTCCATTGTGAAATCGCTTCCTTGTTCAAAATATCCATAAGCATCTAAAGCTAAGTAAGTTCTGCCATCGGTTGTGCCAACTTGAGAACCGCTAACATTATATGCCTTTAGAAAAACATTAACCCACTTACAAGCCGTATTAGATTCAGCACTCGTTTCATAATCTCCGTCAAATGTAACCTCTAAAAAATCCCTGATTAATTCAGATATTTCAAAACTAACTTGCGTGTTGCTTCCGATTGTATTTTTTCTTAAGCTATAATCAAAGGGTACACTTGCAGGATATGTACCTGACCAAATGCCTATCTCACAAGTAGCATACGATATTGCTGAGTTTGATATTGAAACGAATTTTGGACTTCTTGCATTTATTATTTCCATTTTTTATTTTTTTGTTCCTAGTATTATTGCATTTTCTATATCTAAAAAGAAAGCATTTTCAATTTTAGAATCTAATCCTTTTATTAATTGTTCATAAGGTTTTGAGAAAAACATCGTTGCTTTTATTCCTTTGTTATAGATACTTCTTGCTATTAAAAAACTCATAGTTTCATAGCTTAAAAATCTGCCCGTATCTTTATCACGCCATTGAAATTTTTTCTTACCTAGCCAATTCTGTATTCCTTTCGTTAAACCACCTTTTGGTCCTGTACCACTTCCGTATTGAAATTTTGACAATGCTGCTTGTGTTTCAGGATATGTTGAGGTTTTACCTCGTACCCCTTTATCCACAAAACCACCATACGGTTCCATTAAAAAATCAACTAAAAATAAATTTTTTGATACATTAACATCATATTGTAAAGTGTTATATAAATCACCTCTGCTTTTTTTCTCGTCTACTAGATTTTTTTTAGCATTTGAAATCACTTCAGATGCAAAATTATTTAAAACTTTTTCTAATAATTCGTTGTTCATTTAGCAAATATAAATATCATTATAAATCTGTATATCCATTGTTGCAGTCCAACCTGCTAATTGGTTTTCAAATCTGTCATAAAAAGGGCTTAAACTTGGGCTTCCGTTTAATTGATACATCTCTGTGTAAAGAGTTCCCTTTCTTAAACGCTGAATAAGACGGTTTAAGACAGCCAATTGTGTGTTAAGGATATCTTGAACATTATTATTGCCAACGAACCTGTCAACCGTTAGTTCTTTACTTTGGTCTACAATATCACAAGCCAAAATACTTATATTAAAATTCAAAACATTTTCATCGTCAGTTACGCTATTAATTATAATATGCCCTAGTGGGAACATATCCTGCTTGTTTAAATTAACATCTGTAATGTCACCCGTTGTAACAGTATTGATATTGATGTCCCTTAAAAGTTCTTCTTTAATAGTTTCTGTTAATTGATAAAAACCTCTTACGCCCTCGTTTGCCATTTTTTAAAATTTCTTTTTAATTTCTTTTCCATCCACATCTGCCTTGTCTTTCATAAATGAAAGCATCATAAAACATTCGTGCATACTTAATTTAGTGATATCTTGAAATCGTCTAAGGTCGCCTTGAGCGAGTGCAAAAATTGTTCCGTACCAACTCCATTTTTTTGTGAACTGAGATGCTGCGTCAAGAGTTCCGTTTCCTGACTGTCCAAATAATTCGTCATAACTTTCGATAATTCTAGCCCTAAATTCCACAAAAAAAAAATCGAACTCATAACAGCATCCATCGGCATATCCAAAGCATCAGCAAAATTATCTACATTATATTCATCAATAGAATATCTTTCTTTTACGCTTACTAAAATAGGTCTATAAAGCACATTCATTGCTTTTTCCATATTATCCCAATCACCTATAAAAGTGTCAAGGTCAATGTATTCACCTAAAGTTAATGAATCTAATTCAGGATGAAAACCGTATTCAGTTTTTCCTATTTTAAACTTTTTAACCAATGCAGGTTTTTCGTTAAACATATCACTTATTGTTTTTACAATATCTTCTGCATCCTTTAACTCTAAAAGCATAACTTTTTCAAGACTGATTTTGCAAAATATATGTATCAGTTTAGCATTTAGAAATCTGTCATCTTTGTTTTCCTTTTCAGCATCTAAGAATTTTTTGTAATCCCTTAAGGTTATATCTTTTAGTGATGTTGGAATTGTTAATTTAATCATATCTATATAACGTATTTAATTTTGTTTTTTATAAAAGTAAATATACAAAAAAAAAGGATAGCCATTTCTGACCA
>CAXBID010000269.1:0-5350 GCA_963975495.1 uncultured Flavobacteriaceae bacterium | reverse complement strand
CAATTTTCATATAATCGATCCGGATTTTTCGGGTTTTAAGATGGCATGAGTATAAATACAGATGAAGAAAGAGCATATTCAATAATAGGTATTGTAAAACAAAAAAAAGAGCTACATAAAGAAGCCATTATTGATTTTAAAAAGTGCCTATCCTTTAATCCAAATAACTATGATAGTTTATTCGGATTAGCCGAATGTTTTTTATGAAACAAAAAAAGAATGACAAAGCAATTGAATTTGTAAATAAAGCTTTGGAAATAAAAAAAGTCAGAAAAGCTTACTTATTAAAGGGTAAACTTTATGAAAAATTAAATGAGAATACTAGTGCTCTAATTTGTTACAATAAAATGGTTGAGTTAAACAAAAACGATTTGATTGCCTACCAAGCTATGGCAAATAATCTATTTAACAGAAAGGATTTTGTTTTAGCTAAAAAATACTTTACGATTTGTTTAAAAATGATTCCTCATTCAATATTTTATTACAAAAAAGGTATTTGCGAAAAGAATCTTGGGAATATGAATGAGTATAAAATAGACATCTTAAAAAGTTTAGAGTCTGGTTACGAGCCAGCGAAAAAAGAAATTGAAAAAATCCCTAACTTCTTTATAAGAAAAAATAATTACCTGCTTTTTTTCGACACCGAAACAACAGGAGTGCCAAAAAATTGGAAAGCACCAATTTCAGATATTCAAAATTGGCCAAGATTAGTTCAACTTGCTTGGCAATTATATGACGAAAAAGGATATTTAAAAGAATCAAAAGGAGTAATTATTAAACCTGATAATTTTATAATACCCAAAGAAGCTTCAAATGTCCATGGAATTACTACAGAAAAAGCCTATGTTGATGGAGAAGATTTGGTGAAGGTTCTGTGTGAATTTGAAAATAAGCTAAAAGAAACCAATATTTTGATTGCTCACAATATGAGTTTCGATGAGAAAATTATTGGAGCAGAATTTTATCGATTATATAAAAGAAATTCCCAGCTAGCGCGAGCATCCTGCTCGTGAACCAATGTAGATGAAAAGCCACAAAGCAAAACCTAGTCAATAAAAGTTATTTGAAAGTAACTTCAAAAGAAAGAAATTAAAATAAATAACAATCCTTCTCTAATTTTTTTGTTTAGCGGCACAAGCAAGATGCTTGCGCTAGCGTTTGAAAGCTCTTATATGAGCTCATCTGAACTTAACGGGATTAAGATATGGAGAAATTGAACTGTTTTTACAACCATTAGAAAGAAAGTTAAAAAAGGACTGCTATTTAAGTGGAATTAGTTTTGAGAAACCACCTAAAATCTAAATAAAATCACTAAAATTATCAAAGTAAGAGTTTGAATTCTCTATATCTTGGATTACTGCCTCGCTATCGGATTCTGAAACTTTGATTATAAAAGCACCATTTGGAGAAAACCCTTTTTTATTTTCCTTTTTTAAGTTTAAATCGTTTTTGGTTAGCTTTCTATAAAAACGGGCATCAAAGTAGACCCTTTTAAATTCAATTTTTGGAGCATGTATGACAGAATAGAAAACACAAATACAATTATTTATTTCAATTGAATCATCATTAAGATAAGGTAAAGAAATTATGTAATTTGGAGTGTATTTATTTAATATTCTTAAATCTGAATTTTTAAAACTATCTAACATAAAATAAAATTTTGATTAAATTAGAAAAATATAAATTACTTAATTAAAAACCGATTTGCCAACAAAAAACTTAGATAAAAAAGCAATCATAAAATTCTCCACAATCAAAAATCAGTTAATAACTCCTAACAACTCCACTTCAAAATTATATTCTAAATTTCTATTTTGCAGGTCGTATTAAACGTAAAATAAATGAAGGTCTGTATTGCCGAAAAACCTAGCGTTGCCCGAGAAATTGCTTCTGTATTAGGTGCAAATACCAAGCATGATGGCTATTTTGAAGGTAATGGTTATGCGGTAACTTATACATTTGGTCATCTATGTACGTTAAAAGAACCAGCAGATTATAAACCCTATTGGAAAAGTTGGGATTTAAATAACTTACCTATGCTACCCGAAAAATTTGAAACCAAAGTGGTTACAAATTCAGGGATACAAAAACAATTTAAAATAGTAAAACGTTTATTTGACAAAGCCGAAGTAGTTATAAACTGCGGGGATGCGGGGCAAGAAGGAGAATTGATTCAACGCTGGGTGATGAATGAAGCCAACTACAAAGGCGAAGTAAAACGACTTTGGATTTCTTCATTAACCACTGAAGCCATAAAAGAAGGTTTTCAAAATTTAAAGTCTTCAAAAGATTACGATAATTTATATTACGCAGGATTTTCAAGAGCGATTGGTGACTGGCTTTTGGGCATAAACGCCACCAGATTGTTTACGGTTAAACACGGTGGATATAAACAAGTATTATCGGTTGGTCGAGTGCAAACACCAACTTTAGCCATGGTTGTAAACCGTTTTGCAGCCATTGAAAACTTTAAACCGCAACCCTATTGGGAATTGCAGACTTTATATCGAGACACCTTATTCAGTTATGAAGATGGACGTTTCTTGAAAAAAGAAGATGGTGAAGCTTTAGCAAATAAAGTAAAAGAAAGCGATTTTCAAATAGAATCTATAACTAAAAAGAAAGGTAAGGAATATGCGCCAAAATTATTCGATTTAACAGGATTACAAGTGTATTGTAACACCAAGTTTGGATTTTCGGCAGATGAAACTTTAAAAATAGTTCAAGTATTGTACGAACGTAAAGTAGTAACCTATCCACGAGTTGATACCACATTTTTACCGAATGATGTGTATCCGAAAGTAGCCGGTATTCTTCAAAAGCTAACCAATTATTCAAAGTTAACACAGCCTCTTTTAGGAAAGAAAATTAAAAAATCAACTAAGGTTTTTAACGATAAAAAAGTGACCGATCACCATGCTATTATTCCAACCGGCATGCAAACTAATTTGCAATACAACCAACAACAGGTTTTCGACATTATTGTAAAACGATTTATTGCTGTTTTTTATGATGATTGTACCGTTGCAAATACCACCGTTTTAGGAAGTGCCGCTAAAGTAGTTTTTAAAACTACAGGTAAAGAAATATTAGAAAAAGGTTGGCGTATAGTATTTGAAAATCCAGATAAAAAAGAAAAGGAATCAGGGATTTTGCCAACTTTTGTAAAAGGCGAAAAAGGCCCGCACGAACCTTCTTTTTTAGAGAAGGAAACCAAACCGCCCAATCAGTTTACGGAAGCCTCTTTGTTACGCGCTATGGAAACGGCAGGAAAACAAGTTGATGATGATGAGTTACGCGATTTAATGAAAGAAAATGGTATTGGACGTCCCTCAACACGTGCCAATATTATAGAAACCCTTTTCAAACGTCAGTATATAAAACGTAATAAAAAACAAGTATTGCCAACGGTTACAGGCATTCAACTTATTGATACGATTCAAAATGAATTATTAAAATCGGCAGAACTTACGGGGTCTTGGGAAAAGCAATTAAAGGATATCGAAAAAGGCGAATATAGTGCCAGCGCATTTATTAAAAATATGAAACGCATGGTGGATGCTTTGGTTTATGAAGTACGAAGTGAAACCAAACGTGCTAATATTTCGCAAGCTACCGTTTTAAAAAGTAGAAAGAAAAAAGAAACTCAAAAACAAATAGCGGGTATTACTGCGGAAAAATGCCCTAAATGTAAAAAAGGAACGTTACTAAAAGGAAAGTCAGCTTTTGGATGTAGCGCATTTAAATCAGGTTGTAATTTTGTTTTGCCGTTTAGTTTTGGCAACAAAAAGATTTCTGAAAAACAGTTTATTCGTTTGCTACAAAAAGGGAGTACGGTGAATTTAAAAGGGTTTAAAACCGATTCGGGAACGGTTGAAGGTTTGCTCAGGTTTGATGCGGATTTCAAACTAAAATTAGAACCTAAAACCGATAGGCCTGTCAGGTTTCAAAAACCTGACAGGTCTGAATACCTAACCTGTCCGAAATGTAAAAAAGGAACTGTTATAAAAGGTAAAGCAGCTTATGGCTGTAGCAATTATAAATCGGGCTGTGATTTTAAAATGACTTTTGACATTGTTAGAGCTAAAATAAACGGACAGAAACCAACGAAAGAACTAGTTTATAGTATTTTAAATGGAGATATTTAAAATATATTGTCATTTTGACTGCAAGGAGAAATCATATAATTAATGAAAAACGATATGATATGTGATGTCTCAATCGTACCGCATTCGACATGACACATTAGATTTTATTAGATTAAATATTACATATAATTTTGTCCGAAAACGAACATAGCCATTTTATTATCTACAAACCCTATGGGTATTTAAGTCAGTTTCAAAGCAATTCCAAACAACAAAAAAAGAAGCGATTTTTAGGTGAATTACATGATTTTCCCGAAGGTATTATGGCTATTGGGCGTTTGGATGAAAAATCGGAAGGCTTGTTATTGCTTACTACAGATGGCAAAATGAGCGATTTCGTAAACAGCAAAAAGGTTGAAAAAGAATATTATGCACAAGTAGATGGCGATATTTCCGCAAAAGCGATAAACGATTTAAAACAAGGTGTTGAAATTGGTTTTGAAGGTAGAAAATATCAAACAAAACCCTGTAAAGTTTATAAGTTAGAGGAAATTCCGAGTACACCAAAATCCATTCAAAAAATACGCGATGACAGGCATGGGCCAACGAGTTGGGTATCCATAATTTTAACCGAAGGTAAATTTCGTCAAGTTAGAAAAATGACGTCAGCAGTTGGTTTTCCGACATTACGATTAGTTCGTGTTAGGGTAGGCACTATTCATTTAAATACTATGAAACCTAGTGATGTGATTGAAGTAAGCGGGTTTTTGCGTTAGGGATTGCAGTGGAAATCCTTTTTTGTGCTGAGCTATTATATAGCTTTACAGACTGTTCTTAATATTTAGAAAACTTTGATGAGATACTGAAACAAGTTCAGCACAAGAAAGATTGTAATGGAAAGCCCGACCCGATAGGGTAACGCCCAAAAATAAACATCAAAATGAAGTCTAAAAGCCAAATTTTAAAAACGTAAACCACTGCAAACTGCGACTGAATACTGTAAACTAAATAGCTTATTTTCCCCGGATAGCTATCGGGATGCCCAAATTATTTTAAACCTCTAACTTTTTTAATTCTTTATAATTTCTGTTTAAACGTTTTAGTAGTAAACCATAAATAAGCTTATAAAAAAACCAAAAAACAACAATAAGTAAAATAGATAAAACCACAATAATTACTAAGTAAATAATGAGGCCGTTTTCACCAATACTCTCGATACCTTTTATAGTTTCAGGATCATTATGAACTGCATAATATGATGC
>CAXBID010000268.1:0-5401 GCA_963975495.1 uncultured Flavobacteriaceae bacterium | reverse complement strand
ATTTGCTCATTCCCAATAAAATATTGCACCCCAAATTATCTCTAGAGGATCTAGTAAATAAACTAAAAAAAGATTACCCAAACGTAGTTGTTGAAATCGTTGAAAATGCAGGTCATTTTGTACAATGGGACAGAAATGATATTATAAATAAATCTCTAATTAGAGATCTTAATAATTGAAACAAAAATTTAACTAATCTAACTTAAACATTACATCATGAAAAATTTTATTGTAACAACATTATTGCTTCTTAGCGTACTTAGTATGAGTGCACAAAAAAGTTTTGTAAAAGGAATTGTAACAGATGATGAAGCTAACCCGCTAGCTGGAGCAAGTATTTATG
Source organism: uncultured Flavobacteriaceae bacterium (assembly GCA_963975495.1). GTDB lineage: Bacteria > Bacteroidota > Bacteroidia > Flavobacteriales > Flavobacteriaceae > CAXBID01. The sequence continues at coordinate 5,058 of CAXBID010000268.1, read as the reverse complement.
CTACAGAGACTGGTACTGGGACTACTTCAGATTTCGATGGTACTTATAAATTGGAATTACCACCCGGTACATATACTATCGTAGCATCATACGTTGGGTATTCTTCAAGTTCACAGTCAGTAACTATTGAAAACGAAAGTGTTACTTTAGATATTTTATTAAATCCTGGAGTAGCTTTGGGTGAGATTATGATTGTTTCTGGTTCAAAAAAATCGGAAAAAATTACAGACTCACCATCAACGGTAGTAGCAATAAGCTCTAGAGAAATTCAAGAATATGCTGGAAACCCCGCAGAATTGATAGCAAGAAAAAAAGGAATAGACTATTTCAGGGCGGGCATTGCTACACCAGCCTTTAATATTAGAGGGTTTAATTCAAACTTTAATTCTAAGAATTTACAAGTAGTAGATAATAGATTTTCAACGCTAGTTGCCACAGGTTTACCAATGGGGCCTTTAACAACAACAATAAAAGAAGATACAGAACAGATTGAAGTTATATTAGGTCCTAATGCAACATTGTATGGGCCTAATGCACACAATGGTTTAATCAATACCATTACAAAAGATCCTCGTAAATACCAAGGAACGACTATTGCAACTAATTTAGGTGTTAATAGTGATGGTAAAGGGTTTTATTCTGGTAGATTACGTTATGCAAAAAAATTGAATGAGAAATGGGCTATAAAGGCTACAGGTGAATATACACGAGCAACTGAATTTAAATATGCTGATTCAGTATATATTGACAGGAAAGATGCGAATGGTGATCCTGGTACTGACGGCGTTAAAGAAGGTTATGAAGAATTCGATTTAGATAATAAAGTTGAATTTTTTAAAACAGAAGCAAGCGCTTATTTTACTCCAAAAAAGGGAACAGATATTATTGCAACATTCGGGCATAGTAATAGTACATACTTATCACCAACAAACGTGGGAAGAAATCAGATTGTTGATTGGAAGATTAGCTTTTTTCAACTTCGATTTAAAACCAAGAATTTCTTTGCTCAAATTTACAATACAGGAAGTAAAACAGATGACACTTATGCCATAGATGAAAGAACAAAGCAATATTACAGAGGGATTGATGCAGGAATGACTCCTGAAGAAGCTTCTGGCGAATTCTCATATGCTAGTGCGGCAAAGTTCAAAGATGATTCTAGAAGATGGAATGCAGAAGCTCAGTACAGTAATACTTTTGGAAACTTAGAATTCGTTTCCGGACTACAGTGGCAATTTGATAGAGCCAACAGTAAAGGATCGTATTTGCTAGATGAAGATGAAAATGATTTTATTGAAGTGAGTCAAATCGGAGGCTATGCACATTTAACTTATGCTTTTGAAAATGGTATTGAATTACTCGGCGCTGCTAGGGTTGATAATCATGAAGTATATGGTACAAATGTGATACCTAAATTTGGAATATTGAAAAAAGGAGATTCAGGTACTTTTAGGTTTACTTATGGTCAAGGAATTGCATCTCCAACTATTCTTAATTTATATGGCGATTTATTCTCTGGACTAATTTTAGGGAATTCAGATGGATTTACATTAGCTGATGGAAGTAAAGTAGCGCCTCAAGATGTAGAAAAGGTAAATACATTTGAGGTAGGGTACAGAGGAAATCTAGCGAATAGTCTATATGCCGATTTTAATGCTTATTATAATATTAATAAAAACTTTTTAAGTCCGGTTACCGTGATTGGTGTAGCAACACATAGAGGAGATACACCTATAGAAGAGGTTCAAAGTGGTTATGCATTTTACAATGGTTTAGTAGCTACTTATATTAATTTTGGAAAAGTAAATACCTATGGAACAGATATTAGTTTAACTTACAATGTCTCGCCTAAAGTAAGCATGACGGCAAATTACTCATATTTTGACTATTCTTTTGATGAAGATAATACTGATAATGACTTCAACAATGATGGTGAGGTAAATTTTTTAGATTTCTTAGTTAATGCACCAAAAAACAAGGCAGGATTAGGGCTAAATTATAAAGGTTCTCGATTCTTTGGTTCTATATTTAGCAGATGGGTACAGGAATATAATTATTTTTCTAGTTTTCAAATAGCATCTGAAACGTTACCAGGATTCACGTATCGTGGGGTTCCTATTGTAGAAAATGCACGTAGTGCTGATTCATACAATTATGGTCCTTTAGGTGGCTTTGTAACCATGGATCTTAACTTTGGATATAAATTAAGCGAAACTTTAACACTTTCATTCGCGGCAACCAACTTGTTTAATACTGAAATGCGAGAATTCACGGCAGCTCCGCCAACTGGGGGACTATATGTGTTGGAAGCAAAAATTCATTTAGACTAGAAAATTACTAAGAACTAAAAACTAATAAACGTGAAAAATGCTAAAATAGTATCCTCAGGAATGTACGTTCCTGAGACTGTTTTTCCTAACTCATATTTTAATGAATTATTAGGGGAGGATGTCGATACTTGGTTAAGAGAAAATGTGCAAATTTTTAACCGAAGATGGTGTACGGAAAATGAGTCTACCGTAGATTTATGCGAGCAGGCAGCAAATCAGGCCTTAAAAAACGCCGGAATGAATGCTACGGATATCGATTTGTTAATTGTTGCAACTGATACTCCCGAATATATTTCGCCATCAACAGCTTCTGTATTACAACATCGCATAGGAACAACTAACGCAGGTACCTTCGATTTAAATTCTGCTTGTGCAGGGTTTGTAACAGCTACTGAAACCGCAACACATTTTATTCGGAGTGGTGGTGTCAAAAATGCTTTAGTGATAGGAGCCTACGGGATGAGTAAATATCTTGATAAAACAGATAAAAAAACAGTGACATTATTTGCTGATGGTGCAGGAGCAGTAGTGTTAACAAGCACTGAAGAGAAAAACAAAGGGCATCAGGCAGGTAAACTAATATCTAAAGGGCAATATGCCAAATGGATGGGTATTTATGCAGGAGGAACCAAGCAGCCTTTAACTAAAGATGTACTTTTGAATAAAGACCATTTGCTGAAATTTGTTAAGAGATTTCCTTCTGAATTAAACCCTCAAATGTGGAGTAGTCTTGCTAATGAGATTGCTTCACAAATGAAAATTAATATTAATGAAGTAGATCAATTTTTAATGACACAAATTAATATTAATGCCATTTGGGAGACCCTCGACATATTGGGAGTGCAAAAAAATAAAGCCCATACCATTATGCATCAATATGGATATACTGGATCTGCCTGCATTCCAATTGCCTTCCATGAAGCTTGGCGAGACAATAAAATAAAGGAGGGAGATACGCTTTTCTTTATTGGATCTGGTGGTGGATTAGCTTTTGCAGCAAATTCTTTTATATTGTAACTTTATTTAAGATGATTAATACTTTAGATTGGTTTAAAAAATGGTCAGAAAATAACGCTGGCAAAGTAGCAGTTAAAGACGCTGCTACTGGCAAAGAGTTTACCTATGGAGCAATTAATAAAGCTGCCAATGCTCTAATCTTTTATTTAGAGGATAAATATCAACTGAAAAAAGGAGATCGAATAGCTATTATTTCAGAAAATAATATCGAACAGATAATTCTTTTTACCGTTGCTCAAAAATCAGGTTTTATTTTAGTTCCTATTAATTTTAGGTTAGCATCAGACGAAGTTGATTATATGCTTAATGACTCGAAACCTAAATTAGTTTATTTCAATAATTCTAGTTTTAACATAAAAAATCTAAGTTATAAATCTTCATTTGAATCTATAACAGACCTTCATCACTTTTTAGGTAAAGATTCTGTTAGTTATTTACAAACACAGAGTGAAAATGACCCAATATTTATTCTATATACAAGTGGCACTACAGGATTTCCTAAGGGTACTATTTATACCCATAAAATGTTGTTTTGGAATAGTATAAATACAGCGCTCAGTTTAACGATAAATAATGAAACAGTTACTTTAAACTGTATGCCCTTGTTTCATACTGGCGGCTGGAATGTGCTTTTAACACCAGTTTTACATCATGGCGGAACAATAATTTTATTTAAAAAATTTGACGCTCTTGATGTATTGAAGTGTATTATAAAGGAAAGGTTAAGTCTTTTTATGGCTGTGCCAACAATGCTTAAAATGATGGAGGAATTACCTGAGTTTTCTAAAGCAGATATTAGCTGTTTAAATTATATAATTGTTGGTGGAGAAAGTATGCCTTTAAACTTAATTAAAGCATTTCATAAAAAAGGGGTTCCCATACGTCAGGGCTATGGACTTACAGAAGTAGGACCTAATCTTACCTCTTTACATCAAAAGGATGCTGAAAGAAAACAAGGATCAATTGGTAAGCCAAATTTTTATGTCAAAGTTAAAATAGCAACAGAAGATAATAACCAAGATGAAACTGATGACGTTGGAGAGCTTTTAATTTCTGGACCCATGGTAACACCTGGTTATTGGGAAAATAAGAAAGCAACCAATGATTCAAAAACAGGCGAATGGTTTAAAACAGGCGATGTTGCCAAAATTGACGAAGAAGGGTTTTTATACATTGTTGATAGAAAAAAGAATATGTATATAAGCGGTGGCGAAAATGTTTATCCTGTTGAGGTTGAGCGTGTTTTAAGATTACATAAAACTGTTAACGAAGCCATTGTTTTTGGTATTCCACATCAAAATTGGGGAGAATGTGGTGTAGCAATTGTTGTTGGCATTGGAGAAGATAATGAGGAAGAACTATTAAGCTTTTGTAAAACAAAATTAGCTAAGTTTAAGATTCCTTCTCGAATTATTTTCATTAGTAACCTTCCTAGAAATGATACTGGAAAAATTAACAGAAAAAAAATTAAAGAGGATTTTTTGATAAATAACTATTAACGATAAACTAAAAAGAGTTAATAATGTTCTTTTATTTTTTTTAATTTTTCTTTTAAAAGTTTCAAGTTGTCTTTATGCTTTTTTATATTGATATGCACTTCTTTTACCAAAGGGTTATCGTCATCAACATTAGTGAAAAACTGTAAGTTATTTTCCAGTTGATTGATTTGTCCTTTTACTTCATCAATTTTTTTGCGAATAAAAACACGTTC
>CAXBID010000267.1:0-5437 GCA_963975495.1 uncultured Flavobacteriaceae bacterium | reverse complement strand
TGTTGTTTGTGTTTTTGATTAGTAAAAGGATTTCTTCTAGTTTTTGATGTTTACTTAACTCTCCATTGAATTTAATGTCTTTAAGTGATTCGTTTTGAAACTCAATCTCTACATCGTACCATCGCGAAAGTACTTTCATGATTTCCTCTAGAGGTTTATGCTGAAAAATGAAATCGCCATGAATCCATGCAATTTCTCCCTTTACATCGACCATTGATACTTTAGTAGCGTTGTTTTTAACATCAAGGATTAACTGTTCATTTGGTGCAAGATTTTGTTTTGAAGCACCATTAGTTACAGCTACTTCCCCTTCAACCAATGTGGTATAAATATGTGTTTCATCTTTATAGGCTTTCATGTTGAATTGAGTACCTAATACTTCTATTTCCTGAAATATATTGAGTACTTTAAATTTTGCTCCATCATGTTTATAACTTGGGGATACTTTAAAATAAGCTTCACCATAGAGCAACTCCACATTTCGTGTTTCTCCTTTATTAAACCTTACTGGATATTTTAATTGGGATTCGGAATTTAACCATACTTCTGTTCCATCTGATAAAACAACATGAAATTGCCCACCTCTTGGGATGGTTAAATAGTTGTATGCTGTTTCAGTATTTGCATCATGGTTAGCATCGTAGATTAATTTTTCTCCATTACTTCTTAAATTATTGGCTGCATAGGATTTGCCTTTTTCCAATGCTATAATAGTCCCATCTCCTAATGTTAAAGTCGCCTTATCAGTGCCTGGTTCAATCTCAGTATTTACTAATACAGGAATATTGTTCTCTAAACTTTTATCAGGAATACTATTGGTCAAGTAATGAACTGAAACTAATAGTCCAACAAGCATAGCCGCAGCTATGTATCTATATGTTGATTTATTTTTTAATTTATAAACAAGGGACTTCTCTTTTTTTATAGATTTGAGTAGTTGCTCAAGTACTTTTTTTGTGTCTGGATTGTTCATACTATATGAAATTACATAATGTGTTTGCACGAAGCCCTTGAAAAAAATTTTATTTGACGGTTCTTTTATCCATTCTGAAAGATCGTCTAAATCATTGCTTGTAGCTGATTTTGTTAAATATTTTACTATTAGTTTTTCAATTTTTGATGCCATTTTTTTGCAAACTTTTATATTATAATTACAAAGTGAAAATGAATAACCCTTGCTTTTTTAATATTTTTTTTACTTATTTGTTATTATATTGTGATATTTACACTGCACTTAATGATAATTTACAAGTTTTGATTAAATCTGATTCTTTTTTAAATAACACCAAATTAATAGAACATCTCAAGAAAGGTGACGAAAATGCTTACGCACACCTAGTTAATGTTTATCATAAACCACTTTATGTTTATGCATTAAGCCTAGTCAACGATAAAGCTAGTGCTGAGGATATCATCCAAAATGTGTTTTTAAAAACTTGGGAATTCAGAAAGCTTTTAAATCCAAATTATTCGATAAAGAATTTCTTATATAAAACCACTTACAATGAATTCATCAATCAATATCATAGGACCAAGGCTATTTCGTTACTAGAAAGATCCTATGTGGAAGCATTAAATGAGGTGGTTGACGACAGTAATGATACATTATTGGAACGTAAGATTGCAATAATAACTAAGGGTATAACTCGTTTACCTCCTAAATGCAAAGAAACTTTTTTGTTGAGCAAAAAAGACGGTCTCACAAATATTGAAATTGCCGAATACATGAATATTTCAATTAAAACTGTGGAAGGACACCTAACTAAAGCATACAATTTATTACGTAATAGTATTAGTGATCAGTTAAAAGGACTTTTTTTTCTATTATTAAAATTTAAAAAACTTTAGGGCTTATTTTATAAGTAAAATTTGTACCAATTTAAACCAAAACAGATGAATTTCTAAAACAAAAATTCAGTTCTTTTTAATAACTTAATGCCTTATTAAAATTTGCTTATGCATTTTCCAGTTGTAACACCTAAGCAAAATCATCTTACATTAAAAAAAGTGAAATTAAAAATTTTAATTACTAGCGTATTAGTCCTATTAATTTGTAACTCTTGTATTAAAACAAAAATTGATCCAGTTACTTATGTTGATCCGTTCATTGATTCCCATAAGAGTAGATGGTTCTATTTTTCTTCTGCTAGTCGTCCTTTTGGTATGGTAAACTTAAGTCCAGACACATGGACAAAAGGCAGTTGGAATAGCGGTTATTTATATGATAGTTTACATGTTAGAGCTTTTAGTCATATACACTCATGGCAAATGGCAGGAATACCAGTTATGCCAACAACAGGTGAACAATTAAGTCATTTAGGAATGGAGGAAACAAAATCATCGTTTACGCACGATAAAGAAATTGCTCAACCTGGTTACCATAAAATAGTTTTAGATGATTATGGTATCACGGCAGAATTAACTTCAACAACACGTGTAGGTTTTCATAAATACACGTTTCCAAAAACAGATAGTGCTTATATAAATTTTCATACAGGAGCCTTTTTGGCGCACGGTGAAATTGATTCATCTTACGTAAAAAAAATTAATAATTATGAAATAGAAGGATTCTCTTTAATAGGTAAAACTTTGAGAAGACCTAAACCAACTTATGTTTATTTTGTCGCAAAAACGAATCAGGAGATAAAAGAATTCGGAGGATGGGAAAACGCTAAACTTCTTTCGCAAGTCACAGAAGTCAATGGCAAAAACAATGGCGCCTATTTACGTTTTGAAACCAATGATAAACCTATTTTAATGAAAGTAGCTATCTCGTATACCAGCATAGAAAATGCTCGAAATAATATGAGCGTAGAACTATCGGGTTGGGATTTTGAAAAAACGATAGCAGCATCAAAAAAAGAATGGAGATCTATGCTCTCTCGTATTGAAGTTTCTGGCGGCACAGAAAAACAAAAAGTTAAATTTTACACAGATTTATGGCACGCACTATTGGGACGAAGAATAGTAAGCGACGTAAATGGTGAGTATTGTGATATGACAGGGGATCAGCCTGCAATAAAACAAGTTAAATTGGATAGTGTAGGCAAACCTGTTTTTCCCCAATATAATTTCGACGCATTATGGGGAAGTCATTGGACGCTTAATACACTATGGTCTATGGCATATCCTGAAATTATGGATGGCTTTTGTAACTCCATGATAAACATGTATTCCGATGGAGGTTTGATACCTCGTGGGCCTTCTGGAGGAAATTACACCTACGTCATGATTGGAGACCCTGCAACATCTTTTTTTGCTACTTCATACAATAAAGGAATACGAAATTATGATGTTGATTTGGCCTACAAGGGGCTATTGAAAAACGCATATCCCGACGGGATTCGAGATAGAGCGGGTTATGAACATGATGACAACCCAACTGGAGGCGGAATGACTTACTATTTAGATAGAGGTTATGTGCCTGAAGGATTACGTGGTAAGGGACTACATAAAGATGGTGCCTCCATGACACTTGAATATGCATACCAAGATTGGTGTATTGCACAAATAGCAAAAACTATGGGCAAGAACGAAGATTACAACTATTTTATGAATCGTTCTGAAAACTACAGGAACTTATGGAATCCTAAAACTAAATTTATTCATCCACGTAATATAAATGGTTCATGGATTGATGAGTTTAGTCCGATTGCTGAAAAATTCAATTCAAAAGGTTTTTGCGAAAGTAATTCTGCTATCTATACCAACTATGTACCACATGATCTAAATGGTTTAATCAGTTTATTTGGAGGAAAAGAAAAATATACCACTTTTTTGGAAAGTTCATTTAGTAAAGCAGAAGCAAATCGGTTTATAGCCCCTCATGGTAAACATGCAAAAAGCTGGGTCGATTATGAAAACCAACCATCGTGCCAAATGGCTCATTTATTTAATTTTAGTGGCTCTCCTTGGCTTACTCAAAAATGGGTTAGAAAAGTAAAGGAAATTACTTTTGGAGACACAACACCTTATGGTGGATACAACGGTGATGAAGATCAAGGGCAAATGGGTGCACTTGGAGTACTTATGTCTATAGGACTGTTTCAAATGGATGGAGGAGCATCAGTAAATTCATCATACGAAATTACTTCACCTATATTCGACAAAGTAATAATCTCATTGCATCCTGATTATTATCAAGGGGAAGCGTTTACAATTTCAACCATAAATAACTCAGCTGAAAATGTCTATATTCAATCCGCTAAATTAAATGATCAAGATTGGAATAAATGCTATTTTCAACACGATGACTTTTCAAAAGGAGGAAAATTAGAGTTAGTAATGGGATTCAATGCCAACAAAAACTGGGGCGCCCGGTAATATTTAAAAATTCTTGTTATTTTTCAACTCTTGTACTAAAACTGAAATTTACCCAGTTAATTATATGAACCCTTTCATTGCCTCCCGTAAGAGTAGATGGTTCTATATTTCTTCTGCCAGTCGTCTCTTTGGTATGGTTAGCCTAAGTCTGGACAGCTATAAAGCTTTGGCTTTTAATATTACACAACAATTAGAAAAACTATTTAATAAAGTAAGTGTCAAACTAGCGAGAACTAGACTCGAACCTGTAATATTGAAGTTATGTGCAATAGAACTGGAAATAACAAGAAAAAATGCAATTTTACTTTATCTAAATATAACTGACCCTATAATTATTACAATAACTACAATAAATATCACTACCGCCCAATTAGGATAAATTTTCGCTTGCTTTATCATACTTTCAAAACGACTTTCAAAACGTTCAATGGCTTTTGTGTGTGACTCCATTTTTTGTTGCAAGTCCACTGTTTTGATTTATTAACAATGGAAAACAAGAGTTTATGAAAATATTGGAGATTGGAAACGCTAATTTCAAAAATTTTGATGGGTATAGATTGATGTTATATCGTCTGGAAGAATTGACAATTATTCGCTCAAGCTACTGGAATTTATAGGTTTTGCTATTATTCAATGCCAAATGGTATTAAATAAAAATTATGATAAAAAAAATCGTTTTATGTGCAAATTACGTGCAAATAAAAAAAGGCTTCAGGAGTAAAACTCTCTGAAGCCCTGTAAATACTTGCTCCTTCTCTTGGGCTCGAACCAATCCCGAAAGCTTTCGGGACTCTGATTAAAAGTCTTTATATTTTTCTAGAAGCTTAATTGTAATTTCTGAATATTTCAACAGATTCTCTATATAAACTTTACTCTTCATTCTTTTTATATGAGCTTCTATTTTTAAAGCTTGTGATTTTGTTGTGCAATCAATTTTATAGAAAAGCGTCCAATCATCAGCATTGTAAGGAAACTTATTTTTTTCAGGAGCTTTATGAAAAACCAACCTTTCATCTAAATTAGAACTATAACCAATATAATACTTGTTTAATTTTATGGAATACCTTAAATCCGCAAGTTTACTGATTAAAAACTAAGTCAAATCCAGTAAGGG
>CAXBID010000266.1:0-5456 GCA_963975495.1 uncultured Flavobacteriaceae bacterium | reverse complement strand
TAAATATCTTCAGGGTTTTCTTTAGGTTTTTTACTATCTGATCGGTTAAAACCAGCTTTATCAAAATCACCTATTTTATCAATTATATTTTTTATAGTATCAAGCGCATCTTTATCATCTTTGGCTTTATAATCGGTTACTCCAGAAATTTCACAATGTGTCGTGGCACCACCAAGTGTTTCATTATCAATGGTTTCTCCAATAGCAGCTTTCACTAAATAACTTCCAGCAAGAAAAATACTTCCCGTTTTATCAACTATTAAAGCCTCATCACTCATAATAGGAAGGTAAGCACCACCAGCAACACAACTTCCCATGACCGCAGCAATTTGGGTAATGCCCATACTACTCATAACCGCGTTATTTCTAAAAATACGTCCGAAATGTTCTTTGTCGGGAAAAATTTCATCTTGCAAGGGCAAATATACGCCAGCAGAATCCACTAAATAAATTATGGGCAATCGGTTTTCAATCGCAATTTCCTGGGCTCTTAAATTCTTTTTTCCAGTAATAGGAAACCAAGCACCAGCTTTAACGGTTGCATCATTGGCCACCACAATGCATTGCCTTCCTTTTATGTAACCCATTTTTACGACAACACCTCCAGAAGGGCACCCACCGTGTGCTGCATACATGTCTTCTCCAGCAAAAGCAGCAATTTCAATAGATTTGGCTTTAGCATCAAGCACGTAGTTTATCCGCTCTCTAGCTGTCATTTTTCCTTTACTGTGAAGCTTTTCTATTCTTGATTTACCGCCGCCTAAACTAACACGGGCTAAACGTTTGTTTAATTCTGATACCAGTAATTTATTATGATCTTCGTTTTTATTGAAGTTAATATCCATGCAAAAAATGTTTTTACGAATTTACAAAATATGCGGTATTAAAAGTGAATAATTTGCTAAAATAAATTACATGGAAATAGTTTCCTTGGAAAATAAAATAATTTGTTCTATATTTGTACTATTAAAATGATATTTCCTCCTTATAAGGAAATGAATTAAAAACAATTCAATGAAAAATATAATAGCCTTTGCGGGTAGCAATAGTAAAACCTCAATAAATAAACAATTGGTAACCTATGCTTCAAGTTTGTTAGATGGTGTAGGTGTTCAAATTTTAGACTTAAATGATTTTGAATTACCAGTTTTCGGCATTGATCTAGAAAATGAAAACGGCATTCCTGATAACGCATACAAGTTTTTAAATCTCATTAAAAAATCCGACGGTATTATGTTGTCGCTCGCAGAACACAATGGTGCATATTCGACAGTATTTAAAAATCTTTTTGACTGGATGTCCAGAATAGAAGGTAAAACGTTTTTTGGAAAGCCCATGCTTTTAATGGCAACATCACCAGGGGCAAGGGGAGGAGCCTCAGTTTTATCCATTGCTCACGATCGTTTCCCAAAACATGATGCTAATATTATTGATACATTTTCATTGCCGTCTTTTGGGATAAACTTTTCAGATGATAAAATAATTAATGAAGATTTGAATACTGAATTGCTTTCAAAAGTTAAAAATTTCAAAGATTCTTTATAATTGAAAACTGAGACTGAAAACTGAGACTGAAGACTGATAACTGAATACTGAAAGAATGGGAGATTTATCAAAGGATATTAATTCAAAGTTTGCTAATAACCGTATAAAAGCATTATTAAACATCATTTATACGGCAAATTGGATAACAAGTCATCAAAACGAATTTTTTAAATCTTTTGGTATTTCGCCACAACAGTACAATATTTTACGCATTTTGAAAGGAGCTGGAGAACCTTTGAATGTTCAAATAATAAAAGATAGAATGATAGAACGCTCGCCGAATGCAACACGTTTAATGGATAAACTATGTGCAAAAAAGTATATTGAACGTTGTCCGTCTGAACACGACAGGCGCGTTGTGAAAATTGCTATAACTGAAGACGGCAAGGCGTTGTTAGAAAAAATTCCAGATAATTTTAATAAGGATTTATTAAAGAATTTAACCGAAGACGAAGCGGAACAATTAAGCCATTTTTTAGATAAAATGCGGTAGTGCATTTTTTTAATTAAATATTTCCCATGGGGAATAAAATAAATTTTCCTGCGAGGTTTTTAAAACCTTGTAGATATAAATTAATTATTATGAAACTAAATACAATAAAAACAGTAGGACGTAGTGATTTTGTAAATATGGGACCAATTAGATTGCGTCAACCCTTACCAACACAGGATGTTGATATGATTGATCCGTTTATACTGTTACATCATTACGGGCCTTATGAAATTTCGGAAAAAAGCAATCCCTTTGATTTGGGACCGCATCCGCACCGCGGATTTGAACCTGTAACTTTTTTAGTTCAGGGGGAACAATTACATAGGGATTCTCTCGGTAATGAAAGTGTTGTTAAAGCTGGTGATGTGCAATGGACAACTGCTGGACGAGGCATTATTCATGCAGAGGGCCCGACTAAAGATTTCGTAAAAAAGGGGGGCACTATTGAAGGTATTCAATTATGGTTGAATTTACCAGCAGAAAAGAAAATGATTTCCGCTAATTACCAACATGCCAAAAACGACCATTTTAATGTGGTTTCATCTGAAGATGGAAAAGTAAATACTCAAATTATTGCAGGTGAGTTGGATGGTAATTACGGACGCATAAAAACACAAACCCAAGTAAATGCTTTTATGATTTCTGTTGAAAACGGTGGTGAGCAAACCATTTCGTTTCCAAAATCGCATCAGGGGATGTTGTATTTGCTTAAAGGTGATGTGGTTGTAAATGATTCTGAAACCTTGGCATTGAACGAAAATCAACTCATTCAATTTAATCAAGATGGAGAAGGATTTTCTATTAAAGGTAAAGGAAAGAGTACATTATTATTTCTTTCCGGTGTACCTTTTAATGAGAAAGTAACGAGTTACGGACCCTATGTTATGAATACGCAAACGGAAATTATGGAAGCGATGCGCGATTACCAAATGGGTAAAATGGGTTTTCTAGCCCCTAATTAAAATAATTCCTTACTTGAGGAGGGTTAGGGAAGTTTTAAGAATACACCCCTATAATCCCCTCAAGGGGATAATAAAAAGCATGAGTAAATACATAACAGTGGCGCGTTAGCGATTGCAGCGGCATCCTTTTTTAATTTTTTCTCAAGACATTTCGACTGCGCTCAATGTGACAAATTAAAAAAGATATAGCGGAAAGCCCTCCCGATAGCTATCGGGATTGTTGTAACGCCCAAAAAAACAAGAATAAGGCAATAATTAAAAGATTTTCTTTTTCAAGGAAATGAAAAAAATAAATTTACTATGAAAACAATAATTCACAAAGCAGAAACAAGAGGATTTGCAAATCATGGATGGTTAAAATCGTATCACACCTTTAGTTTTGCCAGTTATCAAAATGCAGAACGCATGAATTTTGGGGCATTACGTGTATTAAATGACGATGTTGTGCAACCTGATATGGGTTTTGGCACGCATCCGCACAACAATATGGAGATTATTTCAATTCCTTTAAAAGGCGCGTTATCGCATAAGGATAATATGGGAAATAAACGTGCCATAGAAGTGGGTGAAGTACAGGTAATGAGCGCAGGTACGGGATTGACACATTCGGAGTTTAATGATAGTAAAACGGAGGATGTTAATTTTTTGCAACTTTGGATAATTCCTGAGGAAACGGGAGTTACGCCTAATTACGAGCAACGTAAATTTTCATCTGACAAAAAGGCAAATGAACTTGTAACGGTAGTTGCACCAAAAGATAAATTGGAAGGCGATGCGTTGCCAATTAATCAACAAGCTTTTATTTACAAGTCTTATTTAGAAGTGGGGAAAAGTATTGATTTAACTGTTAAATCTGGACAAAACGGGTTTTATATTTTTATAGTTGATGGTGAAATTGAAGTGGCGGATAGCATTTTAAGTTCAAGGGATGCCATTGGAGTTTGGGAAACTGAAACCTTAACTATTAAAGGAAATAAAAATTCGGAGCTAATTATTATTGAAGTCCCTATGAATTAAACACGTGGGTTGCTTTGATTTAAACATAAAAAAAAATGCTTCACAAAATGAAGCATTTTTTTTTATGTTTAAAATATTTTTTTTATCTAATAATCCTTTTGAGCAACAGCATAGCTCCATACTTGCTAGCTACTTTCAATCCGGTTTGAATCCAATTGTATGGCCTAAAATCTTCTTTGTACTCTTCTTTTACAGCTTTAATTTCTTCCCAGGCAATCTGGCGTTCAAGATTTAGTATTTTCAAATCTCGTTCTACGCTATCTATATCGTTGTAAACCTTCATATTAATTGAAATATTTTTTTGATAACTTTTTAACAATTTTTCTATTGATAAAGCTCTTAAAATAATATGCTATTACCGATAGTATTAAAAAAATAATACCAACCATTAAAAATCCTAGGGGATAATTTGACTTTATCTCTCCTATATATAATGCCAAGGCAATGGCAGAAAGAAAGACACTCATAAAAGCTAAGCTTCCAATAACTATGGCTTTAAATACCATACCTACAGATATTGAAAGCTGTTGGAAAATTTTGAGCTTAAAGTATTTGTAGGATGTTTTTATGTAGCGTTCGCTTACATCGGTAGCTTTATCATTTGTTGCACTTATTGAATCGAATAACCCCATTTAATTATGACGTTTTTTGTAGTTTCTTATTTTTAGCTTTTAAAGCAGCTAGCTTTTTTTCTAGCGTCGTAATCACATCGTCAGCCTTATGGCTTGCGCTATCAACAATAGCATCAACTTGCTCATCTAAAGTTTGCTTTTTAGCTGTAGCGGTTGTAACAACCCTGTCTTTTAAATCCATAGCGGATTGAGTTATTTTATCCTTAGCTAATTCTGCTTCGGAGACTAATCTATCTTTAGCTGCAGAAGCTTCGTTTGCTATACGTTCTCTTGTCTTGCTCCCTTTATCGGGTGCGAATAAAATACCTAGAATTGCACCTGTTGCAACTCCAGCTAATATACCTAATACTGTATTTCCGTTACTTGCCATGTCTTTTTTGTTTTTTAAAATTATACTTCATTTTTGTCTTACTACAAATATAATACATAAAAATTCATTCTTTTGACGCTAAAGATTTTAATCTTGACTTGTTTCAAATTATTATGATTATTGTAATATATGTAGTTTATAATAAGAACTGGTTTAAACTTTTTGGATTGAGGCGAAAAGTAGTCATTTTGTGACTAATTAAAGGCTTTTTTAAGTTGCATAGCCCCCGACGCTTCGGGGCTACGGAACGAAAAAAAGGCAAAAAGTAGGTGCGAAAGAGCTCCCGAAGCCTCGGGATTTAGCCAATTAAAAAAGTTTAAATCACTTCTAAGGATAAATTTACAAAATAAAACATAGAATAATAAATTAAGTTTATAATATTGCAGGGCAAACGCATTAAACTCAACATTCCTATTTTTAGCCACGAATTACACTAA
>CAXBID010000265.1:0-5461 GCA_963975495.1 uncultured Flavobacteriaceae bacterium | reverse complement strand
AAAGAAGGATAACCCAATAAATTATCCTTTAAACCTTCTTGCGGATTTAAGGTATCATAAAATAGCGCTTCGCCGTTAGTATTTAAAATATAAATGTGGGATATTTGTATCACTAAAACAAGTCACTTAATTAATGAAAAACACACTCGTATTATTTTCTGTTTTTTTAATTGTATCCTGCGCTGAAAAACAGCATGATCTAACGGTAAGAGGACATATTAAAGATTTAAAAAAAGGAACTATTTATTTAAAAAAAGTAAAAGACTCAACGTTTGTAAATGTAGATTCAATAATAATTAGTGGTAATTCTGATTTTGAGTTACACAGTGATTTAGATTCTCCTGAAATGTTCTTCTTATACTTAGATAAAAATAGTTCTGAAAAAGACAGAATTGCTTTTTTTGCTGATAAAGGCGTTACAGAAATTAATACGACATTAAAAAACTTTGTTTTTGATGCCAAAATAAACGGCTCTGGGCAGCAGAAAGTTTTAGAAGAATACCAATCTATTATGTCTAGACTAAATGGTAGGAATTTAGATTTGATAAAAGAAAACTTTGAAGCACAAAAAGCTGGAGATTCTGCAAAACTAGATACTATTCAAAAACAGTATGATAACGATTTAAAACGGCGGTATTTATATACTGTAAATTTTGCAATAAACAATAAGGATAGCGAAGTAGCCCCTTATATTGCCTTAACAGAAATATATAATGCTAATATTAGTTTACTTGATACTATTAATAATTCTTTAACACCTAAAGTTAAGGATTCAAAATACGGCAAGGAATTACAGCGTTTTATTGATGGTATAAAAGCTACTGAGAAATAATAATTTCTTGTTAGATTTATAGTAAAAAAGAGGCCTTTCAAATTGAAAGGCCTCTTTTTTTTAAGAGCCGATGGAGGAACTCGAAACTACGACCTTCCCGATGTTAAATCGGGATGCTCTAGCCAGCTGAGCTACATCGGCGTTTTAGCGGGTGCAAATATAATCGCTTAAATGATATATACAAATGCCTCCGTTAAATAATTCATCCTAGTTTGTTGATTTTTTCGATTAAAGTTCTTCCTTTAGTTTCCAACTCTTGGTTAATTGCTTTAAAATGTGCTTTTGGATTATCAATATTCTTTGCGTTAACCTTAGCAATCAAGTCATCAAAAGTTTCAATAGCTTCATCAATTATCGCTTCACTTTTCTTAGTATCTTTTTCAGTATTTGAATATTCCCAAACGTAAACTGCTTCTATAATATCGCCTAAAACATAATTAATGTCTTTTTTTAGGTCTCTAACATTTGCCATTTTATTTATTTTAAAAATTACTCGACAAAATTAAACATAAACTTCCAATAGCGAAGCATTTTTTGAAGTAATCTCGTAATCCCTTATTGCAGCAGGAAGCAATATTGTTTCTCCCTTTTTAATGTGTTCAGTATAGTCTTCAAAAGCTATTTCAGCCTCACCATCAACACACATATAAATAAAAAAAGAATCTTTATTGTTTACTTTTCTTAGTGTTTTCGTAACTTTTAAATAGCTAGTTTTAAAATAAGGGCAACTTACCATTTCATTTGATTCGTTTTCTTTTTTAGAATATTCCACCCTAAAATTATCTGGCATATTAAAATCGAAAGCATCAATAGCTAAATCATTATGTAAGTCCCTTTCGTTACCATTATCATCTACTCTATCCCAATCATAAACCCGGTAGGTAATATCACTGGTTTGCTGTATTTCAGCAACCATAACACCAGCGCCAATAGCATGAATACGACCAGCTTCAATAAAATAGGTGTCCCCTGCTTTTACTTTATCAAAATTTAAAATTTCAGTAAGTGTTTTATTTTTTAAATGGCTTAAATATTTTTCGGGTGTCATATCCTGATTAAACCCAACGATTAAATTAGAGCCTTCATCGGCTTGCAACGTATACCACATTTCTGTTTTTCCAAAGGAATTATGGCGTTTGGCAGCAAGTTCATCATTCGGGTGTAATTGAATGGATAAATCTTCTTTGGCATCAATAAATTTGATTAATAGTGGGAATTTATTTCCGAAAATTTGATAATTCCTTTCTCCCAATAAATCAGCTTTATAAGTTTCCAATAAATCTTTTAAAGATTTACCTTTTAAGTTACCATTTGAGACTATTGATGTATCGTCTTCTACATCACTAATTTCCCAACTTTCACCAATATTGGGTAAATTACTATCTTTATTTAATAAGGTTTTTAATTTTTGTCCGCCCCAAATTTTATCTTTTAAAATAGGCTGAAATTTCAATGGATATAACATAAGTATTTTTTATTGGTCTGAGTAGGTTACAAAATTTCTTGGTGTTTCGTAGAGTGTGATTTCTAAATCTAAACCCGAATCAAGCTTTGGTTTCATTTTATTATAAATAACCACAGCAATGTTTTCAGCTGTTGGATTTAAATCTTTAAACTCTGGCACTTCAATGTTCAAATTCTTGTGATCAAAAGCATCTTCGACTTCACTTTTTATGATATCTTTTAAAACTTTCATGTCTATAACATAACCCGTTTCTTTATCAATCTCACCAGTTACACTAACAATAAGTTCGTAATTATGACCATGAAAATTAGGGTTGTTGCATTTGCCAAAAATGGTGTCGTTCTTTTCAAAACTCCAATCTTTTCGATACAGCCTATGTGCCGCATTAAAATGTGCTTTTCTGCTTACTGTTACCTTCATGAATTTATATTTATGTGTTCGTAAAACTTATCGAAAATAACTTTAAACCACTCCGTGTATAATTCAGGATGAAGCGAAATATCAACTTTCACCTGTTCCAAAGGCATCCATTTCCAATTGGCGGCTTCACTTGGGTTTATTTTTGGTTTATTATTATACTTACCAAGCAATACGTGATCATATTCGTGCTCAGTTAGGCCATTATCAAAAGGCGCTTTATATATAAATGAGATAGACTCTTCCAAATCTACAACAAAGCCCATTTCTTCTTGTAAACGTCTTTTTCCTGCCTGAATATTGGTTTCACCATTGCGTTGATGACTGCAGCAGGTATTTGTCCAAAGTCCGGGAGAATGATATTTATCCAATGCCCGTTGTTGTAACATTAATTCATTTTTGTCATTAAAAATGAATACAGAAAAGGCGCGGTGCAATACGGCCTTTTCATGAGCCTCTAACTTTGGCATCAAACCAATTTGCTCATCATTTTCATTAACAAGGATTACTTTTTCTTCTTTCATCTGCTCAAATTTTATTGTTTTTATCTGTCAGATGTAATTCGCCATTAAACATCTTCGCTCGTATCAAAAATTGTTATAGCTCATTTCATAGCAGGACAAAAATACCAAGTAAATTTATAAAAAACATTATTATAGGGATAAAATTAAAAAGTGCTGCCGACTTCTATTTCTATTGAAGTTATAAATATTATCTTTGCAACCCATTTGCAAAAATATTTATGAGTTTTTTAAAAGAAATACAGCGGAGACGTACCTTTGGTATTATATCGCACCCTGATGCTGGTAAAACCACTTTAACAGAAAAATTACTGCTTTTTGGGGGTGCCATTCAAGAGGCCGGAGCTGTAAAGAGCAACAAGATTAAAAAAGGTGCTACGAGCGATTTTATGGAAATTGAACGCCAGCGTGGTATTTCCGTGGCAACTTCTGTTTTGGCTTTTGAATATGATGGTATAAAAATTAATATTCTTGATACGCCTGGGCATAAGGATTTTGCAGAAGACACTTTTAGAACCTTAACTGCCGTTGATAGCGTTATTGTTGTTATAGATGTCGCAAAGGGTGTTGAGGAACAAACCGAAAAATTGGTTGAAGTTTGCCGAATGCGAAATATTCCTATGATTGTTTTCATTAATAAAATGGATAGGGAAGGAAAAGATGCTTTTGATTTGTTAGATGAAATTGAACAGAAATTAGGATTGAAAGTCGTGCCTCTTAGTTTCCCTATTGGAATGGGTTACGATTTTAAAGGCATTTATAATATATGGGAGAAAAATATAAATCTATTTAGTGGGGACAGTAGAAAAGATATTGAAGAGACCATTGAGATTTCAGATTTATCATCGCCAGAGTTAGATAAGTTAGTTGGAGAAAAAGCTGCAAATACTTTAAGAGAGGAAATTGAGTTGGTAGAAGGCATTTACCCCACTTTTGATAAAGATGAGTATTTAAATAGTGCCTTACAGCCTGTGTTTTTCGGATCTGCATTAAATAATTTTGGAGTTAGGGAATTGCTAGATTGTTTTGTTGAAATAGCTCCAAAACCGAGACCTAAACAAAGTGAGGAGCGTTTAGTTAAACCCGATGAAAAAAAGTTCACGGGATTTGTTTTTAAAATTCATGCCAATATGGACCCTAACCATAGAGACCGTTTAGCCTTTATTAAAATAGTATCTGGTAAATTTGAAAGAAATAAACCATATTTACATGTCAGACACAATAAAAAATTAAAATTTTCTAGTCCTAATGCCTTTTTTGCGGAAAAGAAAGAAATTGTAGATACCTCCTACCCTGGAGATATTGTTGGTTTACATGATACGGGAAATTTCAAAATTGGAGACACCCTTACTGAAGGTGAAACTATTAATTACAAAGGTGTACCTAGTTTTTCACCAGAACATTTTAGGTATATAAATAACGCCGACCCTTTAAAGTCAAAACAGCTTTTTAAAGGTATTGACCAATTGATGGATGAAGGTGT
Organism: uncultured Flavobacteriaceae bacterium; assembly: GCA_963975495.1. Lineage (GTDB taxonomy): Bacteria > Bacteroidota > Bacteroidia > Flavobacteriales > Flavobacteriaceae > CAXBID01. The sequence goes on along the minus strand of CAXBID010000265.1, from coordinate 743 downwards.
TGCCCAATTATTCACTTTAGAACTTAATGGACGAAAAGTAATTGGAACCGTTGGTGCCTTGCAATATGAAGTAATCCAATACCGATTGGAACATGAATATGGTGCAAAATGTACCTATGAAAACTTAAATGTATTTAAGGCGTGTTGGGTAGATCCTAAAAATGCAAAAACAGATGAATACAAAGAATTTGTAAGGGTAAAACAACGTTTTTTAGCAAAAGACAAGCAAAATCAGTTGGTTTTTTTAGCTGATTCTTCATTTTCATTGCAAATGACCCAACAAAAATATCCTAGTATAAAATTTCATTTTACTTCTGAATTTGATTAAATGAGAACAAAAATATTATGTATTTCATCGGTGTTTTTCAAAAAAATAGTAATTCATCGACTTTATATAAACTTTAATCAAAAAAATATAACTACAACGTTATAGTTGTTTAGATTTACATTGTAATCATAACCCCAAATAATGATTGACCTATGGAAACAAACACTAATATTTACAGTAACGACGACCTGACGGTTACTTTTGAACCTTGTTTATGCATACATGCAGAAAAATGTGCTCAAGAACTATCAGAGGTTTTTAGGCTATCTATAATTCCTTGGATTGACTTAGAAGCCACTGAAACCAAAAAAATTATAAATCAAATTAAGCGTTGCCCTTCTGGTGCACTTAAATATAGGTTAAACGTAAGCATCCGAGCAACAGCATCTTGATTCCATTTGATTAGATACCTAGT
>CAXBID010000264.1:0-5491 GCA_963975495.1 uncultured Flavobacteriaceae bacterium | reverse complement strand
AGAATCACTAAATTATGTCAAAATGCAGCTTAATGGGAAATTTGTCGTGCACCCGGCTAATATATACATATTATCCATAAATATTATGCATACATAGTAATAATTTATCAATAAAAAAATTTGATTTTTAGCATTTCGATAAAAAAATGTTAAAATATTTAAAATATATTAAAGATGTGTTTTTTTAATTTGTAAATATTAACATGTTCATAAATTAGACACAAATTATGATCCTATGTACTGAATTAAATCGGCAAAAACCGAAATGCTATTTCATTTTTTATAAGGACAGAAACTGAGTAAAAAAGACACTAAAAAATTTGAACTCCATTCTATTTCACTAAATTTGCACATCAATTTTACAACCATGTACAGAAGTCATAATTGCGGTGAATTAAGAGCATCACACATAAATACCAAAGTAACCTTAGCGGGTTGGGTTCAAAAATCAAGAGATAAAGGATTCATTGTTTGGGTAGATTTGCGCGACCGCTATGGTATTACGCAATTGGTGTTTGATGAAGAACGCACATCCAAAGATTTAATGGAACAAGCCCTAAACTTGGGGCGAGAATTTGTTATTCAAGTTAAGGGAACTGTTATTGAGCGTGCTTCTAAAAACCCAAACATTGCAACAGGTGCTATTGAAATATTGGTTTCAGAATTAACCATTTTGAATAAATCTTTACTGCCTCCCTTTACTATTGAAGATAAAACGGATGGTGGGGAAGATATACGGATGAAATATCGTTATTTAGATATTCGTCGTAACCCTGTAAAAAACAATTTAATTTTTAGACACAAGGTAACTCAAGAAGTTAGAAACTATCTATCAAAAGAAGGTTTCATAGAGGTTGAAACACCGTATTTAATAAAATCAACGCCTGAAGGCGCCCGTGATTTTGTTGTGCCTTCCAGAATGAATGAAGGACAGTTTTATGCATTGCCCCAATCGCCTCAAACCTTCAAGCAATTGCTTATGGTTGGCGGTATGGATAAGTATTTCCAGATTGTAAAATGTTTTAGGGATGAAGATTTACGTGCCGATAGACAACCAGAATTCACGCAAATTGACTGTGAAATGGCGTTTATTGAGCAAGAAGATATTTTAAATGCTTTTGAGGGCTTAACACGTCACTTACTTAAAGAAGTAAATGATGTTGTCCCGAGTAATTCGGGAGAAAAATTCCCGAGAATGCTATATGATGACGCCATGCGTTTATATGGAAACGACAAACCAGATATTCGTTTTGGGATGGAATTTTGCCCCCTAACCCCAAAAGGGGGAAGTTTTGGTTTCTCTGTGTTTGATGATGCCGAATTAGTTGTTGGTATTACTGTAAAAAATTGTGCAAATTACACTAGAAAACAAATTGACGAATTAGTAAATTGGGTAAAAAGACCACAAATTGGTGCAACTGGATTAATTTGGATTAAATATAATGAAGATGGTCCTTTAACCTCATCGGTCAATAAGTTTTTTGATGAAGACTATTTAAAGCATTTTTCAAATGAAATGAAAGCCGAAGCTGGCGATTTAATGTTAGTTTTAGCGGGCAACACAAACAAAGTAAGAGCACAATTAAGTGCCTTACGTATGGAATTGGCAGAGCGTTTAGGGTTAAGGGACCCTAAGACATTTGCTCCGCTCTGGGTCATGGATTTCCCTTTATTGGAATGGGACGAAGACACCAAGCGTTATCATGCGATGCACCACCCATTTACCGCACCAAAACCAGGGCAGTTAGAATTGCTTAAAACAAACCCAGGCGATGTAAAAGCGAATGCTTACGATTTAGTTTTAAACGGAAACGAAATTGGTGGTGGTTCCATTCGTATTCACGATAAGGAAACCCAAGCTTTAATGTTTGATTATTTAGGGTTTACACCCGAAGAAGCCAAAGCACAATTTGGGTTTTTAATGGATGCTTTTCAATACGGTGCACCACCTCATGGCGGTTTAGCATTTGGATTGGATAGATTGGTTGCTATTTTGGGTGGACAAGAAACTATTCGGGATTTTATTGCATTCCCAAAAAACAATAACGGGAGAGATGTTATGATAGATGCACCTGCACCAATTGATGATAAACAGTTAACAGAATTAAGTTTAAAACTTAATTTAAAATCATAAAAATTAAATCCTGCTTTGGCAGGATTTTTTGTTACTTTTAGTTAATGAAAATCTTAGAGGAATCCTTGAAAAATCTATTTATTACAATAGCATTATTACTTTCTTTACAATCGTTCTCCCAAGAGCTTAATGGCGTTCAATTATTAGAAAAGGCCATAAAATATCACGATCCCAATGGAAGCTGGAGTAGTTTTAATGATGACTTACTCATTACTATGGAAAGCCCTGAAAAACCAAATAGAGATAGCGAAATTTTTATTGATATCCCTAATGAATACTTTAGATTAGATATGAGCACTGGAAAACACAATACCATTTACATTATTGATAAAGATAGCTGCTCAATTGAACATGATGGAACTTCCCCAACCAAAGAAGAAAAAGAAAAATATAATTTAACTTGCGAGAGAGCAAAACTATTTCAAAATTATTATACCTACTTATATGGTTTACCTATGAAGTTAAAAGATCCAGGTACAATAATTCATGACAACGTTGAAAGTAAAACATTTAAAGGGCAGATCTACTGGGTTTTAAAAGCAACTTACGAAAAAGAAATAGGTAAAGACATCTGGTATTTTTACTTCAATAAAAACAATTACAAAATGGAGGTTTATCAATTCTTTCATGACGAATCTAAAAACGATGGCGAGTATATTTTACTAACCGACGAAGAAATAATAAACAACATAAAAATGCCAAAAATTCGTGCTTGGTATACCAATAAAGATAATGAGTACTTAGGAACTGATATTTTAAAAACATCTAATTAATATTTATGGCCTCTAAAAGTTTATTGCGTAAATTTTTAATTTGGAAGTACAAACATATTTCCGAACGCCAATTTATATATGCTTTAAGTATTTTAGTTGGGTTTTTGGCAGGTTTAGGTACTGTAACCTTAAAAAACCTGACTCATTATATCAGACTTCTTTTTGAACTTGATTTTTTCAATAATTATCAAAATTCACTTTATTTTATATTTCCAATAATTGGGCTTTTTTTAGTTTATGTTATTAAACAAACATGGTTAAAAAAACATATTGGCCATGGTATATCTTCAACGCTATATGCCATTTCTAAATTAGGAGGTATCATTCCCAGATACAATATTTATGCATCGCTAATAACCGCACCTTTAACAGCCGGTTTTGGTGGTTCTGTCGGTTTACAAGGGCCTGCCGTAAGTGTTGGTGCTGCTTTGGGCTCTAACGCAGCACGTTTGTTTCATATGAACCAAAAAACCAGAATGCTTCTCATTGGTTGTGCTACTGCTGGTGCTATGGCATCTATGTTTAAAGCCCCCATTGCAGCTATTATTTTTGCTATTGAGATATTTAGTTTAGACATTGCTTTTGCGTCTTTAGTACCACTTTTATTAGCTTCCGTTTCAGCTGTTGTAACATCGTATATGTTTTTAGGAACTGATATGTTATTACGTTTTGAATTAACGGATAAATTTGAAGTAAACGATATACTCTTTTATATACTTTTAGCCATCGCTACGGGTTTGGCATCAGTATATTTTTCAAAAGTATTTTTTGCTATCACTAACTTTTTTAAACAATTTAAAAGTCGTGCGTTACGATTATTAATTGGTGGAGTGGCCATTGGCACCATGCTTTATTTTATTCCACCCTTGTATGGTGAGGGTTATGGTATTATGAATAATTTGCTAAAAGGCGATCACTTAGCTGCTATTGGTATTACACCTTTTAATTTAGATCTATCAAATATCTGGATTGTTATCGCCTTATTGCTTGGTATAGCTGTTTTCAAGGCTATTGCAATGACTACCACTTTTGGTGCAGGTGGTGTAGGTGGTGTTTTTATTCCAACACTAGTTATGGGCAGCGCACTAGGAAATGCTTTTGCGAAAATTGTAAATAATATTGGTTTGGATTTTCAAGTATCCGAATCTAATTTCACTTTAATAGGCATGACGGGTTTAATGGCAGGTGTTTTACATGCGCCCTTAACAGCCATTTTCTTAATTGCTGAAATTACAGGCGGTTACGAACTCTTTGTGCCACTTATGCTTGTGTCTGCAATCTCATTTACTATTACCAAATACTATATTTCACATTCCATTTACACACTTAAATTGGCTGAACGTGGTGAGCTTATGACCCACGATAAAGACAAAAACGTGTTAATGGTTTTAGATATAGACAAAGTGGTTGAAACTAATTTTATAGTCTTAAAACCAGAAATGAAGCTTCGGGATATATTAAAAAATGCTGTGGCAAAATCGTCTCGAAATCATTTTCCTGTTGTAGATGATAAACATAAATTTTTAGGTGTCATTCGGTTAGATGATATTAGGCATATTATGTTTGATACAGAATTATACGACCAAGTAAACGCTGCTAGCCTAATGCATGCCGATGCAGGTATTATTGATTATGATGAAGACTCCATGCAAGATATTATGGATAAATTTAAAGCCAGTGGTGCTTGGAATTTACCGGTTATAAAAGGCGGAAAATATTATGGTTATATTTCAAAATCGAAACTTCTAACAGCTTACAGACAACAATTGATTAATTTTACCAAGTAAGTTATAGAATTAAAAAAACTTTTAAAATGACTGCAATAAAATATATTACTCTAATTCTATTTATAGCTTCCATCGGAAGTATTTTATCTGGTTATTTTTTAAATTTAGAATACTCACAAAAACTCATTGGTTTTGGTGTAGCTGGGTTGTTTTTTTTAGTTTTTCCTTTATTTTCTTACTACCGATGGAAAAATAAAGACGTCAAAGATTATATGCTTAATAAAGAGAATTTAAATAAAATGCGAGAGAGTCAACGTCATGGAAAGTATTAATAGTGTATGGGCGTTACCCGAAAAGGGTCGGGCTTTTATTCATGCATTTCTATTTTGAATTATTGAATTCATGAACATAAATGTTTCGCTATATCTTTCTTGTGCTGAACTTGTTTTAGTATGGTATCAAGTGTTTCCGTATATTTTAAAATATGTTTCAACACAAACATATAGATAAGCACAAAAAAGGATGCCGCATCAATCCCTAACGCAAAGATAGATTCTGGTTAGACCTCACAGGTTTTAAAAACCTGTGAGGTCTCGATTTTTATATTTCAATCGTTTGCTTTCTTTTTCAGTATAACTTATCACAAAAAAATCACCACATAAAAAAGTGATGATTTTTTTACTTACTCAATTTTTTCGTTAATTAATTACAATCAAATGGGTTTCTATTTCCCCATCAATTTGTATTTTCATAATATACATCCCTGCTTTTAAATCTTGAACATCCATAAAAGTTTTATCGTTATTAATTAACGAAAAAATTGAGTAAGTAAAAAAATCATCACTATTTTATGTGGT
>CAXBID010000263.1:0-5522 GCA_963975495.1 uncultured Flavobacteriaceae bacterium | reverse complement strand
TTAGCTACGATTCAAAATTTTAACGAAATATTGCGCAAAAAGGGGCATAAAAAAATAATTGACAAAATCTTAAACAAACTCTAACAAGATTGTAATAAATTTGTAACTGTAATTTAAAACTTAAATTTATGTTTGGAGATATGATGGGAATGATGGGTAAACTCAAAGAAACCCAGAAAAAAGTTGAAGAAACTAAAAAACGTTTAGATACCGTTTTGGTTGATGAAACGAGTAATGACAATAAACTTAAAGTGACGTTGACCGCCAATAGAACTATAAAATCTATAGAAATTGATGATACGTTGCTTGAAGATAAAGAACAACTTGAAGATTATTTAATTTTAACTTTGAATAAAGCTATTGAAAAAGCAACTAATGTAAATGAAGCTGAATTGGCAGCAGTTGCTAAGGAAGGGATGCCAAATATTCCGGGGATGGATTTGTTTAAATAAGAGTTGGAAGTTGGAAGTTGGAAAATAAAATTATAATTTGAGATTTTGTAAAACACTCAAAAGTTTTTCATGCATATCATCGGTATAATCTAAGTGTGTAACTATCCTTAGTTTTCCACTTCCCATGCTTATGATTTTTATATCTTTTTTGTCTAAGTTTTTAACGAAATCTATTTCGCTAACATCATCATTTAATTCAAAAATCGCAATATTAGTTTCAATAGCCTCTACTTTTTTTATCATTGAAAGCTTTGCTAGCTCCACGCCTATTTCTTTGGCTTTTTTATGGTCTTCGCTTAATCTTTCCATATTATTATCCAATGCATAAAGTGCAGCAGCAGCCAAATAACCAGCTTGTCTCATATTACCGCCAAATATTTTTCGAATTCTGATAGCGTTTTTCATAATAGCTTCATCACCAACTAAAATGGAACCTATTGGGCAACCTAAGCCTTTACTAAAACATACCGAAATGGTATCGAAAACGTTTCCATATTGATGTGTAGCCTCTTTTTTTTCTACTAATGCGTTCCATATACGGGCACCATCTAAATGAAACCCTAAGTTGTTTTCATCGCAAACCCTTTTAATTTTTTTAATTTCATTAAAATCCCAACACGCACCACCACCTTTATTGGTTGTGTTTTCAATTTCCACTAAACTTGTTTTGCTGTAATAATAAGCATCAGGATTAATAGCTTCCATAACTTGCTTTGCAGTAAACATACCTCGATTTCCATCAATTAATTTACAAGACACGCCACTATTAAACGATGCTCCACCGGATTCATAATTATAAATATGAGCGTATTTATCACAAATGACTTGGTCTCCGGGGTTTGTATGTAATTTTAGAGCCGTTTGGTTTGCCATAGTACCACTAGGGAAAAACAAAGCTGATTTTTTGCCAAATAGTGCTGCAACTTTAGATTCTAAGCGGTTTACGGTTTCATCTTCTCTAAACACATCATCACCTACTTTGGCGAGCATCATAGCTTCAAGCATCTCTTTAGATGGTTTTGTAACGGTATCACTTCTTAGGTCTATTATCATTTTAAATTAATTTCGCTTAAATCTATTAAATTATATCAACAAATATTTTAAATAGAATCTTTAAATCCTATTTTTGTTCAAAATAAATTCTACAGATGATTACATCCGATCAAATTAAAAACCTTAACACCCGCCTTGACAAACTTAGGCACTATCTTTGACGTAGATACCAAACTTATTGAAATACAAAACGAGGAAGAACAAACGTTTTCTCCAGATTTTTGGAACGATTCCAAAGCTGCCGAAGCCATAATGAAATCGCTTCGTGTAAAGAAAAAGTGGGTTGAAGATTTTAGGGATTTAAAAACTTTAATAGAGGATTTAGAGGTCATTTATGAGTTCTTTAAAGAAGGTGAATCTACGGCGGAAGAGGTCGAAAAACGCTATAACAAAGCTAGCGATTTATTAGAGGATATTGAGTTTAGGAACATGCTTTCTGAGGAAGGCGATAGCTTAAGTGCCGTATTGCAAATTACTGCTGGTGCTGGTGGTACCGAAAGTTGCGATTGGGCAAGTATGCTTATGCGTATGTATTTAATGTATGCCGAAAAAAGTGGCTTTAAGGTTAAAGAACTCAACTTTCAAGAAGGTGATGTAGCCGGTATAAAAACGGTGACTTTAGAAATTGAAGGCGATTTTGCTTTTGGTTGGCTAAAAGGTGAAAATGGTGTACACAGATTGGTGCGTATTTCCCCTTTTGATAGCAACGCTAAACGCCACACGAGTTTTGCTTCGGTTTATGTGTATCCGCTTGTTGATGATACTATTGAAATTGAAATAAACCCAGCAGATATTGATATAACTACTGCACGCTCAAGTGGTGCTGGTGGACAAAACGTTAATAAAGTTGAAACCAAAGTGCAACTTACCCATAAGCCCACGGGCATTCAGATTTCATGTTCGGAAACACGCTCGCAACACGATAACAGATCTAGAGCTATGCAAATGCTTAAATCACAGTTATATGAAATTGAACTTCAAAAACAATTAGCACAACGTGAGGATATTGAAGCTGGCAAAATGAAAATTGAATGGGGAAGTCAAATTCGAAATTATGTAATGCACCCGTATAAATTAGTAAAAGATGTTAGAACCGCTCATGAAACAGGTAATGTAGATGCGGTTATGGATGGCCATATAGATAGCTTTTTAAAAGCTTATTTGATGATGATGGGACAGAAAGTTGAAGATAACGATACATTATAATAGATGAAAAAATCATGCCTTTGGAGGGATTCAGGGAGGGTTATGAAACAAATTGATACCATAATTTTTGATTTAGGTGGTGTTTTAATTGACTGGAATCCAGAATATGTTTTTCTAGATGCTTTTGATGGAAACAGAGAAAAAATGCAATGGTTTTTAGATACCGTTTGCACGATGGGTTGGAATGAAAACCAAGATACAGGTTACCCTGTAAAACAGGCTACTGAGGATTTAGTGAAACAATTCCCCGAGCACGAAAATTATATTAAAATGTATTATGGCGAATGGGAAAAGATGCTAGGAGGTCCTATTAACGGTACAGTAGAAATTTTAAAAAAATTAATTGATTCAAAACAATATAAAGTTGTTGCCTTAACGAATTGGAGTAACGAAACCTTCCCTATTGCACAAAAACGTTTTGAATTTTTAAATTGGTTTGAAGGTATTGTGGTTTCTGCTGATGAAAAAACGAGAAAACCATTTAAAGACATTTATAATATATGTTTAAATAGATTTGACATAAGCCCTGAGAAATCAATATTTATTGATGACAGTTTAAGAAATATAAATGCTGCAAGCGAATTAGGGATTCATGGCATTCATTTTAAAAACCCCAAGCAACTTAACAAAGAATTAAAATCCTTCAATATAAATTTATCATGATAAAAATATACCACAATCCACGTTGTTCCAAATCAAGACAAGGTTTAAAACTAGTTGAGAACTCCGGAAAACCTTTTGAAATTGTTAAATATCTAGATGGCACCCTTTCCGCGAAAGCGTTAAAAGACATTGTTAATCTGTTAGGAATAAAACCAATAGATTTAGTACGTAAAAATGAAGCTGTTTGGAAAAGTAATTATAAGGGCAAAACCTTAACCGATACTGAAGTTATTGATGCTATGGTTAAAAACCCAAAACTTATTGAACGCCCCATTGTCATTAATGATAACAAAGCTGTTATTGGAAGACCTCCTGAATTAATAACAGCCATTCTTTAGTTTTGTTTAATTATTTTAATAAATCATTTAACAAAAAATTAACCGTTATATATTATTCTTAATTATAGTTTTGCTATTGAATTATTAGTTTGATGCAAATACTGCTGTTTTGTTGTTTAACAAATCTTTAACTATACGGTATTAAACCAACAGATGGCTTTTATGTCAAACTTGATAACTATAAATTACCTAATGAAAAACTTAAACTTAATTATTTTATTATTATTTTCTTTATTTGTCAGCAATATTGCAAATGCCGAAATAGATAAAAATATTACCATAAAAGGTAAAGTTATTGATGCAGAAACTAAACAACCTCTAGAGTACGCAACAATATCGTTTTATAGTTATTCTCAAGAAAAAGTTGTGGATGGTACAATTACAAATATGGATGGTGATTTTAATGTTAAAGTTGCTCAAGACGTCTATGATATTAAAATTGAATATATTTCATACAAAACCATTACACTTACTAAAAAAGACATTAATAAAAATTTAGATTTAGGAACAATTCAATTAGAATTAAATTTAGAAGCACTTGATGCTATTGAAATTGTTGCTGAACGTACTACCGTAGAAATTAAGCTAGATAAAAAAATATATAATATTGGTAAAGACCTCACTACCGCCGGAGGTACAGTAAGTGATGCTTTAAATAATGTACCGTCGGTTTTGGTAGATATTGATGGTGGTATTAGTTTACGCGGAAATGAAAACGTAAGAATTTTGATAAACGGAAAACCATCTGCACTTGCTGGCTTTGGTGATACTAATGTTTTAAGCCAGTTACCAGCTGAAGCGATTGAACGTGTGGAAGTTATCACATCACCATCCGCAAGATATGATGCTGAAGGTACGGCAGGAATATTAAATATAATTTTAAGACAAAAAGAAACTTTGGGCTTTAACGGGTCATTAAACTTAACCGTAGGTAACCCAGATAATGCAGGTATTTCTTCGAATATAAATTACCGAACTGAAAAATTCAATCTGTTCTCCAATATAGGGTTTAGGTATTATGATGCCCCTAGAAACAGTTTTAGCGATACTAAATATTTTGATAGAATTAAAAATGATACCATAGTTTTTCCTGAATTTGAAAGAATACGTGAAGACGAACAGGTTTCCCGTTTAAATAGAAATTATAATGCTAGTTTGGGTATGGAATATTTTCTATCAAAAAAAACATCCTTAACGGGTAGCGTTTTTTACAGACTTGGAGAAGATAGGGATACGGGCTTAAATAATAGTGACCGTTTTAATAATGGTAGTATTGTAGAGCAAACCTTAAGAACTGAAAAACAGAATGAAGATGGTAACAACTATCAAATTGCGCTAAATTATATTACCAAGTTTGATACTAATGGCCATGAATTAACCGCCGATATTCAATTTGAAGAGGGTTATGAAGAACAATTCACTTTTATAAATGAAGATTATTTAATTACAAATCAAAATAACCCCGAACCGTTTCAAAAAGAGAATGTATTTGAAATAGAAGATGAAAAAGAATCCTTATTTCAAGTAGATTATGTTTTACCTATTGGCGAAAATTCAAGATTTGAAGCTGGTTACCGGGGTAACTTTGAAAATTCAGTAAGCGATTACACCTTAGAGCAAGAAGATATAAATACTAATACGTTTTTTGTAAATGATACCATTTCAAATATTTTCGATTATACCGAAAATGTTAATGCGGTTTATACCCAATATGGCAGTAAGTTTGGGGAATTCTCATTTCTATTGGGATTACGTTTAGAAAATACCCAGCTTAAAGGAAATATTGATTCTAGATTAACCGATGAAGAAT
>CAXBID010000262.1:0-5549 GCA_963975495.1 uncultured Flavobacteriaceae bacterium | reverse complement strand
TCTATTTTTTCCCAAATTTCTTCACGTCTATCTTCTTGCGGTATATTTATTATTCCTTGTCCATTGTCAAGACCCTCATCCACATAATAAGCTTCTAAGATTAATTGGGTTTCTGTCAAAACTTTAATAGTAAATTTTTCTATGTAATCATTTTGGGGGTTATAACCTCCGTTTAGCGTGGTCTTAACCATTTTACTGTTCCCTTCTATGGAATATTAATAATTGTTAGTTCCTGATTGACTGCAATTGTTTCCAGTAATGTACTTGTAAATTAAATCACCATTGGTAAGAAACTCATAGGTGTTATTGTTAACGGCACAGTCTGGATAATCGTAATTATCTTCAAAGTCAAGTTGGGCTATAACCCATTTTCCTAAAATATCAGAACTATTGGTTGAATTTTCATCATTACTGTTACATGAAAAAATAAAGCATAGCGTTAATATTGATAAAATTATCTTTGTGTACAAATCAGTTTTCATAATTTTATTGTTTAAGGTTATTATACTCTCTATTCATTCTTACCTCTCTGTTGTTTTTAATGTTTTGCAATGTCAAGATATGGTTGCGTTTTAATGGACTATATCGTTCGTTAAACGAAGTTAGCTGAAAAATTTTATAAATTCAAGTTTTCACAAATCGAGTTATTTTTTTGCTGCCGTAAGTTCCGCAATCTTGCAAATAACCTCAGTAGCTTTAATCATACTTTCAACAGGAACATACTCGTAACGCCCATGAAAATTATGGCCACCAGCAAATATATTAGGACAAGGCAATCCCATATAACTTAATTGCGAGCCGTCTGTACCACCACGGATCGCTTTAATTAATGGTTTAATGTTCAGTTGTTTCATGGCCTCTTCGGCAATATCAACAATATGCATTACGGGCTCAATTTTTTCGCGCATGTTGAAATATTGGTCTTTAATTTCCGTTGTAATCACCTCTCTATCGTATTGGGAATTTAGCTCATGGGTTAGTTTTTGCATCACCTCTTTTCGTGCCTCAAAATGTCCCATGTCGTGGTCTCGAATAATGTATTTTAAAGTGGTTTCCTCAACGTCTCCTTCCATATCATGCAAATGAAAAAAACCTTGATAGCCTTCTGTATGTTCGGGAGTTTCTAATGACGGCAAAGAATTAATGAACTCTGTAGCAATGTACATGGAGTTAATCATTTTTCCTTTGGCATATCCTGGGTGTACTATTTTACCTTTTACTTTTACCACGGCTTCTGCTGCATTAAAATTTTCGTATTCCAATTCCCCTATTTGGCTACCATCCATAGTATACGCCCAATCTGCTCCAAACTTTTCAACATCAAATTTATGTGCACCTCTACCAATTTCTTCATCGGGTGTAAACCCAACCCTGATTTTACCGTGTTTAATTTCTGGGTTTTTAATTAAATATTCCATAGCCGAAACAATTTCACAAATACCTGCTTTATCATCAGCACCTAAAAGGGTAGTACCATCGGTTGTAATAAGGGTTTGCCCAGTATATTGGCGTAAATCTTCAAAATAATTGGGCGAAAGCACAATGTTTTCCTGCTTATTAAGTAAAATGTCTCCACCCAAATAATTTTCATGTATTTGAGGTTTTACATTGGTCCCGGTAAAGTCTGGCGATGTATCAAAATGCGAAATAAAACCTATGGTCGGTACGTCGTAATCCAAATTACTAGGTAGGGTAGCCATAATATATGCGTTCTCATCAATACTAACGTCATGCATACCAATTGCCTTTAATTCGTCTGCAAGTTTATTTGCTAAATTCCACTGTTTTTTGGTGCTGGGTGTTGTGTTTGAATCTGGGTCAGATTCCGTATCGATGGTTACATAGCTTACAAAGCGTTTGATAATGTGTTCTTTAGAAATCATATTCTGATAAATATTTTTGGCATAAGAGTGAGATAATTAATAGCCAATTATGGGCTTAAAAATACGATTAATAATTTTTTTGGCTTTTGAATTGTTCAATTTTTTAATTAGAAGTACTTTTGCATAAATAATACTGATGTACAAAGCACTACTTCGCCCTTTATTTTTCTTATTCGACCCCGAAAAAATTCATCATTTTACATTTTCATTAATAAAGTTCACCTTAAAGATTCCAGGTTTTTCGTCTTTATTTAGAAGTTTGTATGTTGTTGAAAATGAGAAATTAGAACGAAAACTATTCGGTTTAACCTTTAAAAATCCTGTAGGTTTAGCGGCTGGTTTTGATAAAAACGCAGTGTTGTATAATGAGTTGGCTAATTTTGGATTTGGGTTTATTGAAATAGGAACCGTTACACCAAAAGCACAAGCGGGAAACCCTAAAAAACGCCTGTTTCGATTAAAGGATGATCAAGGGATTATTAACCGAATGGGATTTAATAATGAAGGTGTTGAAGCGGCAATTATTCAACTAAAAAAGAATAAAGGGAAACTGATAATTGGCGGAAATATTGGAAAAAACACTAACACAAAGCCTGAGGATTATACCAAGGATTACTTAACATGTTTTAATGCATTACATCCTTATGTTGGCTATTTTGTGCTAAATGTTAGTTGCCCGAATGTGGATAGTCATGCCAAATTAAACGATAAAGATTATTTAGAAGAATTAATTGGTACTGTGCAACAAGCAAATATAAGTTTTGAAACCCAAAAACCAATTTTGTTAAAAATAGCCCCCGATTTAAATGAAGGACAATTAGATGAAATTATTGAATTGGTTAAAACCACAAAACTTGATGGGGTTATAGCGAGTAACACATCAACCGATAGAACAGGTTTGAAAGCTTCAAATGAATTGCTGGAAAGTATTGGTAACGGTGGTTTAAGCGGACAACCAATAAAGGAAAAAAGCACCCAAGTTATTAAATACTTATCTGAAAAAAGTAAAAAAGCGTTTCCAATTATTGGTGTGGGTGGGATACATTCAGCTAAAGACGCTCTTGAAAAAATTAATGCTGGCGCAGATTTAGTTCAAATTTATACGGGGTTTATTTACGAAGGACCGAGCTTAATCAAAAGCATTAACAAAGCTATTCTTATAGAAAAATAAATCTACTTTATTATCTTTTTTGTGATAGTCGTTTCTTTATTTCTAATAGTCAATAAATACATTCCAGAAGATAACCCACCAACATTAATAGGTTGATTTGCACCCGATAAAGTGCCTGATGTAAATATTTGTCCTTCTAAATTTGAAATATGATAAGTGGTTAGTAATGCTTTAAAATTATTTCCTTTCACATAAACAACATCACCTTTTATTGGATTTGGATACACCTTTACGGGTTCATCTGAAATTGGAACTGAAATGGTTTTAATAAAAATGTTATCTAATGCTATATCGCCATCCCAATTAGAACCTCTTACGGCTCTGAAATGAATATTTATAGTTTGATTTACATATGATGATAAGTCAATATCTTGAGTTAAAAAATTATCACTTTGATGGTATTGCTGGCTTCCATAAAATGGCTCAATAGCATCATAAATATAACCGTAATCTGTTTCAATATCCACGTGTAATTCACCAATACCACTTCCAAACATGTGGTATGCAAATTCAATGGCAGAGTTTTGATGCTCGATGTAAATGCACGGTGAAATAAGTTCTGTGACATCATTTGGTTGTGCTCCAGTAGCTTCAGCATAAATATAAGTATTGACTTTATTATCAGCGTTTTTCAATAGCGGTCCAGTTTTTTCAGTATCAGTTCCCCCTTTTTTTAGTAACCAATTGTAACCGTTTCCTGATAAATCATTTGCTGTCCAATCACTTTCACCAATCATAATAATATTTTCAAATTCCTCATTTAAAAAATCGGTTTGAGTACCTACTTTTATAAAATTAGCAAATGTTTTGGTTACGGTTTTTGATTTGTTAGAAACTATTAGTGTAACATCATAATTACCAGTAGAATATGTGTGTGTTGGGTTTTCAGTGGTATAATCTACAATACCATCGCTGTCAATATCCCATTGCCATTGGGTAATACCTGAGCAGTTGTTTGCAAAATTTACGGTTAGTGATTCTTCACAGGTTTGGGAGATGTCTGCACTAAAATTAGCATTAAATGAAGGACAAGCTAAATAACTTTTTGCTGTTTGATAAAAAGCATACATACGCGCCAATTGCTGTGGTGTAAAACGATTTCTACAACCTTTTCTGGAATATGACATGATGTTATTAGTATCTGGTGCATATTTATCGCCATTAGCATCAGTTTCATGTCCAGTGTATTTACAATAATTATTTACATTGGTATTAGTTAGTATTGGATCCGCAGGTGTATCACAAATGCCATCGCCATCAGTATCGCAATTGCTACCATCAACCAGCTCTGTGGTTTTAGTGTTGTCCGGGCCGTGTGTATGAATTAATGAGAAAAAATGGCCCATTTCGTGCGCTAATGATGAACCATTAGTTGCACAATCTGTTTTCATGACAATAATATCATTTCTACCAGCATTATCACTGTATCCGCAAATACCTTCTTCTGAAGTATTTTCAATATAATCTGCAAAATAAATATTGATTAAACCATTCACGTTATTTGTTTCAATTAATATTTTTTCATCACCTTTTTTAAAATCGCAAAGGGCATCTTCATTGATATAATTAATGCCATCACACAGAAAAAACTCCATATATGCGTCTGCATAAATAGCATTCAAGTTAGCAATAGCAGTATTGAGTTTTGAAATACTAAGACCTCCGGAGCCATCAGAATGTCTAATAATATGCGCTTTTATGGGTATTGAATTTATCACCCTTGATGAATGGCCTTTACTGGTATTCGTTTTTCTGAGCATAAACTCTTGCTCAAACTTTTCAATTTGAGGTTTTAAACTTTTAAAATATTCAAGAGATTCAGAGGTGGTGGTTGTTCCGCAATTAGATTCTGTATTCTGCGCAGGCAGATAAAAAGTTATCGATACAAGAATCGACAACAGAATTAAATGGAATTTAGGTGGTAAAATATTCATTTGGGGCTAAACATTTTTTCAAATGTAAATGGAAATAAATATTTCAAATAATATTAACGTTGAATGTAGGATTTATCCGTTATTCTACTATTATTTTTTGAGTTTTAGTATTTCCAGTATTTGTTTTAAGCTTTAAAAGGTAAAGCCCTTTGTTTAAGGCAGATAAATTAATATCTGTTCTAGAGTTACTTATGTTGGGTGTAATGCGTTTGACTAACTTACCAAGAAGACTATAAATAGGAGATAAGTAAAGTTTTTCATAGCCTATGCAGTTTATTAATTTTAGGTCTGTTTTTCTTAATAAAGCTTATAAAAATTAATAGTATTTTTATCATCTATTTCAAAACCGTTTATGTCAAAATCTATTAAAATTATTGAATGCCCACGTGATGCGATGCAAGGTATAAAGCAATTTATACCGACAGAACAGAAAGTGCAGTATATTCAATCGCTGTTGCGAGTTGGGTTTGATACTATTGATTTTGGGAGTTTTGTATCCCCAAAAGCGATTCCGCAAATGGTTGACACCGCTGCCGTTTTATCGAAATTGGATTTAAGTAA
>CAXBID010000261.1:0-5557 GCA_963975495.1 uncultured Flavobacteriaceae bacterium | reverse complement strand
ATACGAATTGTTAGAAATTAAATTTTCATTAAAAATTCTTTCAGCAATTGAAATTGGTTCTTGGTTTTCAGTTACTTCATATCCAATTAGATTTATCTTTTTTAAATGTAAAGTCTTAATTTTTACTTTACATAATTTAATTATTTCATTAATCCACGATAATTCATTTTCAACTAAATCTTCAAAACTAGTGTACGAGTCTCCTGAAATTTCCATTTGAACATCGTTAGCTGAAAAAGTAACAGCTCTTTTTCCATCTATTGTCTTCAATTCAACTGAACTCTGTTTTGATTCTGAAATAACATTTTTACCAGAAGGAGAGTTTATTCTAAAACTCAAAAGATTCTTTGGTTTTTTAGATTTTCTTGGATAGTTAGAAAAAAAATCTAATATCTGTTTATCGTATAGTGAAAAATCCAGTTCCTCTTCCAAGTGAATAATTAAAATTACTGCCCTTAGAAAATTATTTTGAAAACCTGAATTCTCTCTATTAACCTTGGGGAAATCTAGCATATCATAAATTTAACAATATTAATGTTAACTTGATGTTAAAAGCTTATATTTATTCTTCTATTTTCTTATCCATTACAAAATCTTCCATGAATTTAGTGGTGTAATTACCAGCTAAATAATCTGGGTGATTCATAAGTTGTCTGTGGAATGGAATGGTAGTTTTTATACCTTCAATAACGAATTCATCTAAGGCACGTTTCATTTTATTGATGGCCTCTTCCCTGGTTTGCGCTGTTGTAATTAACTTCGCAATCATGGAATCGTAATTTGGTGGAATCGCGTAACCTGCGTACACATGCGTGTCTAAACGAACGACGTGACCTCCAGGAGCGTGCAATGTTGTGATGACGCCAGGTGACGGTCTGAAACCATTATACGGGTCTTCAGCATTGATACGACACTCGATAGAATGTAACTTTGGTGTATAATTTTTTCCTGAAATTGGCACGCCTGCTGCGACAAGAATTTGCTCACGAATTAAATCGAAATCGATGACTTGTTCTGTGATAGGATGCTCTACTTGGATACGCGTATTCATTTCCATGAAATAGAAATTACGGTGTTTATCCACCAAAAACTCTATGGTTCCTGCTCCTTCGTACTTTATATATTCTGATGCTTTTACTGCCGCTAATCCCATTTTATTTCGAAGTTTATCCGTCATGAAAGGCGACGGCGTTTCTTCCGTTAATTTTTGGTGACGACGCTGAATTGAGCAATCTCTTTCTGACAAATGACAGGCTTTTCCGCGAGAATCACCAACGACTTGAATTTCGATATGGCGAGGCTCTTCAATAAGCTTTTCCATGTACATATCATCATTTCCAAATGCGGCTTTACTTTCTTGTCTTGCCGAATCCCAAGCGTCTTTTAATTTTTCTTCTTTCCAAACGGCGCGCATACCTTTTCCTCCACCACCGGCTGAAGCTTTAAGCATAATGGGGTAGCCTGTTTGTTTTGCTATTTTTTTACATTCTTCAAAAGTTTCAATAATACCCTCACTTCCTGGAACACAGGGTACGCCTGCGGCTTTCATAGTGGCTTTAGCGTTAGCTTTGTCTCCCATTCTGTCAATCATATCAGGAGAAGCACCAATAAATTTTATGCCATGTTCTTCACAAATTTTTGAGAATTTTGCGTTTTCTGATAAAAACCCATATCCTGGATGAATAGCATCTGCATTGGTAATTTCAGCAGCAGCTATAATATTTGACATTTTTAAATAAGACTCGCTACTTGCAGGTGGTCCTATACAAACGGCTTCATCGGCAAACTTAACGTGTAAACTTTCTGCATCAACAGTGGAGTAAACCGCTACTGTTTTAATGCCCATTTCTTTACAGGTTCTAATAACACGTAGTGCTATTTCACCTCTATTGGCTATTAATATTTTTTTAAACATATTTTTTTAGTTTAAGAGTTTATGGTTTAGTAGTTTATGTGTTTAAATGAATTGATTTTAAACGTTAAACTTTAAACTTCTAAACTTAAAATTATGATGGATCTACTAAAAATAGCGGTTGATCGAACTCAACAGGAGAAGAGTCGTCAACTAATATCTTCACTACTTTTCCTGAAACTTCTGATTCTATTTCATTGAAAAGTTTCATAGCTTCAATAATACAAAGCACATCACCCTCAGCAATAGTTTGGCCTACCTCAACAAATAAAGGTTTATCTGGTGAAGGTTTTCTATAAAATGTACCAATTATTGGTGATTTAATAGTTATGTATTTTGAATCTTCGCTAGCTGGTGCTGCAGAACCTGTTGCTGGAGTAGCTGGTTCTGAAGCTACAGGTTGTGCTGCTGCTTGAGTTACCTGAGGTATTTGAGTAGCAGGAACTTGATGTACAATAGTTGTATCTGGTTCTGATCCTGTTTTGATGGTGATTTTAATATCATCCATTTCTAATTTAACTTCGCTTGCTCCTGATTTGGCAACAAACTTAATTAAGTTCTGAATCTCTTTTATATCCATAATTTTGCTAATTAGTTAGTGGTTAGTTTACTGAATTATATGCCCATTTTAAATAAATAGACCCCCAATTAAATCCGCCTCCAAAAGCGGCAAAAATTAAATTATCCCCTTTTTTAAGTTGCGACTCGTAATCGTTTAAAAGCAAAGGTAAAGTAGCTGATGTTGTATTGCCATACTTTTCTATATTCATCATGACTTTATCATCCTCCAATTCTATACGTTTTGCGGTCGCATCAACAATACGTTTATTGGCTTGGTGTGCCACCAACCAATCTACAGTTTCTTTTGTTAAATTATTTCTTTCTAGAATTTTTACAGTCGCATCGGCCATATTAAAAACCGCATTTTTAAAAACTGCTTTTCCTTCTTGAAATGCATAATGGCCACCTTTATCCAAAACTTCTGCCGTTAAGGCAAAAGATGACCCACCATAAGTAGCCTGTAAAAATTCTCTACCTGTTCCATCACTTCTAAGATACTCATCCTTTAAACCTAAATCTTCATTTGTAGGCTCAAACAAAACAGCACCAGCACCATCGCCAAATATAATACAGGTTGCTCGATCTTTATAATTAACAAGCGAAGACATTTTATCTGCACCTATTAAAAGCACATTCTTATAGCTTCCGGATTCAATATATTTAGCAGCTACTGACATTCCGAATAAAAAACTAGAACAAGCGGCATCTAAATCGAACGAAAAAGCATTAGTTGCACCAATACCAGATGCAGTAAAAGCTGCAGTTGAGGCAGCTTTCATATCTGGTGTTGCTGTTGCAACAATAACTAATTCTATATCTTTTGGGTTAATTCCCTTTTTATCAATTAAGTCTTGGGCGGCTTTTATAGCAAGGTAAGATGTTCCTTTACCTTCGTCTTTTAGAATACGACGTTCTTTTATACCTGTACGCGAGGTGATCCATTCGTCGTTCGTATCAACCATGGTTTCAAGAATTTGGTTGGTTAACACATATTCTGGTACATAAGCACCTACAGCTGTAATGGCTGCTGAGATTTTACTCATATTTTTATAGTTAAATAGACTAAAAAACCTTCAAATTTGAACAAAAACGAACAAATTTCGTGGAAAACTACTAAATTTTGGATTAAAAACACACAAAATTAATGTTTTTGTGATATGAAACTCTAGTTCATAAAAAAAACGCCCAACAAGTGAGCGTTTTATAATGTGCGTGCATACTATTTATGCTATGTTTTCTACTTCTTCTGAATTGTCAATTAATACTTGACCTCTGTAATACAACTTTCCTTCGTGCCAGTGTGCCCTGTGGTATAAATGAGCCTCGCCTGTAGTTGGACAAGTAGCAATCTGTGGCACAGTTGCTTTGTAATGTGTTCTTCTCTTATCTCTTCTGGTTTTTGAGATTTTTCTTTTAGGATGTGCCATTTTTTATATTATTTATCCGTTAATAGTTTTTTTAATGTATTCCAACGAGGATCAATATCCTCTTCTTTTTCTTTATTTTTTTTAAGCCCGGGGCTTAATTCTTCTAATTTTTCAAGTATTTCTGAACCTAAAGTTCCATCTTCAATTCCTGGATGCAAGCGCTTGATTGGTACAGCTAAAACAATCAACTCATATATATATTGCTGAATGTTAATTTCATATGTACCATGTGGTATAATCAGGATATCAATATTCTCATCATTATATTCATCACCAAAATTTACCACTAAATCAAAATCATTTTCAATGGCTTGATTATAGGGTTCGTTTGTTAAATCGCAATTAACGTTTACAAACCCTGAAATTTTAAAGTGTAACTCAAGTAATGTCGTTTTCTTTTCTAAAATAACATCTACTTTAACGTTTACATCGTTAAAATCTTCATACTCAAAATATTCAAAGAACGCTTGTTTGATTTCATACTCAAAATGATGTTTCCCTATCTTTAATCCTACAAATGGAATTGTAAACTCTTTAAGCTGCTTCAACATCACATCTATTTTGAGCCTGCAAATATATAAATTTTTATTTACGCCACATTACTTATAAACATTTTTTTGTTTATAATTTTCTGGCTCCTTTTTTTAATGGGTTTGATGTAAGTTCCTCGTAATCAAATCTATTTTTAAATATTTGTATGGCTGTGAAAAGGGCTTCTTTGAACGAGTTTTCATCGGCGGTTCCTTTTCCTGCAATTTCGTAAGCAGTTCCATGGTCAGGAGATGTTCTAACTTTATTAAGTCCTGCGGTATAATTTACACCTTGTCCAAAGGCTAGTGTTTTAAAAGGAATCAATCCTTGGTCGTGATATGAAGCTATTATGGCATCAAAATTTTTGTAATTGTTAGAGCCAAAAAAGCTGTCTGCGGCATAGGGGCCGTAAACTAGTTTTCCTCCTTCTTTTATTTTTTGAAGTGTTGGTCTTAAAACAGCATCGTCTTCACTACCTATAACACCATTATCGCCAGTATGCGGATTAATACCCAAAACCGCTATTTTGGGTTTGCTTATCCTAAAATCCTTTTGAAGCGATTTATAAACCGTATTTATTTTCCTTTCAATTAACCCTGGAGTAATGTGGGCTGCCACATCCTTTACTGGCACATGGTCTGTTAGTAAGCCAACTCTTAGGGTATCAGTAACCATGAACATGAGGCTCTCACCTTCTAATTCTTGGGCTAAATAATCAGTATGCCCAGGAAAATTAAAACGTTCAGATTGTATGTTGTGTTTGTTAATTGGTGCAGTTACTAATACATCTATAGCTCCATCTTTTAAAGCCTTAGTGGCTGCGAACAAAGATTTAATAGCATATTCACCAATTTTTGTGTCGGCTTTTCCAAAATCAATTTTTACAGGTTCTTTCCAACAATTAAGAACATTAACCTTTCCAGTTGCCAATTGATTTAAATCATTAATACTATTAAAGTTGATCTCTGATTTAAAATGGGTTTTTAAAAAACCCATCGTTTTGATCGATGCAAAAATCACGGGTGTGCAAAAATCTAGAATTCTTTCGTCCTCGAATGTTTTTAAAATAATTTCGCTGCCAATACCATTTAAATCACCAATTGATATTCCTACTACTATATTTTCA
>CAXBID010000260.1:0-5570 GCA_963975495.1 uncultured Flavobacteriaceae bacterium | reverse complement strand
ACAAAAATAAAATCATAAAAAAAACAACCTTTAAAAAATAGAATGATGAAAACAACAAAAACAAACCTATTAATTATTGCGATAATGGTATTTTCTTTATCGTGCTCTGATGACGATAATACTACAAATGATCCAACTACGCCGCTTACATTAACCATTAACCTAGAAACCGCTCAAGACCAAATGGGCGATTTTGCCTGTAATGCCATGGCATTACATACTGGTAAAGTATGGTCTGTTGGTGGTGAGAATAGTTATTCTAGTCCTGATTTTAATAGCGATGTTTGGAACAGTGCAAATGGTGTGGCTTGGGTTTCTGTTGCTAACATAGTAGGAGAGCGATGCGGCCATACCTTAACAACATTTAACGGCAAACTTTGGTTGATAGGTGGCGAAAAGAATGATGGCGATTGGCTAGGAGATATCTGGTACTCAACAGATGGTTCTGAATGGATAAATCCATTTTTAACTGCCCCATTTGGCGAAGTCGCTTTTCATAATACCATTGTATTTAATGGTAAAATGTATGTAATTGCTGGAGATCGGGATACCGAAAACACCAAAGTATGGTCTTCTCCAGATGGTGAAAATTGGACAACAGAAACTACCAATGCTTTTTCGGCACGAGTAAGCCAGAAAGCCGTTGTTTTTAATGGTGCTATGTATGTAATTGGTGGCGTAAATATAGCTGGCACAAAACTTAACGAAATATGGACCAGCACCAATGGTAGCGATTGGACTTTAATAACCAATAACGCATCGGTATTCCCAGAAATAAATGTCCATACTGCAACGGTTTATAACAATAAAGTATGGATCATTGGAGGACGCACCAATGCTGCGGTTTACACAAATGCTATTTACTATTCAGACAATCTACAAGACTGGACAAAATATGCCGGTTTAAACCCTATAGAACCAATAGCAGCACATACAACCTTACTTTACAATGACGCTATTTGGGTGTTTGGAGGTTACGTTGGTTTTGAGACTACAACCGGAAAAATATGGACGATTAAGGAAGACTAACATTTAAACATTATTAAAATAATAATCATGAAAACACGCATTAAACAAATTACACTGGTGCTTCTTATATGTATTATAGCCGCTTGTAATAAGGATCCTGATCCAATACCTGAAACAACAACAGATGTATATATAGCAGGATTTGAAGATAATGGATTAAGAACTGTAGCCAAGATATGGAAAAATGGCATTGGAACACCTTTAACTGATGGTTCTAACTATTCAGAAGCCATTTCGGTATTTGTTTCAGAAAACAGCGTGTATGTTGCAGGATACGAATTTAATGGCACAAAAACCGTCGCTAAAATCTGGGAAAACGGTATAGAAACGTCTTTGACGGATGGTACTGATAATGCTTATGCAGTTTCCGTATATGTTTCAGGCAACGATGTATATGTAGCAGGCTATGAATCTGGTGAAGCCAAATTATGGACAAATGGCATTGAAACAGCTTTAACAGATGGTATAAATTATTCAAATGCCAATTCTGTATATGTTTCAGGTAATGATGTATATGTAGCTGGATTTGAAGAAGAAGATTTTTATGATGTAGCCAAAGTATGGAAAAATGGCATAGCAACGCCTTTAACAGATGGTGCAAATCGTGCAGAAGCTACTTCAGTATATGTTTCAGGTAATGATGTATATGCAACTGGATTTGAATATAATGGTGATATAACCGTAGCAAAAATTTGGAAAAATGGGATGGGGACTTCCTTAACAGATGGGTCAAATCGAGCAGTGCCCTATTCAGTACATGTTTCGGGCAACGATGTGTATGTAGTAGGTTATGAAAGGGAAAACAATACAATCGATGTTGCCAATATGTGGAAAAATGGCATAGCAACACCCTTAACAGATGGGACATATAATGCAAAAGCAAATTCAGTATTTGTTTTAAATGGCGATGTTTATACAGTAGGGTATGAAGAGGGAAGCAGCAATGATATAGCCAAACTATGGAAAAACGGTATAGAAACCTCTTTAACAGATGGCACTTATTATGCACGTGCCAGTGCTATTTTTGTAATAACGTATTAGATGTTAAATACTTAACAATTTTTAACTACTCAAAATCAACAATCAATACTAGCCCTTTCAGCAATAAAAAAATACATAATAAAACTAAAAATCATGAAACATTTAAAATATTCAATAATCATTCTATTCATCTTTACAACGTTAAGTTGCGAAACCGATATTCCAACAACAGACACAACACCTCCCCAATTTACATTTAGAATTACGGGTGATGGCTTTGAGTATGTATTTAATCAAGATGAAGATTATAGCAACAGGCAGCTTAATTTAAAAAACGGGGCTCGCTATAATTTTATTTACACCGGAAGTGATGAAGGTGGTGTTAAAACCATACAGTGGCAACTCCCTATTAGTGATTATATAGAGTTTGATTCTGCCATACCTGACACTTGGCAAGACAACGTTTCGGGCTTAAGCAGAATTATCAAATGGAATGGAAATTCAAGCAATCCTTTAACAGGTAATATTCTTACCGGAACCTTTGAAGCCAATGGCGAAAATATTTTGGAAACCTTTAGGTTTTTTGTATCCGATTTTGGCGGTGAATCTGGCGATTCAAATACGGCATCAGGAGAACTGGCTATCTATATAGGCAACCACGATACAGAAATAAGAAATAATTGAATTATAAAAAAATAGATATAATGAAAAATTTAATCTATCCATTAATCGCACTATTGCTAATTGTAGTACAAAGTTGTGAAACCGAAATACCAGAAACAGACGTAACACCTCCCCAATTTACTTTTAGAATTACGGGTGACAGCTTTGATTATACGTTTGACCAAGATGACGATTATGAAAGCATCTTGCTAAATCTAAAAAATGGTACAAGCTATAATTTTATCTATACAGGAAGTGATGACGGTGGAGTTAAAACCATACAATGGAAAATACCACCAAGTGATTATATAGAATTTGGTTCTGCGATAAACAGCCCTTGGACGATTAGTGACAGTCCTCCAAGCAAGATAATTGAATGGCAAGGAGATATTAATAACCCACTAACAGGGAATATTTAGTAGGGAATTTTGAAGCCCTCGGAGAAGCAGTACGTTTAACTTTTATTTTTTTGTAAGCAATTTTAGTGGCGTAAATACATCAAATGCTGTTTCAAAAAGACTAAGAATAAATATTGATAACCATAATAGCACAGAAATAGTTGAATTTATAAATCCGTAACACATGAAATTTTCAAAGAAAAATAAAGAACACCAAAAAAGAAAAAGCTATTTGGCAAGTGGCAAATTAATCATTTTATGCACACTTTTATCGTTTCTCTTTTTTACAAACTGCGAAACAGATATACCAGAAACCGATACAACACCTCCAACGTTTTCATTTAAAATATCTGGAGATGGTTTTGAACGCACCTTTACACAAGACGACGATTTTGACAGCTTTGAACTCTATTTAAAAAATAACACCTCGTATAACTTCCTTTTTACTGCTGGAGACTCAGGTGGTTTAAGAATCATGGAATGGGATATAGAACCAAAAAGTTTAATCGAATTTCTAGAACCTATCGAAGCGCCTTGGGTTATTGTACCTAATAGTTTTAGTGAAGCCATGAGGATTCGATGGACAGAAACAGATAGAGACAATGCCAAGACTGGACAATTACTTTCAGGCAATTTTAGGTGTCCTGTAGAATTACAAAACCAACAAATGTACAATATGAATTTTTTATTTACTGCTGGCGATTTTGGTGGTACTTCTGGTCCATCAAATACTATAAGTAAAAGATTACGCATCATAATTTCTAATCAGGATACAGGGGTATATGATATCATCATTTAAAAAAATAAAGTACAAATAATCAAAATAAAACAATCATGAAAAACGCACTAAAAACAATTGCAATAGCATTAGTAGTAATAACATGGAGTAGTTGCAGTAAAGACGATGACAACACAATTATTGAAAATGTAGAGCCAACAACACAACAACTGCTCATTGGTAAATGGTATTATAGTGTAACATCAGATGGTGAAGCCTCTACATGTGAAGCACAATCATACTATGATTTTATTGATGCCCAAACATTAGAATATCAACATGTTATTGATGATTTCGGTCTTGCTATAAGTGGTTTTGATTTAGTTGGAGACTGTTGGTTTTCTAATTATCCTCAAGTAGATTACACTCTAAATGAAGATAACGACATACAATTCCCTGTAGATTATGGCGGAACCGCAACTTTAAAAATAGTCTCCATTAGCGAAACAAAACTGGTATTAACAACACTAGGAGACTTTATCTATATTTTAACAAAAGACCTTTAAAGTATTAAGCATGAAAAACACAATCAAACATATCGCACTAATCATAGTTGCATTAATATTATCTAATTGCAGTAAAAATGATGATGAAAATAGCGAACCCGAAGGCATAACTATTGGAAGTTTTTATGAAGGCGGTGTCATTTTTTTTATTGACGACACAGGAGAACATGGCCTTATTTGCGCTACAAAAGATCAAAGTGCATCCATACTATGGGGTTACAATGAGTTGTTTTTAAACAACACAAATGAAAATATGGGCACTGGTTTAGCAAATACCGAAGCCATTGCCGCAGCATTTCCAGATATTGAAACCGCTGCTAGATTGTGCTTAGATTTAGAGCTTAATGGTTATACCGATTGGTATTTACCAAGTTCTGGTGAGCTTAACCACATCTACCTTGGTAGAAATATAATTAACACAACTGCCATTGCCAATGGTGGTGAAGCATTTAAAACAATTGCTGAAGAAGCTAATTATTGGAGCTCAAGCGAAGAAGATGAAAACCGCGCATGGTTAAAACAATTTGATATAGGTGAAACAGTGAGCTACTATAAAACCTATGTACTCAATGTAAGAGCTATTAGAGCATTTTAAAACCTAAAATTTTGATAACGCAATGCTATCCTATTTTGAATAAAAACTAAAACTTTATAAATTATGAAAAATCTATTTAAATACATCACAGTAATCTTAATTACTCTTACCATTTTTAACTGTAGTAAAAACGATGATGGAGGTGCCGCACCTAATCAAGCACCCGAAGCATTCGCGCTTATAGCCGTGACCAACAATGCTACAGGTGTAGATGTAAAACCAAACTTTAGTTGGCAAGAAGCAGTTGACCCTGAAAACGATGCGGTTTCTTATAGCCTATATGTTGGCAACGAAGCAGACCCAACCACATTGCTCGCAGAAAATATAAGTAGCACCAACTACCAACCTACCGAACGGTTACTTATGTATGCAAATTACAACTGGAAAGTGGTTGCCAAGGATAGCAAAGGCGCTACCACAACATCCAACATGTTCAGTTTCGCTACAAGAGGGCTTAATATGCCTGCCCAAGCGGTTACCACCAATGCTGCTTTTTCTGAAAGGTTTAGACACTCTTCTGTAGTGTTCGATAACAAACTTTGGGTTATTGCAGGAAGATATGATTGGGCAGTTAAAAATGATGTGTGGTACAGTGCCGATGGCATTAGCTGGACAGCCGC
>CAXBID010000259.1:0-5583 GCA_963975495.1 uncultured Flavobacteriaceae bacterium | reverse complement strand
TTGAATATTCTTTATAAACTTCATTTTAAGTGAACGAAAAAATATTGATTATTGGAGCTTGTGGGCAAATAGGTTCGGAATTAACATATAGGCTACGCGATATATATGGTGATGAAAACGTGGTAGCGAGCGATATAAGTTATAGTAATTTGGAGATTGCGAATTCTGGTAATTTTGAAATTGTTGATGCTCAAGATTATTCTAGCGTAAAAACATGTATAGAAAAGCATGATATAGATACGGTTTATTTATTAGCTGCTATGTTAAGTGCTACTGGCGAAAAATACCCTATGAAGGCATGGGATTTGAATATGAATTCTTTATTTCATGTCCTTAATTTGGCTCGCGCTAAGTTTATAAAAAAAGTGTTTTGGCCCTCAAGTATTGCGGTTTTTGGTCCAACAACGCCAACCGAGTTTACGCCACAATATACAACCATGGAACCTTCAACAGTTTATGGTATTACCAAACAAGCGGGCGAACGTTGGTGTGAATATTACCATAATAAATATAATGTAGATGTGAGAAGTTTGCGTTACCCAGGAATTATAAGTTGGAAAACGCTACCAGGAGGGGGTACTACAGATTATGCTGTAGAAATTTATCATAAAGCTGTTACTGATAAACGTTATGAGTGCTTTTTAAAGGAAGACACCCAGATGCCTATGATGTTTATGGATGATGCTATAAAAGCGACGGTTGATATTATGAAGGCTAAAGAAAAGCATGTAAAAATAAGATCGTCTTATAATTTAGCAGCCATTAGTTTTACACCAAAAGAGGTTGCTGCATCCATAAAAAAATACATTCCAGATTTTGAGATAACTTACAATCCTGATTACAGACAAGATATTGCCGATAGTTGGCCAAAAAGTATTAATGATTCTTATGCGCGAGAGGACTGGAAATGGAAGCATAAATTTTCTTTGGAAGCTATTACCGAAGAAATGCTTTTTCAGCTGAATAACACGTATAATGGGGTTTCAAAGGAATCAAATTAATTGAGAATTGTCGTTCCCGTGAAGGCGGTAATCTAAAATAATGGAATTTCGTTGAATAAATTCTATTATTTGTATATTTGATAACCCTAAATCCTGATTATTATGCTCGAAAATTTCTGGTTTAATGTACAATACGGTATCAATCACGTACTTGATATAAACGCCTACGATCACGTTTTATTTCTTATCGTTTTAACAGTTCCTTATATGTTTAAAGACTGGAAGCGTGTATTGCTTTTAGTGTCTATCTTTACACTTGGCCATACCTTATCTTTGGTTTTAGCAGCTTATGATGCGGTAAGTGTAAATGCCGCTGTGGTTGAATTTTTAATACCTATTACTATTTTGGTTGTGGCCCTTTTTAATGTGTTTACCTCTGGAAAAGGCGCTCAAAGAGAAAAGGTTGGGGTGTTATTTTTATCGACGCTATTTTTTGGTTTAATTCACGGATTAGGTTTTGCACGCGAATTCCAGATGCTTTTAGATGATAATGATACCAAACTAGGTTTACTATTAGAATTTGCCTTGGGTATTGAATTAGCACAAGTTATTATTGTATTTATGGTGCTGTTTATAGGTTACGCTGTACAAATCATTTTTAGGTTTACCAAGCGCGATTGGATTATGGTAATTTCAGCAATTGTAGTTGGTTTGGTCATTCCTATGATACTGAATAGCGATTTTTTATCCTAAAAATTTCATAAAACTTTAACGAACTTGTGTTGTTATTAAAATACGAAGCAACTATATTCGTTATTAGGTTCTGCGTGAGGGATTGATACGGCATCCTTTTTTGTGCATAACTATAAGTTTCTTTTGAAACTCATTTTAACATATATAGAGAAGGCTTGATGAGATGCTGAAATCGGAGATTCATGAATACTTTAATTCAAAATAGATATTTATGAATAAACAAGTTCAGCACAAGAAAGATATAGTGGAAAGCCCGGTGTACTGGAATAAAATGGAAGAACACACGCCATAATTAAAAAAATTAATGCCAGAGAATAAACAACTAAAATACGATAAGGCCTATTTAAGAATAGCAAAGGAATGGGGTAAATTATCGTATTGTAAACGCCGACAGGTTGGTGCGATTATTGTAAAGGATAGAATGATAATTTCTGATGGATACAATGGCACGCCATCGGGATTTGAAAACTTTTGTGAAGATGATAAGGGTTACACCAAATGGTATGTTTTACATGCCGAGGCCAATGCTATTTTAAAGGTAGCATCGTCAACACAATCATGCAAAGGTGCTACATTATATATAACGATGTCGCCTTGTAAAGAGTGTAGCAAATTAGTACATCAGGCGGGTTTTGTACGTGTGGTATATCACCAAGCCTATAAAGATGATTCTGGTTTAAGATTTTTAGAAAAAGCAGGAGTAGAACTGCAATTAATAGAAGATTTAAAAGCGTAATATGGCGTATCAAAAAAAATATTTACCATTAGTTTTGGGTGTTGCAATAGCGGCAGGCATTTTTATTGGTGGAAAGTTGAATTTTAGTGATACACCAGACCGTTTATTTTCCAATAGCAGTAAAAAAGATAAGCTTAACAGACTTATAGATTACATTGAGTATGATTATGTTGATGAGATAAATACCGATAGCATTGTTGATGTTACGGTTAATGGTATTTTAGAAAATCTCGATCCGCATTCGGTTTATATTCCAAAAGCCGATATGGAACGTGTTGCCGAGGAAATGAAAGGAGATTTTGTGGGTATTGGGGTTAGTTTTTATCCGTATAAAGATTCTATTGCGGTTATAAGACCTTTAGAAGGAGGCCCTAGTGAAAAAGCAGGAATTAAAGGCGGCGACCGTATTATTATGGCCGATGGCGATACCCTTTATGGCAATAAATTACAAGACGATGATTTGGTTAAAAAGCTTAAAGGTGCTATAAACTCTAAGGTTAAGCTGAAAGTTTATAGAAAAGGCGAACCTGAACTTTTAGATTTCACTGTAAAACGTGCCAATATTCCTATAAAAAGTGTTGATGCTGCTTATATGCTTACTGAAAAATTGGGCTATATAAAGGTGAATCGTTTTGCTGAATCTACTTATAAAGAATTCAAAAAAGGCTTAGATAAATTACAGGACTTGGGAGCCACCGAAATCGCACTTGATTTACGCGATAATCCGGGTGGGTTTTTAGGTATTGCAGAACAAATAGTGGATGAATTTTTAGAGGATGATAAACTTATATTATTCACTAAAAACAAACGTGGTAATATTGAAAATAGTTACGCTACTGATAAAGGTGATTTTGAGGAAGGAAAGGTTTATATTTTAATAAATGAGAATTCAGCTTCGGCAAGTGAAATTGTTGCAGGGGCACTTCAAGATAACGACAAAGGAACCATTATTGGACGGCGTTCTTATGGAAAAGGACTCGTGCAACGCGAAATGGATTTGGGCGATGGCAGCGCAGTGCGTTTAACGGTGTCACGCTATTACACACCAACGGGTCGCTCCATTCAGCGTCCTTACGAAAATGGTAATAAAGATTATTACGATGAGTATTTTGAGCGGTTGGATAGCGGTGAATTGTTAGACCCAGAAAAAATTGAGGTTGCCGACTCGTTAAAATTCACCACCCCAAAAGGAAAAGTGGTTTATGGTGGTGGCGGTATCATCCCCGATGTGTTTGTGCCTATAGATAATAGTATGCACAATGAAACTTTAAACTTTTTACAGCGCCGTGGTTTTATTAACTATTTTGTTTTTGAGGAATTAGAAATAGATAGAAGCGTTTATAAAGGCATTTCAAGACGGGATTTTATTGACTCGTTTGAAGTGGATAACGATTTAGTATTCGCATTTCAGGATTATTTAAATGTACGTACCGACTCAAAAATTACTTTTGTGGCCTACCACCAAGAAGTAAAACAATATATAAAAGCCGCTTTGGCCGACCAACTTTATGGTGATGGTGCTTTTGAAGAAGTTTTCAATCAGCGTGATATCATGATTGATGAGGTGATTAAGTTGAGCGATAATGGGGAGTAGTTTTGTTATTCCTGCGCAGGCAGGAATCTCATAAATTGAACCTCATTTTTTAATATTTCAAATTTGTAATACTTCTAAAAACTCCAATTTTACGGTTTTCCCACAGCAGTTATTTTAATTTTTCGACAAAAAGTATATATTTCTATAAATTATCTATAAGAACTTACATAAAAATAATTAGGTTTGGCTTATAGCAATTTTCCCTTAAATTATTTTAGTAGCATAAACTAATGTTTAATTTGTAAACCATACTTTATGTTAATGAAATCTTATCTTAAAAATGTATTTAAATCCTCAATCTTATTTTTTGGTCTTTTTTTAGTTCTTATCAATTGTCAAAAAGATGACACAGCGCCTATTCAAGAAATTGAAGAAATCTCAGAAAACAACCTTTCCATTAATTATGTTTCGGGAGATAAAATCCCCAATATTATAAATCTTTTAGGTGCTGATAATGGGGCATCATCAAAATCCAATAGTTCAAAATCCAATACAATTTCTGCACGTTTTGGCACTATTTCCATTGAAAGTGTTTTAGAGGTTATCGATACTTTGGGTAATGAAAATTATTCCTTTACCCTTGTTCCTAAAACACCCAAGCCCAATTCTATTTTTAACCTTGTTGTAAATGCATCGAATGGAGCCACTAAAATGGCCATAATGGAGTATCGTATGGCTCCAGATTTTGCACAAGACTATTTTAATGGCTCAAAAACACTAGCTGAATTTACAGGGAGTATCTTTACGTTTCCTTTTGACCCTAATTCAAATCTTTTTGCAAAGGGCGATACTTGTATCCAGAATATAGATGAGGTAGTTAATTGTGATAGGATTACATTAGACAGAGGAACTATTGTAGCATCTGGTGGCGGTGGCTCAACCACTCTTGGAGATATCAGTGTTCCAGATGGTGGTAATTCTGGTGGCGGATACTCTACTGGTGGCGGTGGTTCTGCTGTTTGGGTGTGTGATAGATTTGACGAACAACACCCTGGCCCTACGAATTGTGGGAATGGAGGTGGCACTTGGATAATTATAATTTTTCCTCCTAATAGCTACACATATAAATCTAACAACACCAAAAAAGGAGGTGATTGTTGTGATGGTACTGATGTTAGTGGAAGTATTGGGGTTAATCTCTTAACTCCAGCTATTTCATTTATAGTCGACTGCTTAGGAGAAGACACACCATTAACTGATAATCAAATGGATTGGTTATCAGATACAAATAATACTTTAAAGGTTATTGGTGTTAAAAACTATTTGCAAGAAAATGAATGTAGTGACGAGGCTAAAGAGTTTGGTAATCTTGCTATTGAGGCTTTGAGGGACGGTGGCGAAGTGGATTTTGATGATAATGTGGTTTTAAGTAAAGAGTTTAAAGATAATGAGAAGCTTAAATGTGTTTATGATAAATTAGCTGGGGACAACAGTAGCCTATTTAAAGATACTATTGGAGCTTTCATAGATAACCCAGATGTAAACATAGTGTTTACTGTTGGTAATTGTGTATCTACTAATATCGCTTGCACTAAAGATCAGTATGTAGATGAAACAGG
>CAXBID010000258.1:0-5601 GCA_963975495.1 uncultured Flavobacteriaceae bacterium | reverse complement strand
TAATAAAAAGCATAAAAATGAAAAGCACAATTAAAAATATAGCAATTATAGCCTTTGTAGCGCTATTTACAGCCTCTTTTACAACCATAGAAAAAGAGAAAAAAGAAATAAAAACAGGCAAAAGTAAAGTAGTTTGGAAAGGGTATAAAGTTACAGGTTCACACGAAGGGACTATTGGTATTCAATCAGGAGATTTAGTTTTTGAAGTTGATAAATTAGTAGGAGGTGAGTTTGTTATAGATATGAGTACAATAAATACTACTGATTTAGATGGTAGCATGAAAGGAAAATTAGAAGGCCATTTAAAATCTGATGATTTCTTTGGAGTTTCTAATCATCCAACTGCAAAATTGGTTTTTAATGAAGTTGAAGCTTCAGGTAAAAATGCATATAATGTTATTGGCGATTTAACAATCAAAGGAAAAACAAACCCTGTAAATTTCACTATGTCTATTTATGGAAACAAAGCAACAGCTTCTTTAAAAATTGATAGAACAAAGTATGATGTTAAATATGGTTCAACTAGTTTCTTTGATAATTTAAAAGACAAAGCTATTTATGATGAATTCGATTTAGTTGCAGATTTAGAGTTTTAATCTAATAACGCATAAGCGTTTAAAAGCGTTCAGAAATGAACGCTTTTTTTGTTTTTATAGTAATCTAAAACAACAGGTTTTTAAAAGTCTATATTTGTTGGCTAATTTAGAAAACTCAATATGCCATTTAAAAAATTAATAGAACCACTTAGGGATATTTTAGACCATCTTGGATTTAGTGAGCCATTAGCACTTCAAAAACAAATTATATCGCCTATAAAGAGTGGCTCAAGTCTGTTTGTTATAGCGCCAGATAACTCAGGAAAAACTACGAGTTTAGTAATTAGCGTTATTCAAAAACTTAAATCTCCTTTTGAAGATTCGCCTAGAGCGTTGATTTTTGTAAAAGACAAAGAAGCTGCTTTAGGTTTGGAAGACCTTTTCAATACATTTAAAAAAGGAACCAATTTGCGGGTTTATTGTGCTTATGATGAGCATAATATAGATGCTCAACGTGATGAAATATATGATGGTGTTGATATTGTTATAGCCACCCCAAAGCGATTAAACAAAATTTTTTATTTGAATGGAATTAACCTAAATAAATTACAGATATGTATTGTTGAAGATACTCAGTTTTTATTTGGGAATAATAATTTTAATGAAGTAAGCAGAACACCTGAAAGCATAGGCAAATGCCAATATATTGTATTTTCCAATAAATTTGATGAGCGTCTTAAGCGTTGGCAAGATACTTTTATGTACAACGCCAAAACAGTATTTGCTGAATAGATGAAATTAGCACTAATGATTTTGTTTTAATCTATAGAATTCCCCGATGCTATGCGTCGGGGTAAAGCGGAAAGTTTGAAAACGGATGGTTTTCATAAAATGTTAAAACGTTCTTCCGTTGAATACCTAGTGGGCTTTGGACTGCACCCAAAATTTTAGACAAATTTATAATTAATTTTGATAATAATGAGCTCGATATTCAATAGGGCAGGGCAAACGTATTAAAAATATTAAGCTACGTCCCGATAGCTATCGGGACGTGGCTAAAAACACGAATGTTGAGTTTAATGCGTTTGCCCTGATTCAATAGGGCTCATTCCTTTTAAATTTTAGACTCCTTTTTTTTTGATTTTATAAAGGGATGTTGCCATGTTTACGTTTTGGCCTGTTTACCTCTTTTCCTTCAAGCATAGAGAATGCTTTTAGTAGTTTACGTCTCGTATTTTTTGGTAATATAACCTCATCAATAAAACCACGCCTTGCGGCACGATAAGGGTTTGCAAACTTTTCAGCATATTCAGCTTCTTTCTCTGCTAGTTTTTCAACAGGATTATCAGCAGCAGCAATTTCTTTTCTAAATATAATTTCACTGGCACCTTTAGCTCCCATAACTGCAATTTCTGCTCCTGGCCATGCATAATTGAAGTCCGCACCAATGTGTTTTGAGTTCATTACATCATAAGCACCTCCGTAAGCTTTTCTTGTAATAACTGTAACTCTAGGTACTGTTGCTTCGCTTAATGCGTATAATAATTTTGCACCATTAACAATAATGCCATTCCATTCTTGATCCGTACCAGGTAAAAACCCTGGAACATCTACTAAAACTAGCAACGGAATATTAAAACAATCACAAAAACGAGTGAATCGTGCGGCCTTTTTAGAACTTTTAACGCCTAAAACTCCTGCTAAAAACATAGGTTGGTTTGCAATTACACCAATACTTCTTCCACCCAAACGCGCAAAACCAACTATAATATTTTCAGCATAGTCTTTATGAATTTCATAAAAAGAGTCTTCATCAATAATTCCTGAAATTACGGCATGCATGTCATAAGGTTTATTCGGATTGTCAGGAACAATATCCGAAAGTATGTCTCTTACTTCATCTTTAGGTTTGAATTCTAGGTTTTTCGGGGTTTCCGTATTGTTTTGAGGCAAGTAGCTTAAAAGCTTTTTTAAATCTTCTAAACACTCAATATCATTAGCAGAGGTTTTGTGTGCCACACCCGATTTTGAAGCATGAGTAAAAGCGCCACCCAATTCTTCACTAGTAACTTCTTCGTTAGTTACCGTCTTAACTACGTTTGGTCCAGTTACAAACATATAACTCGTGTTTTCTACCATCATGGTAAAGTCGGTCATTGCAGGTGAATACACGGCACCGCCAGCACAGGGCCCCATGATAGCCGAAATTTGCGGAACAACTCCTGATGCTTGTACATTTCTATAAAAAATATCAGCATAACCTCCTAAAGAGCGGACACCTTCTTGTATACGCGCACCGCCAGAATCGTTTAGACCAATAATTGGAGCGCCAACTTTTACGGCTAAATCCATGACTTTACAAATCTTTTCAGCGTGGGTTTCAGAAAGTGCACCACCAAAAACGGTGAAATCTTGAGCGTAAATATAAACGAGTCTGCCATTAATAGTGCCATAGCCAGTAACTACACCATCACCAAAATAGATTTCGTTTTCCATTCCAAAATCAGTAGTTCGGTGTGTTACTAAAGCCCCAATTTCCTCAAAAGAGCCTTCGTCCATTAAATAATTGACACGTTCTCTAGCAGTAAGCTTCTTCTTTTCGTGTTGTTTGTCAATTCGTTTTTGTCCGCCACCTAATTGGGAAAGCGCAATGCGCTCATTTAGTTTCTTTATTTTTTCTTCTTTTGAGTTCATCTATCTTTATATTTTAAAGGTTTCGACTTTAGCCTGTCTTGAGCGAAGACAAAAGGTCCAACCTAAAATTCAATTCAATTGTTTTTTACTGATAACTACGACTGAATACTGCTAACTCTAATTAGGTAAGCATAGTAATTTCTTGTCATCCAAATATTGTTTTACAGCAATTAGCGCCGCTATTTTTGCTTCATTACTGGTTTCTTCCTTTAAGGCTTCTGGTGAATAATAATCTTTAACAAAATGCGTGTCAAAATTCCCAGAGCGAAAAGCTTCATGTTCGCAAACATATTTTCCGAAAGGCAAAGTAGTTTCAACACCTTTAATATGGTAATTTTCAATAGCAGATATCATCAATTGAATAGCCTCTTCTCGGGTTTTTCCATAGGTGATTAATTTTGAAAGCATAGGGTCGTAATATATAGGAATATCCATGCCTTCTTCAAAACCGTTATCTACCCTAATGTTTTTTCCAACGGGTAATTTATAGATATCTAAATGACCGACGCTAGGAAGAAAATTATTTAAGGGATCTTCCGCATAAACACGCAATTCAAGCGCATGTCCATTTATTTTTAAATCCTCTTGTTTTATTTGAAGGGCTTCACCGCGAGCTACTTTAATTTGCAATTCTACTAAATCGACACCCGAAATTAATTCTGTAACGGGATGTTCAACTTGCAAACGGGTATTCATTTCTAAAAAATAGAAATTATGATGGGCATCCAATAAAAACTCAACGGTTCCAGCGCCCAAATAATCACAAGATTTTGCCACTTTTACAGCAGCTTCTCCCATTTCTTTACGTAATTCTGGAGATAAAACGGATGAAGGCGCCTCTTCAACTACTTTTTGATGACGACGCTGAATACTGCATTCACGTTCAAAAAAGTGTAATATGTTTCCATGGCTATCAGCCATGACCTGAATTTCGATATGTCGAGGCGAAGTAACGTATTTTTCAATAAATACAGAGCCATCACCAAAAGCAGAAGTGGCTTCGCTTATGGCGCGATTCATTTGAGATTCTAAATCGCTTTCCTTTTCAACAACGCGCATTCCCTTTCCACCACCACCTGCAGAGGCTTTAATTAGAATTGGAAAACCGATTTCCTTTGCTATTTTTTTAGCTTTTTCAACATCAGTAATGGCTTCATCAATACCGGGAACCATGGGTATGTTATATTTTTTAACAGCATCTTTAGCTGCTAATTTACTCCCCATAATTTTTATCGCTTTGGAACGTGGCCCAATAAAAACAATGTTATTTTTTTCGCAAAGTTCAGCAAATGATGCATTTTCGCTTAAAAAACCATAACCTGGATGAATAGCATCAACACCCAATGCTTTGGCAACCTCAATAATTTTATCACCTCTTAAATAAGATTGATTGGATGGTGGTTCGCCAATGCAAACAGCTTCATCAGCAAACTTTACATGAGGTGCGTTTCTATCGGCAGTTGAAAAAACAGCAACGGTTTTTATGCCCATTTTCTGAGCGGTTTTCATCACTCTAATGGCAATTTCACCACGGTTGGCAATTAGTATTTTTCGCATAATCTAGTGGAATTCGATTAATAACTGATTTTTCTCTACGGTATCACTTTTATTCACTGAAATGGATTTAATAATCCCATCTCTAGGCGAAGTGATACTATTTTCCATTTTCATAGCTTCAAGGATGATTAAGTTATCATTTTCCTTAACTTCTTGCCCTTCCTTTACATTAATATCCAAAATTAAACCGGGCATAGGGGCTTTGATGGAGTTAACGTGTTTGGTTCCCCCAATAGCAAACCCCATTTTTTTTATGAGTAAGTCTAATTCATTGGATATATTAACATGGTAAGTATTGTTGTTAACTTTTACTTCATAAGATTTAGAGTAAAATTTAGCCTTGCAAATTTCAGCTTTATAGGGCTTGTTTTGGTGAAGAATATGAAACTTGGTATTAGAAGTTTCAACCGCATCGAGTTTTGAAATGTCATCATTGGTAATTTCAAAATCGAAACTATTATTAACGGAAGTTTTAAAAATCTTACTCATTTCTTTCTTAATTAGTTTATAGTAAATATAAGAATATTATTAACGAGAATGCATTAGAAAAACAGTTCCTAAGATATTTGATTGTATTGTACAAAATTATTTAAAAACTAAAACTTAGTTTATGAGTTTAATCATGTTTTTGAAAATAATTCAAATATTATTGAAGTTTGAATTATTTTGATGCCTTTTAACGGCTTTTCTAGATAGAATAATACCAATAAAAAAAGAGATACGAATGCACGTGTCCGATTAAAGAATCAAGACCGCTTCGCTGTTAGCCCCGAAATTTCGGGGAAGAACAAAGACTTGATTGTAACTAATTGAT
>CAXBID010000257.1:0-5605 GCA_963975495.1 uncultured Flavobacteriaceae bacterium | reverse complement strand
CGTAAATTGAACCATCCCCAGTATAAGGTGTCTTTGATAATGTATTTAGATAAGGATTAAAGCCATTATTCCCTCCTAATGGTTCCGTACGATTATTACCTGTTTCACCATAAGCCACTCTGAAATTTAACCTGCTAATCACACTAGACGATTTAAGAAAATTAAGTCTTGCCAAGTTCATACCCCCAGAAATTGAAGGAAATGTACCCCACTTATTACCAGGGCCAAATTGTGAAGCACCATCTGCTCTAATAGTACCTGTAAGGTTAAACAAACCATCATAAGAATACACTAATCGACCATAATAAGACAACAAAGCTGTAGCGTTTTTAAATTCACCCCCTTGATCCGATGAAGAATTTAGGTTTGTATTTAAAAGTTCTCCAGCATTATTCCAAGTTCTAATATTTTCATTTGGATAGTTAGTACCCGAGAAACTAGAATAATAAAAATCTGATCTTTGAGCTGAAAAACCAAGTAATGCATTAAATGAATGCTTATCAAAATCTTTTACATAATTTAACGTATTCTCGCTTAATAAATCTTTATATCGCCTTGATATATATACTGCATAATTTCCGTTTGTTTCAGAACGTGCATCGGTTCCAACCCATTGTACCCTATCAGAATATCTATAGTAAGCACTTGCCGTAGTCTTAAATGTTAAGTCCTTAGTAATTTTATAAGTTAAATCAAAATTAGCTTGAATCCTAAATTCTTCTTCATCATCATCTTGTAAGGCTAAAACCTTTAATGGATTAATACTACTTGTTGTCCAAGGGTTGGAAAGGTTTGTGCTTGTATATGTAGAAC
The DNA here is from genome assembly GCA_963975495.1 of uncultured Flavobacteriaceae bacterium. Lineage (GTDB taxonomy): Bacteria > Bacteroidota > Bacteroidia > Flavobacteriales > Flavobacteriaceae > CAXBID01. The sequence continues at coordinate 4,792 of CAXBID010000257.1, read as the reverse complement.
CATCTGGTAAAGGATAATTAGTATCGCCAAATGATAAACCGTAAAAATGTTGCGGATTCGCAAAATCACCTATATTAACATCAGCATTTAACAAATTTCCGTTCGCATCTAGTTGTTGAACAAGCGCCAAAGTTTCAGCGGTATGCCTAACTGGTATAAAACTTGGAAACCTATAATAATCCCTATAATCATTAGCGGGTCTTTGAGTTTCACTATATGTAGGGGCAATATTAACGCCAACTGATAATTTATCACTTAAATCAGCATCCAATTTTAATCTAAACTGATATTTATCGTAATTACTCTTTTGCATCATACTCGCATCGCCATTATAAGCACCAGAAATCCTGTATTTTAATGTTTTGGAGCCTCCAGAGGCACTTAAACCAATATTTCTAAAAAGTCCAGATCTCATAAATTCATCTTGGTAAACTGTACCATTACCGCCTCTAACCAAATTCTCAAGAATGTATTGTTTTTGATCCCCAATTGAAACAGTAGGAATATCGCCCACCCACAAAGGATCGTTTAGTCTCAATTCACGCTCGGCATATAATTGTCGAACATACTCTGTAGACGTTTGAACATCATATAATTCGTAGGCACTTTTAAAACCAATGGCATGGTTAAAACTATATGTGGTTTTTTTGTTATCCCCACTTTTAGTAGTTACTAAAATAACACCATTAGCACCTCTAGAACCATAAATAGCAGCAGATGATGCATCTTTTAAGACAGAAATACTTTCAATATCCGCCATATTTATTGAGGCTAAGCCATCTTCAATAGGTTGACCATCAAGTACAACCAAAGGATCAGGACTTGCATTAATCGATGCTTGACCTCTAATCCTTATTACGGGATCTTCACCGGCAGCTGATGATGTGTTTGTAATATTAACACCAGCTATCTTACCTTGTAGTGCCTGATCTACCCTAGAAACTGGCAATTGTTCGAGGTTTTCATTTTTGTAAGTAGAAACAGCACTTGTTATGTTAGATTTTTTCAAAGAACCATAGCCTACCACCACAACTTCATCAAGAGCAGCAATATCTTCTTCTAACGAAATATTGATAGTTGTTCTATCTCCAACAATTACAGTTTTGGATTTAAAACCAACATAGGAAAACTGAATAACATCTCCCTTATTTGCTGTAATTTCATATCCACCATCAAAATCCGTTGATGTGCCATTGGCTGTTCCAACAACAAGGACGTTTACCCCAGGTATTGGAATTCCATCTACCGCAGCAGTAACGGTCCCTTTTATAACAGTCCCGCTTTGCGCAATTAAAACAATATTGAAAAACAATACTGCTATTAAAGTTAGCTTAGTTTTTAAATTCATTATTATTTTTTTAATGATTAAAATTGATAAATTTGTTCAGTTTAGTTTACTTGTAATTATTACTCCTAAGATTTATTTTTCACTCTAAAATTTTGAAAAAAATCTGCATTTATAAAGTTATATGTGATAATTAATTTTACTTCCTACAGAAAAGAAGTAAACAATTTAAAATAAGGAAGATGGTCTTCGCTCCTTTTTCTTTTACTTTTTCATATTGTGTTAGAATTATTTCAGTGATATGTGTTGAGCTAGTCTTTGTTATTCCTACAAAACCAAATTGGTTTACCAGATTGGTTTACCAAATATATATTAAATTTTTGTTAAAACAAACAAAATTTAAACTTTAATATCCTTAGTCCATAAAATCTTCTCGAATAGGACTAAAAACATCAATTAAAAGACCTGCTTTTTTACAAATAGCGCCATGCATTACATGTGGTGGAATATATACTGAATCCCCATCTTTAACCGTTTTAGTAACATCCCCAATTGTAAATTCCCATTCTCCATCTATACAGTAAGTTACTTGTGAGTGATAATGTTTATGCTCATAACCAATACCACCTTTATCAAAGAATACCTTAACAAGCATGATTTTATCATCATACCCCATTATTTTACGTTTTACGCCTTCTCCAACAACCTCCCATTCTTGGGCTTCGTCTAGTAAAAACTCTTTACTTGCTCCAAATGTTTTCATGTGTTTATAATTATTGTTTTTTATCGGTCACATGTAACATTCATTTAATCATTTCCTTGGGTATCGAAAATTTAGTTATGAATGTTTCATGTGTTCTTAATTTTATTGTTTTAGATAATAAGGCCCCATCCATTTAAATGTTTCCCCATCAATATTAATAGTGTGTTCTTGTTCTTTTGAATTGTTTAGGTTTGAGATAATTAAAATAATCTCATTATTGCTTAAATCAATAATCTTAACTGCTGTATAATCTGTTGTATTGAAAATGATGTTTGCTTCAGAAATATTACTAGAAGCGTTTTTTGCTATTTCACTTACAGGATTATAATGCCCATGGGCTTCTATAATATTTACAAATGTTGCTTTGTTAGTATTCTTTTTACGAATAATAAAAGCTGGATCTGGTCTTAAATTAAAGTTTGGATCGTTGGCGCCAATACGGGCAAAAATTAAATCATCTACTTTTTCTGTTATCGAAGTAAGCGTGTAAAAACGTTGGTTAGTTAACCATGATAGTTTTGTGTTTGATTTATCGTTACTACCTAAGCCTTCTTTCCACAGGTGTTGATAGCCGTTTTTTGCCCCTAATGCTTGCAATTCTTTTGACCTTTCATATTCGAAATTGGTTGACATAATTTGTCCCAAATAATAAAATGGTAAGTCATATTGATTTTTGGTTTCAGACTGTACTTTGAAAATATCAACAACAAAAGGATTTTCAAAAGTCTCCGTTTTTAAAACAGCCATGGTTCTTTGAAATTGAGTACCTTGATATGCGTTGTTTTCTTTTGCGCTTACAATCTGAAAATCTGGGTTGGAAACATCAAAAATATAACCTTCGGAGTGGTACTTACTTCCTGTTTCAAAATCACCATTAAAATGTGACGTTTCATTTTGGACCACTGTATTATGAGCGATACTTTGTTTTGCCCAAGTGGTGTTTTCTTTTAAATAATTTCCACCACCTTTTTGTTCAATATTAACAAAACGCACCATTCCATAATCTTGAATTACTTCGTTTCCATTATGGTATAGTAAGAAAGATAGCTTATCATAATGCCCATGGCTATTTCCATGCGCCGTATACTTCATCACAAGATTCAATTCATGCTCTGAATCGCCAGATCTTATAATACCAATAGCACCCTCTGAACCATCTGGACCATCTGTGATTTCCATAGATTTTTTTATAAAAGGTTGCGCTTTTCCATCACTTATGGCGATAGCCGCAGCAATACCAGAATCATCTAACAATACCTGACCTTGTTTTTCTATAATTGATAATAAAGATGGATCGTTTCCTCCAACATGATAAGCAATATCAACGGCTGATACTAATTCTCTTGAATAGTAAGACATGCCTTTTTGTGCATCATTTAATGGATAAAACTCGCCATCAGAATCGGTTAGATTTAAAAGTGCATAAACCGACTTTAAAAGCACGCCGTCCTTAAACTCAAATATTTTTAGTTCTGGTTTTACATTATCCAAACCTTGAGCAAATAACATGAAAGGATACATAGCATAACGTTGATAATATGGTCCTTCGGTATAATATCCATCAGGTGAAAATGGTACTTTTATGTTTTCTAAAAAGCCTGTTTTTTGACCAACTTCTTTAATAAGTCCTCCATCATTATCTTTAGCGCCTTCTTCAATTTTATCGTCCTCTAATCCATACAAAGCTTTGTTAACTAGGTCGTCATCACCCATTACTAATCCAATCATACCTACAGCGGCATTTCCCCATGTACTGTGATTGTGAACACGATTGAAAAATTGTGGTGAGCCTTCACTAAGAAAATTGGCTAGTGGTTTAAATAAATCGTTTTCTAGAGTATTTCTTTGGTCTTCTGTTAACCATTCATAAATACAATTGTAAGCTTGACTGGTGTACACCAACCAATTGGAATCGTTTAAAGCTTGCCAGAAAAATTTACCCCGTGCGTACGATCTGGTTTGTGGGTGCAAGGGTAATGTGGGGTACAATTTAGCATACTCTAATAGCATATCTCGAACGTATATCCCGTACTTTTCATCATCTAAAATCTGAAATAGAACACCCGCTTTTTGCATGAAAAGAAAGTTTCTTTTATGGCGTTCGTGTGTGTAACCCCCAGAAAGATCTTTTGGAATGGGCACATCAATACCAGTGGCAATTTCTTCATCTACTTCAGCTTTTACACTCGCCAATGTTTCATCAAACAATGGTACTTTACCTAACTGCGCTTTTATTTGGGCAACACCTTTTTTTGTTAAAATTAAATTTGGGTGTCCTTGATTATTTTCTGCATGTTCGTTATTTTCTGAATTCTTTTTCTCTCCACAAGAAAAAACAATAAAACAAATAGTTATGAGCGCAATTTTTAATTTTAAAGTCATTTTTAGTTTTTAGAAATTAAGTCTAAATATAATTTATCAGTTCCTTTTTCCTTTAAAAAAACCAATTCTGTATTAATCTAAACACTAATTTGTAAATGTTATAATATTTCTTTAATGTGCTTCTAAAACTACATCATTAAATTCAGTCATATTATTCACTGAATGCCCTTTATATTTTTTAAGTATAGAAAGAATTTTAAAATAGGGTATTTAAAATTATTTCGATTTATTGGTTTACCAGATTGGTTTACCAAATATAAAGTTAAATTATTATATAACAAAGAAATCTTATAATTTTTAACATAAAACTATGGCAATACCAAATAAAAGAAAAATAGTATATATTATCTTATCTAAAAATT
>CAXBID010000256.1:0-5625 GCA_963975495.1 uncultured Flavobacteriaceae bacterium | reverse complement strand
TTTTATTAGGAATACCTTTTGATCCTTTTCTTAGCGGAATAAAGCCTATTTTTTTTGTCATTTAAAATAAATTAATAGAAGTAATCAATCGCTAAAATACTGTTTTTATAGCTGAATTACTTGAAAGTTTTACAAATTAATCTACTATCAAGATATCAATTTAAAATATTAATACTGAAACACCAGATTAAAAAGGGATTGCTTTTTCCACTCCGTATAATCTTCAATTTTATAATTATACTTTTTAAAAATAGTTTCTAACTCCTTTTTGGTATAGTCACTTAACCAACCGTTTTTATCTCTTGATAATGTCACAATATCCGAACAGCAGTAAGACATCACAACTTGATGAATTCGATTATATTTTAACTGATAAAATAGCGACTCGATATCATATACATATTCTAAAACACCACTAAATACAATGGTATCAAATTTTGATAAATCGATTATTAATGGCTTATTTAAATCACATACCACGGTTTCATCAAATCGTTTTACTATATCTGATGGCGTGTAATTTTTATAGTTTTTGAGATATTCTTTTAAAAACATGTTCCCTGCACCAAACTCGATGATTCGTGCATTAGGTTTAATAAAATCTCCTAACAAAGCTGTTCTTTCATTCCAATCTTGAAAAAGTTGATTATTGTTGCTCCATCTTGAAACATCTGATTTTTTTCCCTTCCTTAAATTGACTGTGTTTGTTTCAATATTTTCAACCTCTAACTCAGATTCATTAGAAACCTTAAGAAAGCTAAGTTTAATTAAGATTTTTTTAATTAATCCCTTCATATATTTTTAAAATTTTAGACCTCATAATTCCTCTTTCATATTTGTCTTTTATAATTTTAGTATTAATCACTAATGCTTCATTAACCATTTTTTTGTTTGTTAACGCACTATGAATTAAACCCTCGATTTCATTTATATCATCTGGATTTGAAATGAGTAATCCGTTTTTTGAATGTTCAACAACTTCTGAAGTAGCTCCTCCAGGGCTTGACTGTATCGGGAAAGCACCCATTCCCATAGCTTCTAACAAAGCATTAGGAATGCCATCTGAATAACTATTTCCAATATAAACATAGCTTTTCCCCATAATTAGAATTAATTCTTCATTAGGTATAAATTTAGTTTTGGTATATAGTTTATAATTTAACTTTGCAAAAACAATACTCGATTTAATATAATTTTCAACTTCTTTATCTGCGCCAAAAATGATAATTTCATAGTCATTCAACAATGTAATAAGGTTTTCTGTAAATGCTTTTACAATATTAATCCCTTTTCCTATGGCATCATTATAACCTTTAATAAGAATGACATCTCTTTCTTCGATATTATATTTAATATCATTCTCATTAAAAATAATGCCTCCATTACCAGGAAAATCACCTAAAAAGGTATTATTAAACCCTTTTTGTTGTGCAATTTTATAGTCTCTTTTACAGTCTGTTATTAAAAAGTTTATTCTTTTTAAACACGCTTCCAAATCACTTTTGCTTATCCCAATTTCTTTTGAATAATACATATCACTTCCCCAAGAAGAATAGATCCATTTAAAATTGGAATGTTTTTGCATAACGCTTAAAATGGGAATACATGAAATCTGTAACGCGAAACTATGCACCACGTCTGGTTGAATTTCTAACAATTTTTTTTCGAAAACTGAAACGGTATCATTTTCATTATATCGTTTAATAAAAGTATATAGTTTTGGGAGACTCTTCTTAATAAAATATCTGAATGGAAAATTAAGTTTTAACTTCCAATTGGTTATTTGATTCATCCAATAAAGCTTTGCCTCTTTCTTACCAGCATCCAAAATATCGAACCAATAAACCTCATGCCCGGAATCTTTGAGTTGATTCGCCCAACTTTGAAAGTGTATAGAATTCATAGAAACAAAAAGTATTTTCATATAAAGGCTATTACAACTTAATGGTTAAAGATATTTCTTGGAGATTACTATTAAATTCAAATTGATACGGACAATTTCTACAATTCACTATTATAAATTCTAATATCAAATCATTAATGTCTTGCATGGTCATAAAGGTTCTAACTTTTTTACCCAAAGTTTTTTTCGCAATTTGTCTTATTGATTTATACGCTTCATGATTTTTAATAGAAACCAAAATGGTTTTCTCCTTCACATTTAATAATACGTTATTTAGAAACCCCTTAACATCAGATAACTCATTACTAACGCTAAATTTTAAGTCAACATTTTTTAAAGCTTCATAAGCTTCTTGATTGTAATAACCCCAATGAGATGTCGTATTAGCTTTTACTTTTTTAGCTGCTTCAGTATACTCTAAATACTTCTGATTAATGCTTTCAAGATGAGAATGAAATGGCGCTTTACTGTCTTTACTTCTATATGTTTTAGGATGCCACTGATGAAGCATTAATATATTTTCATCATAAAACTTCACTTGCTTTTTTGCATTTATTAATCGAATATGCACATCAGTATCTTCACTTCCCCAACCATTATAAAACTCATCATAACCATTTATTGCTTTTAAAGATTTTGTGGTATACAAAGTCATTCCTGTGGCTTCGTGGGTAGATTTAAAATTTATTTCGTAATCATCAAACGCTTTGTTTTTCTTTGATTCTTCTTCACTTAAAAAACCAACTTGAAAATAAATAGCATCACTTTCATTTTCTAATTTGTTCAGGATTTCTATGAAATTTGAATGATAAATCATATCAATATCACCAACAAAAAAATGTGAAGCTTCACTAGCTTTAAGTGCAATGTTTATTCCTCTAGACTTACACCATAATTGACCTGAAGTTTGGCACGATATAAATTTTATTTTTGAATATTTACTTATTAATTCTTTTAAATCACTTAAATTATTTTTACTTGAACCGTAGTCTACAACAATACATTCAAAATCCTTATTAGTTTGATTATCTAATGAAGCAAAACAATTTTTTACTAATTGTAAATCTCGATTTCTGTTTGTTAAAACAACGGTTATCATTTTTATTCTTTTAAAAGGATTGTTTTAATGAATACAAATAAAACTTAATAAGTTGGAATTTATTCTGACTCACCAACAATGATTTGAATACATACATAAAAGCCTTAAAATAATGTTTTTCTCTATTATAACAAGCTATTAAGCCTTTTCTATGCGCTGTTAGACTCTTTTGAATAATCTCTGTTTTATGTGAAAAATTAGCATCAGATGAAACACATTCCAATATTTCTAGATTAATCTTTGCCGTATGGCTATGCTCATTTCTAATTTTTGCAGAAATACCAACATCGGTTCTGTATACAGCTGTAATATCATCTAAAAAATGAATTTTACCTTTGTTTTTAATAGTCCAAAGGTACGTAGGCCAATCGCCATAAGGAAACTTATTTATCCAATTTGGCAATGTATCATTTTTTTGAATATTCTTAAAGAGTACCGTAACCGAAGCTATTAAATTATCAAATATTAAATCTTCAAAATTATAATAAGGCTTGTTATTATTATTTTTAAAATCTTGCATTTCCCCATTGCTGTAAAGTCTCTTTAAATTAGTGGCTACAATATAAAAATCTGAGTTTTGTTCTAGAAAATCTACTTGTTTCTGCAATTTTCCTTTATCTATCCAATAATCATCGCCATCACAAATAGCAATATATTTTCCGTCGCAGGCTTTAATTGTTCTAAGATAATTATTTATTAAACCTATATTTTTACTAAGTGCTGGTAAAAGTTTTACTTTTTCAGGATTCTTTTCAGCATATTGCTCGCATATTTTTCGAGTATTATCAGTACTACAATCTTCACCTATAACTAACCGATAATTAAAATTAGTTTCCTGCATCAAAATACTATCCATAGCTTGAGCTATATAGTTTTCTTGATTGTATGTAAGCATGAATATACTAACTGTAATTTGCGACATTATAAATTAAGCTTTTAAAGGCACTACTTTTCAAAGGCCTCTTTGGTAACTTTTAAATACTCTGTTCCCCATTTTTGACATGGCTCAAGGTGGTTTCCTTCTGCCCACTCATTCCAAGCATTTATAAATACAAAATTTTCTGGAACTTTACCCCAAGGATAATTATCTTTAATATGCTTGAGCCAATTATAGTATTTTTTCGGGGAAGAATTATTAAGAATAAACGCCTTATCCTTTCTTGCAGAGTTATCCCACATAGGTGTTACGCCTGGGTATACATGCTCTTTAAAAGGTTCTTCCATTTGTATTTTAGTATAGGCCTCATAATCATAAATAGATGATTTTTGACTTGAAGCATAACCCATTTTATTCAAAATTCTGCGTTTTATTTTTTTAATAGAATTGCTTCCTAAAGGTTTTGGTAATCTAGCAAAATTTGGTTGAAACCCAAAAGCGAAATCAAAACCAATAGACTGAGGAGGTAGCTCATATTCTGGATTTTGAGCGTACCCTATATATAAATCTGGAAACCCTTCTTTCTTTACTTCCTTTTTCCAAATTTCAATAGTTTTTTTAATGTCTAGAAACAATTTTGGTCTATAAACTATAAACACTGGTTTGCCATTAATTTTAATATACCTTGAATCTTTAAAATATGTTATTAAATGTTTTATGTGATTTAAATCGTCTGCTTCTGAATAATCTTGTTTTAGCAACACTTTATTTTCTGAAGCTTCCCAAGCTCTAGTCCAATCTTCATTTGCCCAACACATCATAAAAGGTAAATCTTCTTTTGGGTTTTTAAGTTTTCTATCTAATGGTTCAAACAGCATTTTTTTACCATTAAACCAATAATGATAATAGCAAAACCCATGAATTCCATATGCCTTAGCCAAGGCTTCTTGTGCTAATCTTGCTTCTTCCAATCTTAAATCGTAAAATCCTAAATCTGCAGGTAAATGCGGTTGGTAATGCCCTTCAAATCTTGGTGTTGTTTTAGTAACATTTGTCCACTCAGTAAAACCTTTACCCCACCAAGCATCATTTTCTGGAATGGGATGAAATTGAGGAAGATGTATAGCAATGGGCTTAATTTTTTCTGACATATCGATAACAAGATGCGAGTTTAGAATAGATTTTACGTTTCATTTTTTTTAGAAAGGGTACTCTATTTTTATGATAAATTTCTTTATACTTTTCTTTTGAAAGCTTATACAGCATTTCATTGTTTTCGTTTTTGAAAAAGATCTGTAATATTTTAGCAGCTTCCAAAAATCCTTGTTTCATTAATTTGAAATCCACACTCATAGAACGATTGTGAATTCTATATAATGCAAACTCATTTTTGTTATTCTTTATTGATTTTGAAAAATAAAACAACTGAACCCAAAATACCCAATCTTCATGATTTGGCAAGTATTCATCAAAAGTTAATTTGTTTTTATTAATTAATTCTTTTTTAAATAATACTGAATGACAAGGTATCGATTTTCTATATTCCCAATCTAATATAATCTCTTTTTTAAAATACGCTTCAGATAAAAAAGGAGATAAATATCTGTGAGGCACTTTTTGATTTAAATCATTATCAGCAAAAGAAAAATAATCAGAAATACTAATATCGCAATGTCGAAGGTCTGATAATTGACTTTCAAATTTTTCCGATTGCAGTAAATCATCTGAATCTAAAAATTGAATATA
>CAXBID010000255.1:0-5649 GCA_963975495.1 uncultured Flavobacteriaceae bacterium | reverse complement strand
TTTTTCCACCAGTACCGAGTTCAAATACTATTAGTCGTTACTTCGGTTTTAATCCTAACTGCATTCTTTTTTTTTCAAAAAGAAACGCTCAATTCCAATAAAGAAGATGTTTACCGCAGTAAATCTATAGCTGTATTACCGTTTAAGAATATGAGTAGTGATTCTAATAACTTGTATTTTGTCAATGGACTTATGGAGTCGACACTAAACAATTTACAAAAGATAGAAGATCTCCGAGTGATAAGTAGGACCTCAGTAGAAAAATATAGAAATACTGATAAGACTATCTCAGAAATAGCAAAAGAACTTAATGTCAATTACTTGATTGAAGGAAGCGGACAACGCGCTGACAATCAAGTTTTATTGAATATTCAATTAATTGATGCATCAAATGACACACCAATATGGGCAGAACAGTACAATCATAAAACTGAAGACATTTTTTCTATACAAAATGAAGTCGCAAAAAAGATTACCGAAGCAATAAAGGCTAAAGTCACACCATCTGAATTGCAACAAATTGATAAAAAACCAACTAAAAACTTATTAGCATATGATTATTATCTAAAAGGACTTGAACCATACCAAGCAGGAACGAAAGAGGGCTTGGAAGCTGCTATTATTTTATTTGAAAAAGCGATAGAACAAGATCCTGAATTTGCGCTCGCATATTCTGAAATCGCGATATCATATTATTATTTGGACTTAAACCAAGCTGAAAAACGGTACACAGATATTATTAATAATAATGCAGATAAAGCATTGCTTTATGATTCTAAATCTGCCAAAAGTCTTATAGCAAAGGCACTTTACTATATAAATAGTAATGAGTTTCGATTGGCGGTGCCACATTTAGAAAAAGCCTTAGAATATAATCCCAATTCGTCTTCTGTGGTTCAAATACTTGCCGATTTGTATTCACGAGCAATTCCTGATACAGGCAAATACTTGCAATACGCCTTAAAAGGTTTACAAATTGATATTGAAGCAAATGATTCAATAAACAAAAGTTATATGTATTTGGCACTAAGTAATGCCTTTATTCAAAATGGTTTTACAGAAGAAGCACAGAAGTATATAGATTTATCTTTAGATAATAATCCAGAGAATTATTATGCGCCATATTTAAAAGTATTTATACAATACGCACAGCATCAAAATATGGAAAGGGCTACAGATGCATTGGTAAAAGAATGGAAAAAGGATACGACACGTCTAGATATTATGCAGGAAATGGCCAAGTTTTATTATTTCCAGGAAAAATATGATAGTGCTTTTTACTACTATGATAAATTTGAAAAAATAAAGGAAAGTAATGGGTTGAATATGTATCCACAAGAGAACCTAAAGATTGGATTGGTATTCGATAAAATGGGTCTACAAGATAAAGCTAAAGATTTTTATAAAGCATATGCCGAATATTGTAAAAATGACCAATCTATATACCAGCCTGCTAGTTTGGCCATGAAATACTTACATGAAGGAAACCATAATCGAGCTATTGAGCAATTAAAGTTATTTGCCACTAAAAATAATTATCAATATTGGATTTTGCTATTCATTGAAGAAGACCCTTTAATGAAAACTTTAAAAAGTCATCCAGAATATGATGAAGTAATTCAAAAAATTAAAGATAGATTTTGGGAAAATCATAAGCAATTAGAAAAATCATTAAAAGATAAAAACCTATTATAATTCATTTGATTTAAAATAAGTTTTTAAGGATTTTTTAATAGAAAAAGTAGTTAAAATGTTTAGTTTATGATATTATTGTCATTCCACACACATTACGCTTCCCTCCTACGTCGTCGCATAAAAAGTGTTCCATTAACATCGTAGAAGAAACTTTTGAGAATAATTTTTTTGAAGAAACTGTAGTAACAACTTTCGCTTTTAACCAAAGCTCAAGTTACATAACGCAGAACATTATAGTACAAATGTTATCATTGGCATTTTATGAGAGAAGTCCATTTGATAGCTATAATTAGTCGTTATGTAAAATATCCGCTGCCTATGCGCTCGATTGTTTTATAAAATCAAATTGCTCTGGCACTTTATTTTAAACACAATTTCCAACCGCATGCCAGCGCAATTTAAAAGCTAGCTTTTTGCTTCGTTATAAAAATCGCGTATTCAATAAAATGTACGTAATAAAAAATTTTAAGAAATTCTCGTGGCATTCCGTAAGAGCTTAAAATTTAGAAAATAAAATTTCTAAGCACTTACTATATTCTCTGGTTACTATTTAATCTTTTTTTGATTACAACTATTAATATTATGTAAAATAGAAATTAAAGATTTGAACTTCTAAAGTTTTCATTATTATCTTTTTTTCTTGATAAAAAAAGAAACAAAAAAATCAAGACTGCATATAATTTTGGAAACAATTACGGCTCGTTACGCTATATTTTAGACTATTTGGCGCTAAGAAAATGTCTAGTAGAGATTTTTTGCTAAATACGATTTGAAACTAACATTAAGTAAAATGTTGTATTCAAATCAAATCATCCACTGGATAATTTGGATTTGTATAGCCTAAAATATGTACGCTCCTCTCTCCTATTGTTTTAGCCAAAATTTTATGAGGTCGTTTAGCCAATGCATCAACTGGTTAAAACTCGCAGTAACATTAAACTAAGGTTTTATATTAATCCTGATTTTTTTGGTTTTGATTTGAGTGAGGCTAAAACACCTATAATTAATGATAATGTTATAAAAGATAAAGAGAACCATTCTGGTAGTTTGAATAAATGAATGGTTAGTAATTTTATTGATACAAATACTAAAATGGCAATGACACTATATTTTATATATACAAACCTTTCAAGCATGTCTGCAAGGAAAAAATACATAGATCTTAAGCCTAAAACCGCAAAAATATTAGAGCTAAATACAATAAAAGGATCCGTTGTTACTGCAAGTATAGCTGGAATGCTATCTACCGCAAAAAGTACATCGGTTAATTCTATCATTATAAGAACGATAAACAAAGGTGTTAGCATTTTTTTTCCATTCTCTATGATCCAAAATTTATCCTCATTTAAAGATTCGCTTACTTTTAAATGCTTAAAAAGAAAGTTTCTGAATTTTGAAGGCTTAATATTTTCTTCTTCTTTGACTAACATTTTTATTGCTGTAAACAGTAAAAAAGCACCAAAGACATATGTTATCCAGTCAATTTTTTGGATTAATAATACACCAGCCCAAATCATTATTGCTCTAAATATTATAGCTCCAAGAATACCATAAAACAATACTTTATGTTGATGTTTTAATGGTATTTTAAATGAAGTAAACAACATGGCTATAACAAACAAATTGTCAACGCTTAATGAAAGTTCTATGAGATAACCTGTTATATATTTAATTACGGCTTGATTTGGAGAAAGGTTATTCATGTTATGCACAAGGTTTGACTTATACACATAGTATACTACCAATGAAAATGTTAGGGCTACAAGTACCCATATAATGGTTTCTCTTGATGCCTTTTTCCTTGTGATTATTTGTCCTTTTCTATGAAGAACTAGAATATCTATCATTAAAAGAATTAGTACCAATGTTATTAACCCAAACCAAATCATAAATTTTAAAATTATTGTTTAATGTTATAAATAGTTTGAGTTGGAAAGGCAAAATCCAGATGTGCTTTATCAAAACGCTCTAGAATATCAAGATTAATTTTGTTTTGAGCAACTGGTATATCTGCTTCTTTTCTAATGTAATAGATAAACAATATTACTAGAGAAAAATCTGCATAGTTTTCAAAGAACACAATAGGTTCATCAGTAACAATATCTTGATTGTCTGTGACAATTTCTTTTAAAATAGCCATTGATTCATTCATTTTTTCTGGAGTAGTTGAATAGGTTAAACCTAATCTTAGCATGATTTTCCTAGTAGGTTCAAGTGCTACATTTTCAACACTGTTGCTAATAAACATCGAATTAGGTATAGTTACTAAAGAGCCAGATAAAGTTCTAATTCTTGAACTACGTATGCCAATTTCTTCTACTTTACCATCAAAACCATCTATTTTAATTCTGTCGTCAATTTTAAATGGCTTATCGGTAAAAACAGAAATCCCACCAAAAATATTTTGTAAATAATCTTTTGCGGCTAAGGCAAATGCCAAACCTCCAATTCCTAAACCCGCTATCAAACCTGCTAAATTATAACCAATAAGATCAAAAGCTATAATGACACCAATCATCCATATGATAACGGTTATGACTTTGGTAATAATAGGTAATAATTGTTTTTTAGATTTACTTTCAGATATTTCAATAGCAGGTTCCATATATTGCTCTACAACAGCGTTAACAAAACGCGCTGCAAACCAAGTAATACAAATTGCAATAAGTATTTTATCTGCATTTGACACAAGGAGAGCAATATCGGAAGGCATTTTTAACTGTTGCATTCCTAAATAAAACCCAAAAATTGCAATGGCGAAAATAACAGGTTTTTCTAACGTATCAACTAATATATCATCTAGCTTCGTTTCTGTTTTAGTTATAAATCCCTTCGATATTTTTTTAAAGATATAATAAGCTACTTTGGCGACTATAACGCCGCCAATAATATACGCCATGGCAATTAACCATTGAGATATTGTATTCATGAAATACTGTTGTGATAGGAAATCTGTCATTTTGAATTTTAGCTGTAATATAGTCTTGTTGTGAAAACTTAATCTTTTAGTTAATAAGTTTTAGATTTTAAATGTAAATCCATTTGAGGAAAGGGTATAGTAACCTTATTTTCAGCAAATTTTTTGTTAATAGTTCTTCGGATATCACTTTTGATTCTATCTATTCCAAATATATTTTCGCTATAAAATAATACTTGAAAATCTAATGATGAATTTCCAAAATTAGTCAATCGTGCTTCAATAAATTTAGGGTTTGATATTCCTGGATGCTCAAGAGCACTTTCTTCTAGAATTTTTATAACCAAATCTACATTGCTACCATATGCAACACCAACTTCAATTTTAAATCGTGTTACTTCAGCTTGATGACTCCAGTTTATAACTTTATTCGTTGTAATTAATGAATTAGGGATTATAATGGAAATATCATCTCTATTTAAAGCTTTCGATGTACGTAATCCGATACTTTGAATTTTTACTACATCGCCGTCAATTTCTAAAATATCATCTATTCGTATTGATTTTTCTGAAAGCAATATAATTCCAGATAGGACATCGTTAAATGTTTGTTGTAAACCCAATCCTATTCCAACGAGTAACGCAGCAGACCCTGCTATTAATACTGTAACTTTTACGCCAATGGTTTCTAGAATTAAACCTATGGCTATAACCCAAACTAC
Organism: uncultured Flavobacteriaceae bacterium; assembly: GCA_963975495.1. Lineage (GTDB taxonomy): Bacteria > Bacteroidota > Bacteroidia > Flavobacteriales > Flavobacteriaceae > CAXBID01. The sequence continues at coordinate 315 of CAXBID010000255.1, read as the reverse complement.
ATATTTAATAATTTGAAATAAGGCATAAACATTGCCTCTGTCAAGTTTTTTTAACTCACTATTACGAAAAAGAGCTTTCTTAATTAACCATAATACTAATTTAGTAATCAGAAAAATTATTAAAACTGATACTAATGTATAAACACGAATCGTACTCTTTCCAAGAGTAATCAACTCAAATTCCAAAAACCCATTTAATGTTTCCATATTATTTCTTTAAAACTACTTTTCTAGTTTATTTGATATTAAAATTGTTTTCATTGGATAGGGCGGTCAAAGTGAGCCACCTCGGGCGGATTAAAGTGAGCAGTGTAA
>CAXBID010000254.1:0-5651 GCA_963975495.1 uncultured Flavobacteriaceae bacterium | reverse complement strand
GTATTATTAAAATTAAATATGTAGTTTTGTTCAATGCTGACAGATAAATTAAAATAATATTAATGTTATATTTCTGTAAATCAGCATGTTAATTTTTAAATGAAAATAGAATTTAATTGATGCAAAAAACTAAAAAACCCACACTTGTAATTTTAGCAGCTGGAATGGGTAGCCGCTATGGAGGCTTGAAACAAATTGACACGTTTACCCCTGAAGGAGATACCATTATTGATTTTTCTATTTATGATGCTTTGCGAGCTGGTTTCGGAAAATTTGTATTTATTATTCGGAAAAGTTTTGAAAATGATTTTAAAGAAATTTTCAATAAAAAACTAGAAGGAAAAGCCGAAGTAGCATATGTGTATCAAGAATTAGATTGTGTTCCTAAGAAGTATATTAATCCCAAAAGAACTAAACCTTGGGGTACTGGACATGCACTTTTAATGGCAAAAAATGTTGTAAAAGAGAATTTTGCTATTATTAATGCTGATGATTTTTATGGTAAAGAAGCCTTTAAGTTATGGGACAATCATTAGCCCAGAAAGACACTACATCTTATAACTTCAACACTATGGCGTACTTTTTAAAAAACACAGTGTCCGATTATGGTTTTGTATCGCGTGGAGAATGTCATGTAAATGAGAAAGGCTATTTGACAGATATCATAGAACGAACACATATAGAAAAGATTGATGGGCAATTAATGAGAAAAGATGATGATGGGCAATTTATTCCTATAGATGAAAATACAATTGTTTCTATGAATTTTTGGGGTTTTACACCTAAATGTTTTGAGTTTGGCACTCAATTATTTGAAGCGTTTTTAGAAACAACCAAAGCGAATTTAAAAGCTGAATTTTATATTCCATCTATTGTAAGCGAGATATTGAAATCAGGAAAGGCAAGTGTGGAAGTATTAAAATCTGAGGCCAAATGGTTTGGAGTCACATATAAAGAGGATAAAGTGATTGTTCAGAAGGCGATAAAACAATTAAAAAAGAAAAATATTTATCCTTCCAAACTTTGGCAAAACGATATCTAACTGAAAATAACGTTACACAAGGATTATGAAAAACAATGTTTAATAGATAAACAACACTAGCTAGAATATTAAAAAGTGAAATTATATGACAGAACCAAAAAACGCATCGGCAGCAAAGAACAATGTAGTTCCAATAATAATTATAGCGGGTCTATTTTTCATTTTCGGATTTGTCACCTGGATTAACGGTGCGTTGATTCCCTTTATGAAGACCATTAATGAACTAACAGACGCACAATCTTATTTAGTAGCATCTGCATCATATATTTCATTTGTTCTAATGGCACTACCAGCCTCTTATATTTTAAATAAGATAGGGTATAGAAAAGGGATGTCTTTAGGACTAATTATCATGGGTCTAGGCGCATTGGTTTTTATACCAGCGGCAGAGGCAAGAACGTACTGGGTATTTTTATTAGCTATTTTTATTCAAGGTTTAGGAATGACCATATTGCAAACAGCAGCAAATCCATATATCACGATATTAGGACCAATAGAAAGCGGTGCAAAACGTATTGCTATCATGGGAATAGCCAATAAAACAGCTGGTGCGTTGGGCTCTTTAATATTTGGGGCTTTGTTACTTTCTGGTATAGATGAAGTTAAAGAAAAGCTATCAACAATAAGCACAGAAGAAAAAGCTGTGCTTTTAGATACCATGGCAGATAGCGTTTTCACACCCTATTTGGTTATGGCAGTCGTTTTATTTCTATTAGGTATTTTGATAAGAAAAGCACCGTTACCGCATGTTGAAGCCGCAGAAGATGAACAAACGAAAGATAAAGGCAGCACAAAAACAAACATTTTCCAGTTTCCACATTTATGGCTAGGTGTTTTAGCCTTATTTGTTTATGTAGGTGCAGAAGTTATTGCAGGAGACACGATTATCGCTTACGGAATATCTCTAGGGTTTACAGGCGAGGAAGCAAAATTCTTCACAACTTATACACTAATGGCTATGGTAGCCACTTATGCCATAGGGGTGTTCCTTATTCCAAAATTTATAAGCCAAAGAACGACCCTAATAACAAGTGCTTTTTTAGGAATTATTTTTAGTATTTCCATTTTAAATACTACAGGGTTTACTTCAATATTGTTTGTAGCAGCATTAGGAATAGCTAATGCTTTAGTATGGCCAGCCATTTGGCCCTTAACCTTAGAAGGGTTAGGTAAATTCACGAAAACTGCATCTGCCTTATTGATTATGGCAATTTCGGGTGGAGCGATTATTCCACCATTATATGGAAGAATGGTTGATGCCAATAAGCATGAATTAATAACAGGAGGCATGCAACAGGCCGATGCCATGGCATCGGCATCCACAAGCAGTTATTGGATATTAATTCCATGTTATGTTATGATTCTGTTTTTTGCTATATGGGGGCATAAAATTGGGAAAAAGTAAAATAGAACTAAAAAGTAAAATAAAAATGTTACAAAGCAATATAGATAAAGCAACAGGTTTCGAAAAAAGATTTGAAAATATTGGCACCGTAGTTTACGAAAATTCAACTACAGCATCCAAAGCCGTTGCTAAAGAAATGGCTGATCTTATTAGAGTGAAACAAGCCCAAAAGCAACCTTGTATATTGGGATTGGCGACAGGGTCTTCGCCAAAAGGATTGTATGCAGAATTAGTGCGTTTACACAAGGAAGAAGGTTTAAGTTTTAAAAACGTAGTATCCTTTAATCTAGATGAATACTACCCAATGGAATCAGATTCCGTGAACAGTTACGTGCGCTTTATGAAAGAACAATTGTTCAATCATATAGATATATTGTCAGAAAACTATCATATCCCTGATGGTTTATTATCTAAAGAAAACATTGCAGATTATTGTGATGCCTATGAAGCGAAAATTAAGGCATTAGGTGGTATCGATTTACAGATTTTAGGCATTGGAGGTAATGGCCATATAGGTTTTAATGAATCTGGATCTTTACAAAACTCGAAAACTAGATTAGTAGCACTAGACCATATCACCAGAGTTGCTGCAAGTGGTGACTTCGGCGGTTTAGAAAACACCCCAAGAACAGCCATTACCTTGGGTGTTAAAAAAATAATGGAAGCTAAAAGAGTCATTCTTATGGCTTGGGGAGAAAGCAAATCTAATATTATTAAAGCTTCAGTAGAAGGTGAAGTAACGAATCGTGTACCAGCATCTTATTTACAGGAGCACAATAATGCATCCTTTATTTTAGATCAAGCGGCAGCATCAAAATTAACACGAATTAATAGTCCTTGGTTAGTCGAAAAAATTGTTTGGACAGATAAGCTTATCAGAAAAGCGGTTTTAAATTTAGCACTTTATTTAAAGAAACCCATTTTGATGTTAACGGATGCCGATTACATTGAAAACGGTATGAGTGATTTGTTGGCAGATTCTGGACCTGCATATGATATTAATATCAAAATATTCAACAAACTACAAAATACTATTACAGGATGGCCAGGAGGAAAACCAAATGCTGATGATAGTAAGCGTCCAGAACGTGCTGAACCAGCTAAAAAGAGAGTAATCATTTTTAGTCCACACCCAGATGATGATATTATTAGTATGGGTGGCACCTTTAAAAGATTACATGAACAGGGTCACGAAGTACATATAGGATATCAAACCTCTGGAAATATAGCAGTAGCAGATGATGAGGCACTGCGTTTTGCAAGTTTTGTTTGTGATTATAACGAAAAATTTGGAATTGAAAATGCTGAAGCTTCAGCTATTTATAAAAAAGCAGCAGTATTTCTTAAGAATAAAAAATCCAGTGAAATAGATACTCCAGAAGTCAGGTATATTAAGGGCTTAATTAGAAAAGGTGAAGCAAGAGCTACCTGTCATTTTATAGGTATTCCAGATGAACAAATACATTTTATGGAATTACCATTTTATGAAACTGGTGCCATAAAAAAGAACCCTATTGGAGTAGCAGATGTAAAAATAACTTCAGATTTAATAGAAAAAATAAAGCCACATCAAATATACGCAGCAGGTGATTTAGCAGATCCACATGGTACTCATAAAGTATGTTTGGATGCTGTTTTTGCAGCAGTAAAAGAGTTAAAGTCAAAAAAGTTTATGAAAGATTGTTGGGTTTGGTTGTACAGAGGTGCCTGGCAAGAATGGGGTATTGACGAGATAGAAATGGCAGTACCAATGGGACCCGATCAAGTTTTAGAAAAGCGGAAAGGTATCTTTAAACATCAATCCCAAAAAGATGGTGTGGTATTTCAAGGTGTAGATAGTAGAGAGTTTTGGCAACGAGCTGAAGACAGAAATAAAGAAACTGCCGATTTATATGATGAATTAGGGCTGTCACACTATGCTGCTATGGAAGCTTTTGTAAGATGGATGTATTAATAAATATTATTTGAGTTAGTTAGTTTTTACTTGAGGCTATTGCATGGTGTTTTTATTTCATAATTGTTTACACCATGCTAGCCCTCAACTACAAACATTGGACTTCTTATAAAGTATAAATAATCTCTTCTTCTAAAATTAGAATTCAAAAACATTTTAAATTTCCTAATAACTGTTGAATAAATAATCTTAATGGCATTAATAAAATCAATTTCTGGAATACGAGGTACAATTGGTGGTAGAGTTAATGATAACTTAACCCCTATAGACGCCGTTAAATTTGCAGCTGCCTATGGTATGTGGCTAAAACAACAAAATAATAAAGAAAATCTAACAGTTATTATTGGTAGAGATGCTAGAATTTCTGGTGAAATGATAAGCGATTTAGTAAGCAAAACACTGATAGGGTTAGGTGTCAATGTTACTGATATTGGTTTGTCTACTACGCCTACAGTTGAAATAGTTGTTCATTTAGAGTCTGCAGATGGTGGCATAATTATTACTGCAAGCCATAACCCAAAACAATGGAACGCATTAAAACTTTTAAATAATAGAGGTGAATTTTTAAATGCTGAAGAAGGAGAAACCATTTTAAAAATAGCCGAAAATGATGATTATCAGTTTGCGGAAGTTGATAATTTAGGGAATTACAAAGAGGAAGTAGGTTATATAGACAGACACATTTCCGTAGTTTTAAATTTAGAATTAGTAGATATTGAGGCTATTAAAAAAGCTAAATTTAAAGTGGTTATAGATGCTGTAAACTCTACTGGAGGAATAGTTATTCCAGCTTTATTAAAAAAACTAGGCGTAGAATGCATCAAATTGTATTGTGAACCCAATGGCCATTTTCCTCATAATCCAGAACCATTGAAAGAGCACTTAACAGATATTTCAGAATTGGTTGTTAAAGAGCAAGCAGATTTTGGCATTATAGTAGATCCTGATGTAGACAGGCTTGCATTAGTTTGTGAGGATGGTTCTATATTTGGAGAAGAATATACTTTGGTAGCTTGTGCAGATTATGTACTCGGAAAGACTAAAGGCAATACAGTTTTAAATCTATCATCATCAAGAGCGTTAAGAGACATTACTGAAAAACATGGAGGTAGTTATCAAGCAAGTGCAGTTGGAGAAGTTAATGTGGTAACTTTAATGAAGCAAACAAACGCAATTATCGGTGGCGAAGGAAATGGTGGTATTATTTATCCTGAATCACATTACGGTAGAGATTCATTGGTTGGCGTTGC
>CAXBID010000253.1:0-5664 GCA_963975495.1 uncultured Flavobacteriaceae bacterium | reverse complement strand
AAATCGTTTTAACTAAATTTGAGACCAATAAAATTGGTATTAATTAGCAAAATGCACCTCAAGTTCTTTTAAAGTCGCTGCGCTGGTTTCCAAATCTTTAACTATTTCGCCCTTTTCGAGCACTACAATACGCTCGCAAACATCGGTTACGTGCATTAAATCGTGACTAGAAATTAAAACGGTAACGCCTTTAGTTTCTGCTAAATCTTTAATAATACCTTTTAATCGAATTTGTGTTGTAGGATCTAAATTGGCGAATGGTTCGTCTAAAACCACCACTTCCGGGTTTCCTATTAATGCTGCTACAATTCCAGCCTTTTTTTGGTTTCCCTTACTTAAATCACGTAAATATTTTTTCTTGCCTAAAATTTCGTCGTGAAAAAAATCTTGAAACTGATACACCAAAGCATCAACATCAGCTTTGTTTTGTCCGCGTAATTCACCAATAAAATAGAAATATTCCTCAGGAGTTAAATAACCGATTAAAAAGCTTTCATCAATAAAAGCTGAGGTAAAGGGTTTCCAATCTTCACTTTTATTAACTTGAATATTGTTACTTGTTATGTGGCCCGTAGTTGGTTGTATTAAATCTAGCAACAAACTAAAATAGGTGGTTTTTCCAGCACCATTATTGCCAACCAAACCAAAACTTTGTCCTTTTGGAATATCTAAGGATTCTATATTTAAAACCGTGTTTCCGCTGTATTTTTTTGATAAGTGAGATGATATTATCATGAGTTTATGTTTTAATTATTTTGATCGAATGCATCAATCATTTTATATTTTGATTCTAAATATTTGGCTGTGATAAATGTCATTATTTTTTGGTGAAGTACAATGCCAATAATACCTAAAACAGCTAAAATTAAGCAGGCTATTTCAAAGCCGATTAAAAAATTAAATAAAGCGAATAAGCCCATCGGTACTAACAATAAAGGAATACCAATTAACCATTGCACGGCTCCTGTACCTTGATAATTAAAGGCTGCTTTTTGACTTAAATCAATCTTTTTTCTATTAAAAGAACCACCATACAAAATAACATGTGTGTTAACACCTAAGTTGTAAATAGCTGCAGCAAAATGTGCTAGTAAAATTTTCCATCCGAAATACACATAAGGAATACTCAAAACAAATAAAATAATTACACTTAATGCCATTAAGGTAAATTTTGATTTTAAATATTGCTCATATTTGATATTCTGGCTCATTAATAATTTATAATACCCGCTATCCCAAGCTGGAATAAATTGCCCGAAATTGATTAGAAAGATACCCGTTACAAAAACACCTATGAAGGCGAAAAACCAAGGCATATTTTGATACATGGGTTGCGGATAGAAAAACAGACCATAAAATAACCCCAAAGCCAACATCCAAACAGAAGATTTTGTTCGTTTATTTCGCCAGAGTAATTTTAAATCCAGTTGCATAAAAGGCGCTATATCTCCAAAATTTTTCGTCCACTCCAAGTTTGCTGCGTTAACTTCTTGAACCTTTTCTTTTAAACCGCTATCCAAAAAGAGTTTTTTGTGTAAAAGCTTAAAATTGAATAGATACAAGCCTACCAAGATTGCCAACGGAATAACTAATAAAGCGGGCGATTGATACATAGCATTAAAGCCACTACCTACAATATCGGTAAAGGAAATAATGTTGAAATAGTTTAACGCAAACAATCCGCCAGTTAAAAGAATTATGGGCAAAAAAGACAATTCGGTTTCAGCTGAAAAACTTTCAATAATAAAATTTAGGTAGTTAATAATTAATGTGATTAGATATATAGCGAACATCCAACCGAGCACCAATCCTGGAGCATAATCTTTCATCATTAATGTTATTCCGAAGGGTACAATGGCGAAAAGTGGCAAGAAATTAAAGAATGAAAAGGCTGATTTCCCTAAAACATAATTTACAACTTTACCTCTTTTTATTGGTAATGTTAGTAATGGTTTTACACTCATTACTGGTAATTTTTGAAAGAAAAATCTAAAAACCAAATCGCCTAAAATCCAGTAGAATAAAAAGCCATTTAAAACTACTAATGGGTCTTGTTCTGGAAATTGGTCATTCAAAATAGGGTATAAAGCCACCCCGATTATCAGGAACATAGCCATAAAATACAGTGCCATAAAGCCCATAAATATTTTTATACCTAAGCTTTTACCAAAACTGGCGGATCTAAAAAAAGATTTCCACTCTAAGCTTAAAAAATGTTTAATCATAGTTTTTATTTATATTTTGCGGCTATCCCTTGTACTTCCATGCCCCAAGATTGTCCAAACATCATTGCTTTTTGTGTAAGCCCAAGTTGCTTTTCAGCTAATTTTTTCCCTAAATCGGTGTTGTAAAAAGCCACTAACTCCCTTACTTCGTCTTGGGTAAATTCAGCCATATATAATTCTGCCATTTTTTCGTAAAGCCCATCCAAAGTGCCATTTGCTTCTTTGGTATATGCTTCTTTATTTTCTTCAGAAACCATAGTTCCTATTTGAGCTATTGCTTGTTCAAAAGCTGCACCTGCTCCTGTTAATTTAATAAATTCTACCGTTTCCTTTTTAAATTCAGAATTATCCTGTTCCTGAGCTTGGGTAGCAACAGCTACCATAAATAAACATACTAGAAATAATTTTTCCATTTGTGGTTTTTTTAATAGTTAATGTTAAATTTTCTTTTTGATTGTCCGCAAAATATCATAAACCTATAAATTGTTGTTTTATGGCGACTTTTTTATGGTGTCACGAAAAAACAAATATTTGTTTTTATTCTGCGTAAATCTGCGAAATCAGTGGGATAATTCTCCAAGTCACTTGTGTTTATTTTCCCGCTGATTTCGCAGATAACCGCTGATTTTTTTTACCATTATGGCAAAAAAGGATATACAGATTTTCTTTCTTAAATTCTTAGTGTTAGTATTCTTTTTAATCCATTTGTTACAAATATTAAATAAATTTGGTTTTAATAAAATGGACTTAGCAGCTAATTTCCCTTACTCGTAAAAATAACTGTTTAATTAATCAACACGAAATTTGGGGTTAACTAATGCCCGCATAATAGCTATGTAATCTTCCAACTCAGCAAGCTTTTTAACGGTCTCTTTGGTGCCTTCTTCTGTAAGTCTGTAATATTTTCGCTTTCTGTTAGCTATCATTAAAATTTCAACATCTAAAAAACCTTGTGCTTTAAGCTTATGTAACGATGGATATAGTGCGCCTTCTGTAATTTTAAGCTGACCCTTTGTAATTTCTTTTACGCATTGGGTAATCTCATAGCCATACATCTTATCATGCTCATTCAAGAGTTTTAGTATAATAGTTGTTAAACTGCCTTTATATAAACTTGAAGGTTTCATAGTGATTCAAATATATACATAGTATTCTTATGCATATATATTTTATGTATATATTTTTCTCTAAAACTTATACAATATGTGATGTCTTCACTATTTTTGCTCAAAATAATTATAGATGTCATCATTTCACAAGTTATCAGTTAAAGATATAAATAGAGAAACCGATAAAGCGGTAAGTATAAGTTTTAATGTTCCTGAACATTTAAAGGACACTTTTGTTTTTAAAGCAGGACAATATATTACTTTGAAAATCCATGTTGATGGTCATGAAATACGTCGAGATTATTCGTTATGTGTCTCACCAAAAAGTGGCGAATTAAAAGTAGCTGTTAAAGAAGTTACAGACGGTACTTTTTCAGCTTATGCTAACAATACATTAAAGGTTGGTGATGAAATTGAAGTTGCACCACCAAAAGGGCGTTTTGTTTTTACACCAAATGATAGTAAAACAAAAAATATAGCATTATTTGCTGCCGGAAGTGGTGTTACACCTATTTTAAGCATTATTAAATGTGCTTTGGAAGAAGAAGTTTATAGCAAAGTGATTTTGGTTTACGGAAATAAAACCACTGAAGACACCATGTTTTTAAATGAATTATTAGAGCTTCAACATCAATATAAAGCGCGTTTTTCAATTCAATTTGTGTTTAGCCAACAAGATGAAGACGACTCCATTTTTGGTAGAATTGAAAAAAGCACCGTTAATTATGTGGTAAAAAACAAGCACAAACATATTGAGGTTGATGCGTTTTATCTTTGTGGACCAGAAGCCATGATTCATACTGTAAAAGATGTTTTAACAGAACACGGTATTGATAAAGAACGTATTCACTTTGAGCTTTTTAAAACTGCCAAACCAGACGAGGTTGAAGAAGCAGTAAGTGTTTCTTCGGGTAAAACTAAAATAACTATTACTGTTGATGACGAAACCACTTCGTTTGAAATGTCCCAAAAACAAACCATACTTGAAGCCGCTTTGGATGAAGATTTAGATGCGCCCTATTCTTGCCAAGGTGGCATTTGCAGTAGTTGTTTAGCACGTATTAAAGAGGGCGAAGCAACCATGAGACAAAATAATATTTTAACTGAAAGTGAAGTTGCCGAAGGCCTTATTTTAACTTGTCAAGCACAGCCGACCTCTGCAACTATTGTGGTTGATTATGATGATGTATAAGCCCCCTCTGTCCTTTGGACATCTCCCCAAAGGGGAGAAAAACCTAAAGTATTGATTTTATTTTTTGAACAACCGTTTCTGGAGGAATGCTGCCCGCAGCTTCTTTATAATTTTCAGGATATTTATTTCCGTAAACCGAAGTTGGAATTTTAGGGTATTTATTTCTATCCGCTAATAAAGCATAATCTTCAGGTTGGTTGAACGGAGCAAATCCAGCAAACGGATGTGTAACGCCCCAAATAGTAATTACTTTTACACCAAACATGGCTGCTAAATGGGCGTTACCAGAATCCATACTTAGCATGACATCTAAATTAGAAATAATATCTAACTCTTCATCCAAGGCTAATTTTCCAGCTAGATTTACCGTGTTTTTAAAATCTGTTTCAAGTTGACTAAGAATTTCTGCTTCGTATTTACCCCCTCCAAATAATAAGATTTGATAATCCTTTGAAAGGTTTTCAATCACCATCTCCATTAAGTATAAAGGATACATTTTGCCTTCATGAGCCGCAAAAGGCGCAATTCCTATTCGCTTTTTTGAATCTTTACCAAGTATTGAGATAATCTTTTCTGACAAAATAACCTTTTCAGGAAATTCAGGATTTGACAGGTCTATTTTATGTCCTAAACTCAGAAAAACATCAGCATAACGTTGGTGTGTGGTTTTTAGTGGTTCAAATAATTTACCGTTAACTAATGCTTTTTTTTCTGCTCTGCCTTTATCAATAGAAACGAATCGTTTTGTATTCAAAAACTGTTTTAAAATGGTGCTTCTTAAAACACTATGTAAATCGGCAATGACATAAAATTGTTGATTTTTATTAAGCTGATGTGCTAGTTTATAAAGTCCGGAAACCCCTTTGTGCTCGCCTTTTAGATCTGCGGTAAAAACCGAAACGTTTTTTATGTTTCTAAAAAAAGGTTTAAAAAAAGCGCGTGTTAAAACCGTGATTTTTACTTCTTGATATTGCTGGGTGAGTGCCCTTAAAACAGGAACCGTCATCGCTACATCGCCCATTGCTGAGAGGCGGATAACAAGGATGTGTTTGTTTTGCTTTAACAACACTTTCAAAAATAATTACTTTCAAAATTGTATTTATCCATTAGTTTTCTGGTCTTTTTCTGGTCTTTTCAA
>CAXBID010000252.1:0-5669 GCA_963975495.1 uncultured Flavobacteriaceae bacterium | reverse complement strand
GGCCAGAATCTACGGGGAAAACCACGTTATCTCGTCAGTTGGCACGTTATTATAATTCGGTTTGGGTGCCGGAATACGCACGCGAATATCTTCAAAATAAATGGAATAATGAACGCAAAACCTGTGCGCCAAAGGATTTGTTGCCTATTGCCGAAGGCCAAATGAAATTGGAAAATGAATTGGCTAAAAAAACAGATTCTGTTTTGATTTGCGATACAGATTTGTTGGAAACCAAAGTGTATTCAGAGGCTTATTATTTAGGAAGTTGCGACCCCATTCTTGAAGAATATGCACTTAAAAATAAATACGATTTATATTTTTTAACTTATATTGACACCCCTTGGGAGGCCGATGATTTACGTGATAAATCTGAACAAAGAATGGACATGTTTAAGGCTTTTGAAAACGAATTAATAAAGCAAAACAGACCTTATGTTTTACTTAAAGGAGGCAAGAAAGACCGTCTTGAAACTGCAGTAAAACATATAGATGAATTATTAAAAAAAGAATAAATGTTTACAGAAAAAGATCTAGAACAAATACATAACAAAGGCATAACTATAGATCAAGTAAATGCTCAAATTTCTCGTTTAAAAAATGGCATGTCCTTTTCTAATTTGGTTGCTGCAGCAACAGTTGGGAAAGGTATTGAGACGTATAATGAGGATGAAAAGAAACTATTAATTGATTTATACGACACAAAAAAAGAAGCGTTATCTATAATAAAATTTGTACCAGCTTCTGGTGCCGCCACACGTATGTTTAAGTTTTTGTTCCAGTTTTTAAAAAGCTTTAACCCTTCAAAGGAAAGTATTAAAGAATATGCAGAACGTAAAAATGATGCTTTAATTGAAAAATTTGCCACCGATCTAAAAAACTTTCCATTTTATAATCAAACTTTAGAGAAAGCTAAACTTATTAATTCAGCTTTTGAAGCATTACCTGAAGATGAAAAGTGTTTGGAGTTTGTAAAAATAATGTTGGATAAAGATGGATTAAATTATAGTTTTCTCCCAAAAGGGTTATTGCCATTTCATAAATACCAAGATAAAGCTATCACAGCATTTCAAGAGCATTTGTTTGAATCTACTTTATATGCTTCTTCAAACGGGAATGCGAATCTCCATTTTACAGTTTCAGAACAACATCACGACTACTTTAAAAAGGAATTGAACAACGTAAAAGAGGCTTTGGAGAAGAAAACCAAAATCACTTTTGATGTGTCTTATTCTTATCAAAAAGAAGCTACAGAAACCTTAGCATTAACTAAAAGCGGTCAGGTTTTTAGAAAAAAAGAGGGTTCTATTTTATTTAGACCAGCTGGACACGGCGCACTTCTAGAAAATTTAAATGATTTAAATCATGACATCATTTTTATTAAAAATATAGATAACATAGTAGTTTCAGATAAAAATATTGAAATATCCCGGTATAAGAAGTTGCTGGCAGGTGTTTTAATTGAAGCTCAGGAAAAGGCTTTCAGTTATCTTAAAAAATTAGATGAAGGAAATTTAACTGACACAGATCTCAAATTAATTTTTTTGTTTCTGCGTTATAGATTAAATAACCCTATTGAATTGGATTTTGATGCATTAACTGATGGTAAAAAGACCACTTTTTTGCGACATAAATTAAACCGACCAATACGTGTTTGTGGCATGGTTAAAAATGAGGGAGAACCTGGGGGCGGCCCGTTTTGGGTTAAGGACAAGGATGATAAAATCTCGTTACAAATTGTGGAATTTGCGCAAATTGATTTTAGAAGAAGGACCCAACAAAGTATCGTTTATAAAGCAACGCATTTTAATCCTACCGATTTGGTTTGTGGTGTTAAAAACTATAAAGGCGAAAAGTTTAACCTTATGGATTTTGTAGATCCGGAAGCAGCATTTATAACTATGAAAACACAAAATGGTACAGATATTCAGGCGCTGGAATTACCTGGTTTATGGAACGGTAGTATGGCATATTGGAACTCCATTTTTGTAGAAGTGCCTTTAAAAACCTTCAATCCTGTTAAAACAGTAAACGATTTGCTAAAACCCGTACACCAAGTTCAATAATGCTTAATAAAGATATTTTATTAAACGAACTCAATTTTAAAGCTATCAGAAGCTCAGGCAGTGGTGGGCAACATGTAAACAAAGTGTCTTCAAAAATTGAACTGAGTTTTGATTTGGCTAATTCTTTAGCTTTTACAGATGAAAAAAAAGAACGTATTATTCATAAACTACAAAACAGATTAACCAAAGAGGGTGTTTTAATTTTGCAATGTGATGAAAGTCACAGTCAGCATAAAAATAAAGAGATTATTATAAAACGGTTCTTTAGTATTATTGATGCTGCTTTAATAATACCAAAAAAACGGATTCGTACAAAAGTTCCAAAATCCGTTATAAGAAAACGATTGAAAAGCAAGCGTCATCTTTCAGATAAAAAGGCAAATAGAAAAAAGCCAGATGTCGATTAAAAAAAATCGTAATTTATAATTCATTTTCAGTAATTGCTTATTACATTTGCAATGTTCTCATAAAAGGGGTGCCTATTATCGGCTGAGATCATACCCATTGAACCTAGAACAGGTAATGCTGTTTAGGAAATGAACGTTAAGAAAATGTCCAGTGGACATTTTTAGTGAGTGCCAAAGAATTATCAAATTAAGAAGCTTTCACGATTAGCGCAAGGAAATGAAGTAATTTGCTTCAAAATAAATTATTAACAATAAAGAATAATTACCTCTTTTTATTCGATTATAAACATAATCGTATGAAAAATTTATTTCTTTTTTTAACACTCTTAGTGTTATCAGTCAGTGCTAATGCACAACAAAATCAAGTTCAACAAGATTCAACAAAAACAGAAAAACTAGACGAAGTTTTGGTAAAAGCGGTACGTGTTGATGCCGATTCTCCAATTACGCATTCAAACGTTTCAAAAGAAGAACTGGCAAAACGTAATTTGGGGCAGGATATTCCAATTCTACTTAACTATTTGCCGTCTGTGGTTACCACAAGTGACGCAGGAGCTGGTGTTGGTTACACGGGTATTCGTGTACGTGGTACGGATGCTACACGTGTGAATGTAACTATTAACGGAATACCCTATAACGACCCTGAGAGTCAAGGCACGTTTTGGGTAAATTTAGGAGATTTTGCGTCCTCTACGGAGAGTTTACAATTACAACGTGGTGTAGGTACTTCAACAAACGGATCAGGTGCCTTTGGAGCGAGTTTAAACTTACTTACCGATGCGTTTTCTGAAGAAGCCAATGCGGAAATCTCTAATAGTTTTGGGAGTTTCAACACGCGAAAACATACTGTAAAACTAAGTACAGGACAATTATATGCGGATGCTGAGCGCAGTAGAAGTATTGAAATTTCTGGGCGTTTTTCTAAAATCTATTCCGATGGTTATGTAGATAGAGCCTTTACCGATTTAAAATCATATTTCATACAAGGGATTTACAAAGATGATAATACCTTAATTAAAGGGTTGACTTTTGGAAATAAAGAGCAAACCTATCAATCTTGGTTTGGTTTAACGGCAGAAGAATTGCAGGAAAACCGTCGTCAAAACCCATATACTTATGAGAATGAAACCGATAATTATTGGCAAGACCATTACCAATTGCATTGGAATGAGCGTTTAGATAATAGTTGGTCGACTAATTTAGGATTAAACTATACCAAAGGAAAAGGGTATTTTGAACAGTATAAACCAGAAGAGTCAGCAGAAGACTTTGCTAACTTAATTGAAGACGATTCCGATGTTATTGTTCGTAGATGGTTGGATAATAATTTTTATGTTATTAATGCCAATGTAACCTATAAAAAAAATGCCTTAGAAATTATTTCTGGGGTATCTTATAACACCTACTCTGGAGATCATTTCGGGGAAGTGATTTGGGGAAGTGATTTAGCTCCAAATACAAGTATTAGAGACCGATATTACGAAGGCGATGCTACTAAAAATGATTTCAGTGTGTTTTCAAAAGCTACTTTTAAATTAGCGAAAAAAATTACTGGTTTTGTCGATTTACAGGGCCGTTTTGTGAGTTATAAAACAAATGGAATAAATTCTGATTTAGTAGATTTTGTTACCGATGCTAATTTTAGTTTTTTCAATCCCAAAGTAGGGGTAACTTATAAATACAGTAATGTAAATAGTTTTTACGCATCTTTTGCGGTAGCAAATAGAGAACCAAATAGAGATGATTTTAAAGCGGGAATTACCGAAAACGAAACTCTTAATGATATTGAGTTAGGTTGGCGTTACAATACCAACAACGTGAGTGTAAACACAAATTTATACTACATGTTTTACCAAAACCAGTTGGTTTTAACCGGTGAACTTGATGATGTTGGTAGCCCAATTAGAGCAACTAGCGGGCGAAGTTATAGATTAGGATTGGAGGTTGATGCTAACATTAAATTTAGTGACATGTTCAATACATCAACAAATATGGCCTTAAGCAGCAATAAAAATAGAAACTTCAATACTTCTATAAATGGAGAATTGGTAAATTTAGGAAATACAAACATTTCATTTTCACCAGATATTGTTATTGGTAATGCTTTAAATTTTTATCCAATTAAAAACTTACAAATATCATTTTTAAGCAAATATGTTGGAGAGCAGTTTATGGGAAATACTGATAATGAAGCATCTATTTTGGAGAGTTATTTTGTAAATGACTTTAACGTTAATTATGAAATTAAACCGAAAAAGCTATTTAAATCTATAACCTTATCGGCTTTGGTCAATAATATATTTAACAAAGAGTATGTGTCTAACGGCTATTTTGGTTCTTTTGATTTTGATGATCCCTCAAGTGCAACAGGAACTACTACAGGCTATTTTGCAGGCTATTACCCCCAAGCCACAACAAACTTTTTAGTTGGTGCTACTTTGAAGTTTTAGTGTATAAATACTTTTCTATTCCCCTCCTTCGGAGGGGTTAGGGGAGGAATTAATTAGAAATTATAAGTGTATTCCCATTTTGTTCAACACGGTAGTTTCTTAAACCACAGCGTAACGTACTATTATTTAAAGGAAGCCCATTTACCAAACTGTACTCATTTTTATCGGCGCAACCACAAGTCGCGTTCAATCCAGAATTAACCAGTACCGAACATTCGCTTTGTACGTGGTTTGGGTCTGTTGCATCCCATGCAAAAAAATCGGCACCTGTACTAGCTATCAGTATACCGCCATTTCCAGCATTTGCTATATATACCGAATTCCCCGCAAATTGTAACTGACTGTATTGAGGTAAATTTAAGTTTACCACTTCATTTACACCAATATCCAAAAGGAATTTGCAGTTTTCATTTTCATTGGAATTATTACTGCAAGACGCTAAGATTAAAAACAAAATTATCGCACTAATAGTGGACTTCATAGTTCTAAAAATTTTATTTGCAATTTACGACAAAAAGTAATGACACCAATTGTAAATTCATTAGGTAAATGGTATTCGCTTAAATTTTTTGTATATTTGTTATACAATCTCGTGTAAGCGGGATTTTTTTTATATGCTGAACTTGTTTATTCATAAATATCAATTTTAAATCAAGGTATTCATGAATTTTTAATTTCGGCATCTTTTTATTAAATAAACGATGAAGTTATGAGTAAAGTATCATACTATACACCTGAAGGATTAAAAA
>CAXBID010000251.1:0-5681 GCA_963975495.1 uncultured Flavobacteriaceae bacterium | reverse complement strand
TCAACTTATTTTACTGATCCTCAATGGGTTAAATTAGTTTTTAACGAAGCATTGTAACCAATACATTTTCTAATTCAATTTTAGAGAGTAATTCAAGTTTGCCATTTTCAAATTGCATATCCAGAGTTTCTAAAACGGCATTATCGCCTTTGGGTTTGTAATTATTATAATCCACAAACCGAATGCCTTTAATATAGCGTTCGTTATAAGCTTCGCGAAAGCGTAAACCTAAACCATGATTTTCCTCATAAGAATAGGCTAAATAATCAGCCTTAAAAGTTTCGGTATTTATCCAATAGATAAAAACATCTTCAAAATCCTCACCACCGCCGTCTTCATTAAACGTGACTTTAATTTTATAATACGCTTCCCCTTTTACTTTTGATTTTCCTAAAAGTGAT
This sequence comes from uncultured Flavobacteriaceae bacterium, assembly GCA_963975495.1. Lineage (GTDB taxonomy): Bacteria > Bacteroidota > Bacteroidia > Flavobacteriales > Flavobacteriaceae > CAXBID01. The sequence goes on along the minus strand of CAXBID010000251.1, from coordinate 5,280 downwards.
TTGTTAACCGCTTTTCCTTCCAAGCCATAAGGTAAAACCGAAAAGTAGTGTACAGAATTAACAGAAGCTGAATATTTGGGAATCATGGAATCTTGAATAATTCGTTGTTCATCATTAAAGAAACGTTTAAAACCATTATTGGAAAGTATATCTTTTATATTTCCGTTAGGAACCGAAAAAACTCTCTCAAATTTGTATAATCCAGCGTCTCTATTGGCTTTATAATGTTTATCTCTAAAATCAAAATCAATTGTTGATGAAGAAATAATATCACCACCAGAAACTTCAATGGATTTTCGAACAATAATATCCGCATCTTTAAGCTCGTTTTTACAACTAAAAATTGATGTAATTAGCAGAAATAATAATATGGTTTTTTTGTGCATAATGAAACTTTAGTGGTCTGTCGTTAAAAGTAGGAAAACTTAAGCTAAAATTTAGAATTAAGTTTAAAGTTTATAGTTTTACCTGTAAACTTTTGTCCCAACACATCAATAGAAGATTCTTTAAGTTGAAGCACTCTGGGATACCCTCCTGTAGTTTGGCAATCCCGCATCAAAACAATTAGTTTTCCTGATGGTGTTAATTGTACCGTTCCTGGAAGTACTGCCGACGTTATAATGGGTTTTAAATCATTTTGAAAAGCTTCTTCCAACTGATACGCCATTCGGTTATTATCTTTTGAAATGGTAAATGATTTTGAAAATAATTCGTTTTGCTGACTTTTAGTTAGAAACTCAAACTCCGGCCCTTTAAAAACTTTTATGTCGCTAAGTTCTATATATGATGCTTCAAATTTAATACTCGCATGATGCTTTAAATTTGATGTAATAGAATTTGAAATTTTCAATTCATCATTTTTTTGAAGCATTATCTGTTTTGTAATGTTTTGATTCATACTTCTGCTTTTCATAACAGTTTCCGTCCTAAAACCACCAAAAACAGCCAAATAACACCTAAAACCATGGTTTAATTTACCAAAAGACAATATATCATTTGGTTTAACCAAAATCATTTTATTAAGTTGTATAGGTTTTTCATTCAACTTTGCAGATAGATCAGCACCCGAAAGCGCAATACAAGTATGTATTTCAAATTGAAGTGTCGCACCGGTCATTGTCATTTCTAAAACAGCATCATTTTCATCATTTCCCAACAAAGCATTTGCCATAGCTGTTGCTTTTATATCCATAACCCCAGAATATGGTACACCAAATTCTTGAAACCCAAAGCGTCCTAAATCTTGAATAGTGGAATAAAATCCTGGTTTTAAAACTTTAACCATCTAGCACCTCACTTTCCAATTGGTACACATTGGCGTCCACCAACGTTTTAATATCTTGATATTCCTTTAACGACACAGCATAAAACTGAATTTGGTCTCCAGCTTTTGCAAAACAGGGCTTTTCTTTTGAAACATCAAAAAAATTAATTGGTGTGTTACCAATAATATTCCAACCCCCCGGACTCGCATTTGGATAAATACCTGTTTGATTTCCGCCAATGGCAACCGCACCTTTTTCAATGTGTAATCTTGGAGCCCATTTTCTAGGAATATGTAGTGTTTCATCTAATCCGCCCAAGTATAAAAACCCTGGTAAAAAACCAATAAAATAAACCGTATAAATGGCCTCTGAATGGCTTTTAATAATGTCTGTTTTTGAGATGTTTTTTTCTTTTGAAATCAACTCCAAATCCAATCCAAATACATCATCATAACATACTGGAATTTTCCATAAATTTGACAGAATGTCAGCTTCAAAATCAGGAGAAATATATATTTTTTTTAATAAATTTATCTCATTTTCAAAATTCCTACAAAATGAATTATAAATAATTAATAACGAGCTATATGCAATTTTTAATTCAAGTATTTGTTTAATAGTATTATCCTTTATTTTAGTTTTAAAGACAAGTATATCCTTCAAAATATTTTTATCAATGTTATGAGGCCATTCTACTAAAATAGCACGCTCACCAAAAGGTTTATATGTTAGTTTAAAAGGCATTAAAGATCATCTAATTTTATAAGTGTTTGCTTCCAGTTTTCTATTTAAATTTTTAATCAAACTCACCGCTTTCGGATGATCGCCATGCACACAAAATGTTTCCGCTTTAATATCAATTTCTGAACCTTGAATTGTCTTTACTTTTTTATCAGAAATCATCCTAAAAACATGTTCAAAAACCAAATCGGAATCATCTATTAAAGCATTCGTTTCACTTCTAGAAACCAAAGTTAAATCGTTATTATAATTTCTATCAGCGAAAGCTTCATAGGTAATTTGAATGTTTTCTTTTAAAGCCAAATCTGCAATTACCGATTTATAAGGCACATATAATTTTATAGGTAAAGCCATACTTTTCATTACCTCAACAATGACGTTGGCAGTACGGTCATCAACCGCTGCCAAATTATAAAGCGCACCATGAGGTTTAATATGATGCAATAAGGCATTTTCCCTGTTTAAAACCTTGATTAAGTCGTCTATTTGATTCTTAATTGAAGAAAACAAAGCTGCACATGACATGTCCATAGGTTGGCGTCCAAAATTTTCTTTATCCGGAAAAGACGGATGCGCACCAATTTTTACCCGGTGCTGTTGTGCCAATTTTACAACATCTTGCATGGTATTAAAATCACCCACGTGTCCGCCACAAGCAATATTACACGAGGCTATATAGGGCATAAGCTGAGATTCGTTACCAATCCCCTCGCCTACATCTACATTAATATCAATAATTTTATGATCCACTAAAATACATTTAAACTGAACACTTTGTTTAGTGTTGCTAATGAAAGTAAGATACTAATTCCTAATATTAAAAACCCTAAAATATTCTGTAAAATGGTGTTTTTAAAAGTTCCTAAAACAGATCCTTTATTTACAATCCAAATTAAAAAGCCAGCAATTACGGGCAAAAGAATACCATTTGCTACTTGAGCAAACTTAATAATATCAATAGGTTTGATGCCTAACGAAGAAAACACAATACCTAAACCTAAAATAATTATCCAAACTGCCCTGAATTTTTTGGTTTCCATGTTTGACGACCACCCTAAACAACCACTCGCTACGTAAGCTGCAGCCAATGGTGCTGTGATAGCACTTGTAATTCCTGCAGCAAATAAGCCGATAGCTAGAAAATATTTAGCAAAACTGCCAAACAAAGGTTCAAGTCCTTTTGCTAAATCCGCAGCATTTTTAACATCTTCACTTTGTATGGATGCTGCAGAAATAATTATACACATAGAGACCAAACCGCCCAAAATTACTGCTATTATGGTGTCTTTTCTAGCAAATTGTAAATCGTTTTTTGTTTTCCATTTTTCCTTTACCAACGCCGCATGCAAAAACAAATTATAAGGTACTACCGTTGTGCCAATAAGTGCAATAATAGTAAGAAAACTATCTTTTGGAAATTTAGGAATGAATGCGCCTTTTAAAATTTGGAGGATATTTGGTTTTGTTATAATAGCCGTAATTAAAAACGCTAAACTCATTAAGATCACAAGACTTATTAGTGCCTTTTCGATGACTTTATAATTCCCAATATAAAGCAATATAAATGCTATGCTTCCAATAATTAGACTTAATATGTTTATTGAAAAATCACCAATTTCAAAACTCGGATTCCCAACAATAGTCTCTAAACCCAATACTCCGCCTGTGATATTACCAGCTTCATAAGCAGCATTTCCAATAACAATAGCTGAAAGGATTAAACCAATAGCTAAAAACTTAAATACAGGGTGCTTAATTTCTGTTTTAATGATTTCTGATAAGCCCTTTTGAGTAATAATACCCAAACGCGCCGACATTTCTTGCAATACAATAGTTGCGAAAATGGATAAAACTATTGTCCATAAAAGTGCAAACCCAAAACCAACTCCAGCAAGTGTGCAAACGGTAACGGTTCCCGGACCAATAAACGCAGCTGCAATTAACGGACCTGGACCACTGTTTTTAAGCCATTTTAATATCATTTAACAGTAGAGTTCAACGCATAAATAGCAAAACTACCTAACCAATGTCCGCCTTCATAACTATCGCCCACAATACTTGGTAAAGAATAATTTATATGATTATTAGCCACAAACCTCAAGTGACTGTATTCAGGTAAACCTTCGGCTATTTTATTTAAACTCCAAGCTCGGGAAAAATTAACACCATCTAAATGCACGAGTTGCCCATCGGTTCTATCGGAAACCAAACCAACTTCTAGTTGATAATCCTTGTTTTTCAATTCGGGTAAAAAATCATTTAGCCACACTTTAAATTCAGCTTTTGGTAACAAACGTTTCATTAAAGCGGCTTCTTCTAAACACGGTGATAAAAAATCACTACCGCTTGGCTCCCAACTCATAGGGCAGTTTTTATCATTTAAAAAGAAATATTTTGCACGTTCTGAAATCGCAGTTTTAAGTGCATCGTGGTTTACAGTTGCCGCATAATCATAAGCAAATGAGAGTCCGAATGCTGTATTTGGATGTGTTCCCACGCGAAGTGGATAATTTAGCTTGGGTAGAAAGGCAAGGATTATCAACTAGAAGTTGGTTTCTCGATTATTAAATCGGTTAGCGGTTGTAAATTGGTTTCTAGCTCTCTGGCTATTGGTGCATCCCAAGTATGTAATTCCTCAGCTAGTTTTAGTAACCATGCCCAACCATAAGTCCGTTCAAAAGATTTATTATGCTCACCAAAAAAATATTGAATTTCGTTTTCTATGTTTTCTTTTGAAATATTGTTGAGTAAACGTGCTTTCACTTCATCCGCTTTATCCATGTTTGGAAACTGTTTTAGTAAACTCACCAAGCTCCAATGCCCGTGTACTGCTGAATGCCAATCGAAACAGCCATAAAACGCAGGATGTAAATCAGTTGGTGCTTTTAAATCGTCATCACCACCCAAAGTTTGCGATAAGCGGTTTGGGTATTCTATATTCATGCAATGCAATGGTAACTCCACCAAGGTATTTGCGCTTTTTAAATTGAGTTTTGGAGTGTCTTGAATGGGTTTTGAGGTTGTCATCTCATTTGAAACTTGTGGGGTTTCTTGTGGCGTTTGTTTTGTGTTGTTGCAGTTGAAAAGTATAATTACTAGTAATATTATGATGTGTTTTTTCATTTTATAAATTTAGGATTAAATCTATTAAAGAAAAAGAATTTTATAAAAACTAAATCCATACAAAAAAATATAAAAGCTAGCGCGAGAATCTTGCTCGTGCCGTCAAAATAGCTTTTAAATTATCAAATCTATTCTTACTCATACGGTCACG
>CAXBID010000250.1:0-5726 GCA_963975495.1 uncultured Flavobacteriaceae bacterium | reverse complement strand
GTGGTATTATTTATCCTGAATCACATTACGGTAGAGATTCATTGGTTGGCGTTGCTTTGTTTTTGTCGCATTTAGCACATTCAAAATTATCATGCAAGGAGTTAAGGGAAAGCTATCCTAATTACTTTATGAGCAAAAATAAGATAGAATTAACACCACAAATTAACGCTGATGCTATTTTAGAAAGAATAGCAACCAAATATGGTCGTGAAAATGTAACCACAATAGATGGTGTGAAAATTGATTTTGAAAAGGAATGGGTTCATTTAAGGAAATCGAATACAGAACCTATTATTAGAATTTATACAGAAAGTAATTCGCAGAAAAAGGCTGATGATTTAGCTAATAGAATTATTATGGAAATTAAAAATATAATATAAAAGACAGTATTTTTAAGACTTATTTGCCTCCATCCTCTTTCAATTTTTTTATGTGATTTAAAACAACTTCAATTTTTTTATTAATTTGATTTCCATTAATAGTAGATTTGCTTTTTACTACTATTATAAATTCAACATCATTATTATTGAATTCTAGTATTTTTAAAGAGAACCAACCATTAGGAAAAAATACGGTTAAGCCATTACTATCGTCTTGCAAGTAAAGTGTAAATTCTTCACTTATCCAATTAATAAATTTTTTAAAAGTATTAGTGCCAAAACAATCATTATATAATCGCTCAAAAGGCATTGGTTCCTTTAGAGATTCTTTTGTTTTAGCATTTGTAAAAACCACAAATTTGTAACTTAAAACGATTTTTTAAAATCAATAACTTGTCCGCTTAATAACCTATCACAGGTTATAATTACATCACCATCATAATTTATTGTGAAAACACTTTCTTGATTTGGCATCAAGGTTTTAAGAGATGTAATTGATTTATTAGCATTAATTGATAGATAAGCATCATAATAAATAGGTGCAGTTCCAATATTTTTTAATGTTAATAACGATTTTCCACTAACTTTTTCAAATTTTGTTATTTCAAACTTGTATCCTGTATTTATACTAGCTTCTTTAATACGCTCTTTAGTTTGATAACGATATTGATCATTTCCAATCATATAAGAAATATTAAATCTATTTGCAGCCGACTCGTAAGACTCTCCATGAGGGCCATTAGGCGATAATACATTTTGCTGATCGTAATTGGTATAATAATTAAACTCTCCTCCATTTGGAGAGGTTTGATATCGATTAGTTCCAAAAAAAACAAAGCGAGGTTCGTTAAAAGATGCATGTTCTTCACTCATAAAAGAATCATCAAACAAACCAAAGGAAAGGTTTAGTAATGACGGGGCAGCTTTAATTGGCGTAACGTTTGTGTCTTCGGCATCAATGGAAATGGACCAATGTAAATTTTTGAATACTGCATCCATTTTATTTAAAAAAGTGGTTTGAAATACTTTGGATGGAAATGTGTTTCCAAGCTCAAAAGGGCCATCGTAAATATGGTATTCTGCCCACAAACCAAATCCTGTTTGCAAAAATGCTAACCTATTATCATTATCATATTTTTCGGCAAATTTTTCGTAAAATTCCAAAGTAAAATCTTTTAGTTCTTGATTGGACCAATCTGGAAACCAGGTTTCTTTACCTTCACTTAGTCCCATGGTTTCATTATAATCAGGTAAATCTTTTATGTATTGCGGCACCGAAGTGAGTTGACCAACATAAGCATATCTAAACCTAAGAATGGCTTGATGGTTTCTTGAAGCTATGTCGTTTAATTTGTTTTCAACAGCCGCCCAATCATAAACGCCTTTTTCAGAAACAATGTCATCATAAAGCATATAGGAATACTCCAAAGTATGCACACCAGAACTAGCGTTTGGGTTACCGTCCCAAACTACAATACCCGTCATGGGTTGCACATTAGTAAACTCTGATACTCCACCTCCATTTAAAATTGGGACTACCTTTACTGGGTCGTCGTCTGTGTTGAAGCCATCTCCGCTTCCTCCACCACATGCAATAAGAAAACAGCTAAAACTTAGAACTATAAACAATAATTCTTTCATAATCTTTCTTTTTTTAAACGCAAAATCTTAATATGAAAAAGACATCCGTTTATTTAACGGATGTCTTTTATGAAACTCAACTTATTTAAAAATTATTTTTCTTGTTTCTACCTTATCAGAGGTTATAATATTTAAAATAGATATTCCTCTACTAAAATTTTGAACAGCTATAGATTGAGTTTGTTTACCAGCATTTTGATAAACTTCCTTAGAATAATATATTCTACCATCTAGCCCTATTAATTCAATTAAAACATGGCCCTCCTCTTTTATTAAATAGTTAATGGTTAGTTTGTCCGACGCTGGGTTAGGGAATATTTTTAATTTAAAATCACTTGAATCCTCTGGTGTTTCAAATCCCAAAGTTGATTTCCCACCATTTGATTTAGCACTAGAGCCACCTAAGGAAAGATAAACCATGCTTCCACTAGTCGGTACACCTCCTAAGCTACTATTCCAATTTGCAGTATGGCCTTCCAACCCAATCCCAATGGTTCCGGAACTGCCCAATCCCAACAGCGATTTTAAAATTTTGCCTTCTATGGATAGTGGCGTCATTATAAATTCAATTCCAGTAGAATTGGAAGCCTCAGAGAAAGGCCAGCCCCAAGTACCACCGTTATAAAAGTTCAATACATTATAATTGGCATCTATAAAATAGTTTGATTTGTCCGTCCATAGGTATTGAAATCCAGTTGCACTGTCCGTATTTATGTAAACTTCATATTCTGATAAATTGGTGGCTTCAATATCTGCATACAAATAGATGTATTCGCTATCCGTATAGCCATAAATACTATTAAAAGCGCTACTGGTAACACCGGTTATCAGGGCTTGGTAGTCTTCAACCGGGCTCTTGTAGCCATCCACAGAAAGACTGCCCGCGTCCGAACCCCCATCAAGGGTTAAATAAACCATAGCGTTTGACTGTAATGGGATGCTACCTACTGAGGCTGACCAATTGGCAGTATAACCTATAGTACCCAAGCCGATTGTTCCAGCATTTCCTAAGCCAAGTGCATCTTTCGGAATACGACCTTCAATCGTAGTGGTGGTTTGAACAAACCGAATGTTCATAACGTCGTTGTCAGCTTGATAAGGCCATTGTTGGTTAGTGGAGTTGGCATCATATCGATTCAACAGATTGAGAGTGCCATCAACATAATAATTGGTTTTATCGGTCCATGTTTCTTGAAAACCAGTACTGGAATCAGTATTTACAAAAATTGAATACTCAGGTAAACTGCCGTCATACTCTGCATATACGTAGATGAAGTTATTGTCATCATAGGCATGAATATTTTTCCAAACACCTTGCGTAACACCTGTTTGTAAAGCTATATAACCTTCACCTATACTGTTAATGCCATCTATGGTGGCAGCTTCATCACCTGCCGCTACTGCTCCAGATTCATAAGCTCCAATATCTACTATGGATTGGTCGATTCTATTGTTTCCATGAAAATCAGTTTCACCGGTAGCGACTACATAGTTTGGATCACCAGCGTTTATAGCAGGTGAATTAACTTGTAAGCTTAAATCTATTGGAAATGATGCAATATCTACAAAATTAGGATTGGCAAAACTTGAATTTGCATCTTGATCAGTACGATTAACTCTATACCAATCGAATGTGCCATAATAATCATACCCCGTTCCAAGTTGCGACCAATCAAAAACACCTAAAGGAGTCGTTTCTGTAGAATTAGTGTAATAGAGATTGTAATCAAATGAGATTGAATTTACATAAGAAGCCATAGCAGTATCAAAAGGCATAGCAAAAGATACTAATGTGTTATGGTTAGTCGTGTAAAATATATTATTTTTTATTGATAAGTTTTGAATGTTTTTATTGATAATGCATTCTGAAGCACCCATGTTGCCCAAATAAGTATCAGTAATACCACCATTTCTAAAAACAGTATTTCCTGTAACCGTAACATCATCAATATAACTACCCGAAGCGGCACCAGGTACACCCAAAATTATACCAGCCCATGAGTTATCATAGGAAAGATTATTTCTAAGGATATGTCCCCCTGAATTAACATTGCTGTTTTCATTACCGATTGAAAATCCGACTTGGCCATCTGAACTGCTATTGTTTTCTACAAGGATATTTTGTGAACCATCGCAATAAATTCCTGTAGCGGCTGCTATTGGAGAGCGACAACTGGAAACTTTATTATTTTTAATAGTCCCATTTCGAGCATAATTCAATGCTGCGGTAACAGTTGCACCTTCAATTTCTGGAACCCAACCGTAATGACCTGCTGCAACAATGCCAATATTCTGAACTTCTTTTATGGTATTGTTGGAAATTTCAAAACCGTCCACATTACCATTAACCTGAATACCTTCCGTCCAACCAGGAATAACATTATGGATATAATTGTTTTTAATTACAAGTCCTGTTATTGGTATGGTATCTGTGCCAACCACGTTTATGGCTCCAGAATTATCACCGGGGTCTGCACTTTTAAGAATTGCAATTTCATTTGCAGTAAAGTCTAGCCTATTTTTCATAGGATCCACGTCCAGGGTCCAAGAGAAATCATAGACTTCGTTATCTAATATTTCAACGTTTTTAACTGTATTGGCCACCTGAATACCGAATTTTACGTCCTTTACTAATACGCCGTTTACAGTAGAAGCCAAACTCTGATTATTTCGCAGGCCTTTAATTTTAAATCCTTTTACCCTAACATTTTGTGCGGCAGATGTAATGGCTATCAAAGAGGCAAACTTGGTAGTGTATAAATTGGTTCCATCTAAATACACATCGCCTTCAGCTTCCAATGTAAACCAATAACTTTCTTTCCCACCATTTGTGCTGGTTATAAAAATTCTCTCAGAATCTGTTGGAGCATAAGTTCCTGCCTTTACTACAATTTTTTCGTCAGATACCATTCCAGCAATTCCTAGAACATTGCCTCTGTAATCGAGTGCCGCACGTATGGTAGTATATGGAAATGCTTCGGAACCATCGGAGGCTGTTGTTCCATTATAATTTGCATCAACATATAAAACTGTGGGACGGGTCTGTGAAAAGCTTTGAGCGATTCCACCCAATAATAGCATGATAATAAGTATGCTTATCCGATTCTGAAGAGGGATTTTAAATTTCTTGAAAGCAACAGGTCGCTTCTTGCTTCGTAGTGGGTTTTTGATGTAATTGTTGTGATTTTTCATGATTTGATTATTTAGAGATTAAATTTTATATAAGTTGTGTTTTTGTAATAAATACCACCATTTATTCAACTTTTATGTTAGAAAATAACAGGTTCCAACCGGTTGAAGCGTCCCATATAGATTTAGAGTTTAGTTTACTGGCCAATCGAATAGCATACTCAGGTCGATTGTAAATAGTTGGTTCTGGGTCTGGTAAATTTATAAACAGCTCATAATTTCCTTTAGGCAATGTTTCAGACCATTCCGCATTAAGTTTTAAGGTCTGTAATTCATCTGTAAACCAATAACGGGGTTCGCAATCAATTTTAGTTTTAAATATTTTTTGATTGTCTTTATGTCGCAAAACCAATTCTACAAACCTATAATTATAGGTAGACGCGTAACCTTCATTAAGAATATCCAATTCTAAATAAACTGTTTTACCATTCTTTATTTCTGTTGGAAACAAACCTCGTTTCACAACAAATCTATAGCCTAAATTTCGTTTTATTTCATCAATACATTTATTTGCCC
>CAXBID010000249.1:0-5729 GCA_963975495.1 uncultured Flavobacteriaceae bacterium | reverse complement strand
GAGCTATCGGGAGCGCTCAATGTGACACTATTTAATTTTTGTCATGTACTAAGAAAATACATACTTTTATAACATGAAAATATTTAAATGTCCAAACTGCGCATCTACTGTGTTTTTCGAAAATACGCATTGTGTAAGCTGTAATAGTGTTTTAGGTTATAATGTAAATACTGATGAGTTTGATCTCCCGATAGGTTACAACTCGACTCGTAATACTAACTTGAAATTTTGCCATAATCATCAATTTTCTGTGTGCAATTGGTTAATTGAGGATACTGATAAAAATGGATTTTGTAAAGCATGCGAGCTTAACAGAAAAGTGCCCAATAAAAGTGATATTGAGGGTTTTAAAAAATGGCAAAAATTAGAAATTGCTAAGCACAGATTAATATATCAACTTATTAAATTAAAACTTCCAATAGATTCTAAGTTAAACAAGGCCAATGGTATTGCCTTTGATTTTATTTCTGAAAATAATAAAGATAAATTAGTTACAGGTCATTCAAACGGTGTCATTACAATTTTGCTTTCTGAGGCTGATTCAGTACACAGAGAGCAGCTTAAAAAGCAAATGCATGAACTTTACCGAACGCTTTTGGGGCATTTTAGACACGAAATAGGGCATTATTATTGGATGTTACTTTTTGAAAACCAAGTTGATTTACAAGGGTTTCGAAATCTGTTTGGTGATGAAACACAGGATTATGGTCTAGCTCTTGAAACGCACTACAAAAATGGAGCACCTTCAAATTGGAATCAAAAATTTATAAGTAAGTATGCGAGTTCGCACCCATGGGAAGATTGGGCTGAAACCTGGGCGCATTATCTGCATATTATGGATACACTGGAAACAGGGCATCATTTAGGTTTAACATTTACTGATAGTTTAGCACAAAACCGTTTAAACCAATCTTCAAATTGTCCGAATCCTTATATAACTAACGATTTTAAGATTATTTTTGACGCTAATATGCAACTAACATCGGCTGCAAATAGTTTAAATCGCTCGATGGGTGTACCAGATATTTATCCCTTTATTGTGCCTAATGAAGTATTTAAAAAGTTGGATTTTATACATCATTTGCTGTTAAAGGGCTGAGTACATGACAAAAAATAATTCATAAATCACAACACGCTAAAAATCAAAACTTTCGTTATATATAAACTTTCAGACCTACTAGGTTTTTAAAAAATAAGTATTCGGAAGACAAAAACAGTATAAATTAGTGAGTTTAACCCTTCCGACTTTGATTTCTTTTAGTGAAATCAAAGCCATACAGAAGTGAATTCGGCACAAGCTCTTCCCTTAAAAAAGGGAAGGAGTTTTAAAAAAGGTATTTTGCTAAAAACATAAATTTCAGAAGGGATTTTCAACTTACGGACACTTATTTTTTAGCGACTGCTTCAATAATGTTTTTAAGTACCACTTCGTAATACGCTTTGTTAGATGGCACAAAGTGATTATTAGCTCCTATATTATTTAATATAGATTTAAATTCATCAATTGAAACCAATTTTAGTGCTTCAACTTCTTCCTCTTGAGGTATTAATTCTGATAACTGTACTTTTAATTCACTTATGAAGGTATGATGAAATTCATTGTCATTTATACCATTATCATAACTCTGAAGACATTTAAAAACACCAATTTTTTGTAAAGATTCTTGGGTAATTGTTAAGCCTATTTCTTCTTGGGTTTCCCTGATGGCTGCAGTTTTAATAGATTCGCCAGCATCAATATGTCCAGCTACTGAAACATCCCAAAGTAATGGGCAAATGGGTTTTTTAGCAGACCGTTGCGATAATAGTATGTTGCCACCGTATGTGTAAAACCAAATATGCGCGGTATTGTGATAATATCCTTTTTGGTGAATTACAGATTTAAGTTCTGATTCACCTGTTGGATTACCGTATTTATCAACAATGTCAATGTATTCGTCCATTAGGTGTTATAAAAAAGATTCCCGCCTTCGCGGGAATGACAAAATAATTTATTTAAAATAACTAAACGTTTCACCATCTTTAATAGTCAATAGTGTTTCGTAAATTAATTTTATAACATTTTCAACATCATCCTTATGTACCATTTCAACCGTAGTATGCATGTAGCGAAGAGGTAATGAAATTAAAGCCGAGGCTACGCCACCATTGCTATAAGCAAAAGCATCGGTGTCTGTTCCAGTAGCGCGCGAACAAGCAGAACGTTGAAAAGGGATTTTCTTGTCTTTGGCAGTTTCGGTAATTAAATCACGCAGTTTTTGTTGTACCGCAGGTGCGTAAGCCACAACAGGACCTAAACCCATTTCTAAATGCCCTTCTTTTTTACGTTCTATCATCGGGGTAGTGGTATCATGAGTAACATCAGTAACTATAGCCACATTTGGCTTGATCGTTTGAGTAATCATTTCGGCACCACGTAAACCAATCTCTTCTTGCACGGAATTCGTAATGTATAGTCCAAAAGGCAGTGTTTGTTTATTTTCCTTAAGTAATCGTGCCACTTCGGCAATCATAAATCCGCCAATACGATTATCTAGTGCGCGACACACAAATTTATCACCATTTAGAATATGAAATTCATCTGGATAGGTAATTACGCACCCTACGTGGATATCCATTTTTTCAACGGCTTTTTTATCTTTTGCGCCAACATCTATAGTAATGTTATCTGGTTTTGGAGCCTCTTCTTTAGATTTATCACGCGTATGTATGGCTGGCCAACCAAAAACACCTTTTACAATACCATTTTTGGTATGGATGTTCACGATCTTGCTCGGAGCGATTTGATGATCGCTACCGCCATTTCTAATCACATAAATAAGCCCATTATCTGAAATGTAATTTACATACCAAGAAATTTCATCGGCATGCCCTTCAATAACTACTTTGTATTTTGCTTTTGGGTTTATAACCCCAACGGCCGTTCCATAGGTATCGGTAATAAACTCATCAACATAAGGTTTTAAATAATCCATCCAAAGCTTTTGCCCTGTCCATTCGTACCCAGTTGGAGCTGCATTATTTAAATATTTTTCTAAAAAGGCCATCGACTTTTTATTGAGTATGCTTTTTGTAGCCATAAGGTTGTTTTGTTATTTATCGAGTCATTAAAATTATGACGTCGTTTTTTTACTGTATTTTGTAAAAATAATAGGATTTATTTAGTTTTTAATAGTCCTTTGAAAATATTTTGTAACAAAATGTATAGTTTTTATACTTATTAGAAATATAATTCAACTTAAAATAGAATCAAATGAAATTAGCCATCAAGGATTTGACAAAAACGTATAAAAATGGCGTTAAGGCCATTGATAATTTAAACTTAGAAATAGGATCTGGTATGTTCGGATTATTAGGGCCAAACGGTGCTGGAAAATCGTCCTTGATGCGCACAATCGCTACATTGCAAAGCCCTGATTCTGGTTCAATTCAATTTGGAGATATTAATATATTAGAGGATAAAATGGCACTTCGCAAAGTTTTGGGTTATTTACCACAATCTTTTGGTGTTTACCCCAAAATGTCTGCTGAAAAATTATTGGATTATTTCGCAACCTTAAAGGGCGTAAGTTCCAAATCTGATAGAGAAGTTTTGGTGAAGGAAGTTTTAGAAATCACTAATTTATATGATGTTAGAAAAAAGGACGTAGCAGGTTATTCGGGAGGTATGAAACAGCGTTTCGGGATCGCTCAGCTGTTATTGAATAATCCAAAATTGATTATTGTTGACGAACCAACGGCTGGATTAGATCCTGCAGAACGACACCGTTTCTTAAATGTTTTACGCGAAGTAGGTACCAATTGCACCGTTATTTTTTCAACGCATATAGTTGATGACGTAAAGGAATTGTGTAACGAAATGGCTATTTTAAATGGAGGACGCATTTTAAAGCATACCACACCAACTGAGGCTACCGAAGAAATTAAAGGGCAAATTTGGACCAAAATTATAGAACGTGATGATTTGGAAGCTATGGAAGCTGAGTATAAAGTATTGTCTTCTAACTACAATCAAGATAATACCTTAAACATAAGGGTACATGCTGCGGAAAAGCCAGCAGATGATTTTAAATTGGCAAATCCACAATTGGACGATGTGTATTTTATTGCTTTAAAACAAGATGAGCCCATTCTTGCCTAAAAGCCTTTTTATTAATTAAAAAATACACATAATGTTTTCTACTATATTTTTTCATGAATTGAAATATTGGTTAAAAAAGCCAGCTATTTACATTTACACTATAATTTTCTTTTTGTTAGCAATATTTCTATCATCAAGTTCAGCAGGAATATTTGATGGATTAGTTGTTACAACAGGTTCTTCAAAAATTGTAAACTCCCCATTGGCTATAAATGCATTATTTAATACCATGGCCATTTTTTTATTCTTTTTATTTCCATCAATTATTGGATTTTCAGTATACAGGGATTATAAGAGTGACATGCACTCAATTTTGTATTCTTATCCATTTAGTAAAACAAGTTATTTATCTGCAAAATTTTTGAGTGCGTTTTTAATAGTTCTATTGATAATTTTGGTTGCAGGAATTGGTTTATTTATAGGTTTTCGTTTGCCAGGAACTAATTCGGAAATAGTTGGAGCATTTAATATTTCAGCATATTTACATTCTTACTTGGTTTATATTATCCCGAATGTATTATTGTTTGGTGCAATAGTTTTTGGTGTTGTAACCTATAGCAGAAATATTGCAGCAGGATTTATTACAGTGGTTTTATTAATGTTTATTCAAGCTGTTGCTGAAAGTTTTTTGTCAAACCCCGATAACCGTTTTTTAACAGCACTTTTCGATCCATTTGGTGGTCAAGCTGCAAACTATTATACACGCTATTGGACAGTTTCTGAACAAAACGAATTAATGCCTCCATTTAAAGGCGTTGTTATTTATAATCGATTATTATGGTTAGGAGTTACAGCCTTAGTTCTAGCTGGTGTTTATAGAATGTTTTCATTCAGTCAAAATGCGTTTACGTTCAACTTTAAAAAAGATAAAGGCGCACGTAGCACAAAGCAAAATTTTGGAGGAATTACACGTGTAGAAATACCTAAAGTGAATTATGATTTCTCATTTTGGAATGCTATTAAAATCACTTGGAAACTTTCAAAAATAGATTTCAAATATATTATTAAAAGTTGGCCTTTTATTGCAATCGTTATTGTTGGTTTAATATCATTATTGATTTTTGCCCTTACAGCTGGTGAATTATTTGGTACAAAAACCTATCCAACGACTTGGCAAATGTTATTGCTCCCAGGAACAGCATTCACCTTTTTTATTAATTTATTGACTTTCTTGTATGCAGGAATGTTAATTCGTAGAGGTGAAATGGCAAGCATAAATCATCTGGTAGATGTTACTCCCGTAAAAAACTGGACACTTTTATTATCTAAATGTATTGCGTTATTAAAAATGCAATTGGTGCTATTAGCTACAATTTTGGTTGCAGGTGTTTCATTTCAAGTTTATAAAGGATATTATAATTTTGAAATTGGACATTATTTATATGAATTGTACGTATTAATGTTTATTCATTTTGTGATTTGGGCATTTTTGGCCATATTGATTCAAACACTTATTAAAAACCAATATCTGGGATTGTTTGTGTTAATTGTTATTTTAATAGGCCTTCCTTTATTATCGTTTGCTGGTATTGAGCAATCTGTATTTAAATATAATCAAAGCCCAAATTATCAATATTCTGATATGAAT
>CAXBID010000248.1:0-5743 GCA_963975495.1 uncultured Flavobacteriaceae bacterium | reverse complement strand
TGGTAGTCTATTTGTTGGAAAAGCAGATTTGCCTAAAAACTATTTTGTAAATACCGGTTATCAAATGCTAACAGGAGGAATCATGTTGGCTATAGCAAGTTTGTGCTTTGGTGAAACTTGGACTATGCCCTCAGCATGGAGTGCAGATGTACAATGGTCAATGCTAGCGCTTATTATTTTCGGAAGCATTATCGCATTTACTGCCTTTAACTATTTACTTAAAGCCGTTTCTCCAGAAAAAGCAGCAACCTCTACTTATGTTAATCCTATAATTGCTTTAATTTTAGGCTGGTGGATACTAAATGAAACCATCACGCTTCAATCTATAATAGCTGCTGTCATTTTACTTACAGGAGTTTATTTTATTAATTCGAAACGAAAATTTAAACCTCGAGGTATTGGACGTTAAAAGTGCTATAAAGTTTATGGTGATTAGCACATTGGCTTTTGCTTGTATGAATGCCACTGTAAAATACTTAAATGATGTCAGTCCTTTTCAAATTGTATTTTTTAGATCTGCCAGTTCTTTGGTTTTTACATTTAGTTTTCTGTTAAAGAATAAAATTCCGATTATTGGAAGTAATAATAAATTATTGATTTTAAGAGGATTAGTAGGTGTTACTTCAATGACTTTCTTCTTTATGTCCATCAAATACTTATCGGTTGGCACTGCGGTTTCATTACGTTATATAGCACCCATTTTTGCTGCTATTTTCGCCGTTATTTTATTAAAAGAAAGAATAAAAGCGGTACAATGGCTTTTCTTTTTAATGGCTTTTGCTGGCGTTATTATTTTGAAGGGATTTGATAAGGAATTAGATTCTTATGGTTTATTCTTAGTGTTATTGGCAGCTCTTTTTAGTGGTTTGGTTTACATCATCATCAGCAAAATAGGTAAAAGTGAACATCCTGTTGTGGTTGTAAACTATTTTATGATTATTGCTACAATAGTTGGTGGGGTGCTTTCTATTAACAACTGGGTAAATCCTATTGGTATGGAATGGTTGTTGCTATTTCTTCTCGGTGTTTTTGGCTATTTCGGACAGGTATATATGACTAAGGCTTTCCAAACAGCTTCAACAAACCAAGTAGCACCGCTAAAATATATTGAGGTTATTTTTACAGTGCTATTCGGCTTATTTATTTTTAATGAGATTTATACACTTTGGAGTTTACTTGGTATTATGCTCATTATAGGAGGCTTAATTTTAAATGTTTTGTATAAAGCCAGATATAATAGTTAGAAGCCCTCACGTATTTTGATAAAACTACAATATCTTCGTATTTTTGGCATCCTTAATAATATTAGTTTAGGCACTTATGACATTCAAAAAACGCATCAATAGCATCAGAAGAAAACTGATGAACAGCATTACTAAAAATGTTGGCAGTTCTTATTCTGAGCCAAAAATTGGTGACTTCAAGATTGATGATATCAAAAAGGTTTTAATAATTCGTCCTAATCACCGATTGGGAAATCAATTACTATTAACGCCTATTGTACAAGAAGTTATAAATACGTTCCCTAATTGCGAAGTCGATTTATTCGTTAAGGGCGGTGTCGCTTTCCCTGTGTTCGAGAACTATAAACAGGTTCATAAAATTATTCAACTCCCCAAAAAACCTTTTAGTAATCTGCTTGAATATGCTAAAAATTGGTTTTCAATAAAAAACAAAAAGTATGATTTGGTAATTAATGGCGATAAAAATTCATCTTCAGGGAGGTTGCTAACTCAAATAGCTAGCGCAAAGATTAAAGTTTTTGGAGAATCATATAAAGAGCTTGAAAACACCTATCAAGATTACAAGCACATTTCAAAAGCACCTGTTTACAATTTAAGACACTATTTAAGCAAATTAGGGTTCCATAAAAATGAAAGTGAAGTGCCTCTTTTGGATATTAAACTCAGTGATAAAGAAATTTCTAACGGAAAGAAAATTTTAGATGATATTATTAAAAATGATAAAAAAACCATTTGTATTTACACTAATGCAACGGGAGAAAAGTGTTATTCAGAAGATTGGTGGGAAACTTTTTATTCACGTTTATTAAAAGAATATCCCGATTATAATATTATTGAAATGTTACCTATTGAAAATATGTCGAAAATCAATTTTAAAGCACCCCATTTTTATAGTAAGGATATCAGGGAAATGGGCGCTATTATTAAAAACACTTCCATATTTATTGCCGCAGATAATGGCGTAATGCATTTAGCCAGTGCCGCATTAACGCCCACTGTGGGATTCTTTTCGGTTACCAACGAAAATGTTTATGCGCCTTATGGAAATGGGAGTATAGCTTTAAATACTAACAAAACGGATATAGAATACTGGATAAATTCTATTAATAAAATTCTTAAATAGACCCATAGTTTACCTTTATCAAGGGGTCTTCTTTATGCCATTTTATTGTTTTATATTTAAGGGAGTTTAAAAATTAAACAATGAGTAAACAAGCATTATTACAACCTTATAAAAGCAAAAACCTAAACCTTAAAAATCGTGTAATTATGGCACCTATGACTAGAAGTAGGGCCGATAATGAAGCACACAAGCCAACAGATGACTTACACGGTCTTTATTACGAGCAACGTGCGTCTGCAGGTTTAATCATCACGGAAGGATCGCAAGTATCAAAAAAAGCTGTAGGTTACATTAATACACCGGGCATCTATTCTGATGAACAAGTAGAAGGCTGGAAAAAAGTAACAAAGCGTGTTCACGATGAAGGTGGAAAAATATTTATCCAATTATGGCACGTAGGCCGCATGTCGCATCCCGATTTTTATGGTGGCGATCTGCCATTGTCAGCATCTGATATCAACCCGAATGCAAAATCATATACACCTAGTGGTTTTAAGGAAACCGTTGCACCAAAAGCGATGACCAAGTCTGATATTGAAGACACTATAAACGATTTTAAAAACGCTACAAAAAATGCGATGGATGCAGGATTTGATGGGGTGGAAATTCATTCTTCAAATGGCTATTTATTTCATCAATTTTTTAACGGAACTTCTAATCATAGAGCCGATGAGTATGGTGGCAGTATTGAAAATAAAGCACGATTCTTTTTTGAGGTACTTGATGCCATAAAAGAAGTGATTCCAGAAGAAAAAATAGGAGCAAGGTTTAATCCCTCTTTAGATGGTATTTTCGGAATGACTATGGATGAAGAAACCATTCCAACCTTTGAATACATTATTAAAAAGTTAAATGATTATAATTTAGCTTACATTCATTTATCAGAACCGTTTAATGATGTGTCAGACATTCCGTATGCTATTACAGAAATAGCTAAACATTTTAGACCGCTTTACGACGGAACCTTAATGATTAATGCAGGATTTACCCAAGAAACAGGAAACAAGGTCATAGCCGATGGTGATGCCGATTTGGTTTCATTCGGAAAACTTTATGTTTCAAATCCGGATTTAGTGGAACGTTTTGAAAATGATATAGAATTGGCAGAATGGGACGAAGATACTTTTTATACAACTGGTAAAAAAGGTTATACGGATTACCCAAAAGTCACAAATAAACAATTAGCATAATTAAATTATGAAAACACAATTTAAAATTAAATTACTTATTCTTACAACGCTTTTAGTCGGGCTAACATCTTGTAAAGAAAAGCCAAAAGAAAAAGTTGAGGATGTTATTACAAACGAAATTAATATTGAAGGAACGGAAGTTACTTACAGTACGGATAGCACACAAATGAAAGGCTACATAGTTTATGATAAAAACATAGAGGCCAAACGCCCAGGTATTATTGTAGTTCACGAATGGTGGGGACATAATGATTACACCCGAAAACGCACTGATATGTTAGCAGAGTTAGGGTACACAGCCATTGCAATCGATATGTATGGTGATGGTAAACAAGCTGCACATCCAGAAGATGCGGGTAAATTTTCTAGCATGGTGATGCAAAATATCGATGTTGCCAAAGCCCGCTTTGATGCTGCTTTGGAACTGTTAAAAAACCATCCATCGGTCAATAGTGAAGACATTGCAGCTATTGGATATTGTTTTGGAGGAAGTGTGGTTTTAACTATGGCGAATGCGGGTGAAGATTTAGATGCTGTTGCTGCTTTTCATAGTGGTGTTCAATTGCCAATTATGCCAAATGATAAACTGAAAGCAAAAGTATTGGTCGCCAATGGTGCAGATGATCCTTTTATTTCAGAAGAATCAATTATTGCTTTTAAAAGTGCTATGGATAGCATTAACGCCGATTACGAATATATAGCATACCCTGGAGCAAAACATGCCTATACAAATAAAGGCGCTACTGCTTTAGGCGAAAAATTTAACTTACCTTTGGAATACAATGCTGAAGCAGATGCAAAATCATGGGAAGCATTAAAAACATTATTAACTGAAACATTTAAAAAATAGAACATTATGAAATTTACAAGAAAAGCCAGTGCCCAATGGAACGGAAGCGGTAAAGATGGAAAAGGAAATCTAACTACGGCAAGTAAAGTACTTGAAAAAACAAACTATTCTTTTCACACGCGTTTTGAAGATGGTAAAAAGGGTACAAACCCAGAAGAATTAATTGGTGCAGCCCATGCAGGCTGTTTCGCTATGCAATTGAGTTTTTTATTAAACGAAGAAGGTTTTACCGCAAATACTCTAGATGTTAATGCCACTGTAACCTTTGAAGACGGAAGTATTACACAAATTGATTTAAATTTAAAAGGAGATGTGCCGAATATTGAAGATGAAAAATTTAAGGAAATTGCTCATAAAGCAAAAGAAGTCTGCCCTATATCGAAGCTTTTGAATGCTAAAATCCAATTAAAAATAGAGTAGTAAATATTTACTAATTAAAACAATGTTAATAATTATAGTTTGACATATTGTTTCGCCCCAAATCTTTAATACCTACTTAATTACAATCCTATTAAATTTAAATATTTATCAGCGTTGACCTGAAAACTCCATGGCTTCTCCTTTACCAAATCCGTAGCTAATTCCAAAGGTTACAAAGCGCCCGCGTTTTCTACTATCCAAAGCATAAAAATCTTCTTGTGAAGAAAAGCTTTCATCTATACGTGTTGCAAAAGCATCGCGAACACTTAAATTTAAAATAACCTTTCCTTTCAATATTTTCTTTCTAATACCAAAATCAGCAAAATAACTTTCTGATACTTCACCTTGAATACTAACGTAATTAGAATTATAATTTCCAGACATTTCAAAATCAAAATCTAAAGGCAACTTAAATTTAGAAGTTATACTAGAATTCCATCTATTCCCCTTAAAATCAAAATTTTGAGTTTCAAAAACTCCCGTTCTGTTAAAGTAATTAATATTAAAATCGCCCGTTAAAGTAAACCAGTTTACAGGATTGTATTTGCCATTAGCTTCAAAACCTAAAGTATTGCTGGTTCCTATATTTTCTGGTTGGGAGGTGCTAACATTATTGTCGAAAGTGACAATATTTTCTACAACATCAGTTGTATAACGATTGTATAAACTAAAATTTAGGGATGCCTGTTTTATTTTATGAATACTGGTAATTTCATAAGAATCTGTGTATTCAGGTTGTAAATTTGGATTACCTCTAGAAATATTGAAATTATTTCTAATGTTATTAAAAGGATTTAATTGTCTTAATCCTGGTCTGTTTATTCTTCTTGAATACCCTGCCTGTACCGAAAAATCATCTGAAATTTTATTAATGATATTTGGGTAACAAACCCAGATTTAACTAATGTGTTTGATT
>CAXBID010000247.1:0-5757 GCA_963975495.1 uncultured Flavobacteriaceae bacterium | reverse complement strand
ATTTGCAGTCCTTTAGCGGGCGTGGTGGAATTGGTAGACACGCTAGACTTAGGATCTAGTGCCTCGCGGTGTGGGAGTTCGAGTCTCCCCGCCCGCACGAAATAAGCGAAAACGTTTCTTTTAATCGAGAAGCGTTTTTTTATGCGTGCATATTTTGACGATAAGTCAAAGGTCATAGAAAGATCTTCGGCTTTTTTTTTTAGAAAAATTTAAGTTTTTTAATCTGGTTCAATATTTAGTTGCTTTTACTTTATATAATACCATTTAATCAAGAATGTTTTAAGGTAGATCAAGTTGAAAAAGGGTTCTATTTTATGATATTGTGGATTTATCCATTTAAGCGGGTAAAATCAAGGAAAAAAATCTTTGAAAGCAAAAAATCATTCGAAATTATATATCAAACAGTTGAAGATCAAAATTTTAGAATCAAAAAAGTATTTCAAAACGTTTACTTTAGCCCCTTATAAGTTCGGAGTGATATTTTAAATTTCAAAACTAAATGTAATAATTTTAATTTCGTTTAATTTCGTTTTGAATTATTTTCATTAAATTTGAAGCAAAACAAAATAGCACTAGGTATGAAAAATTTTATAATCTTATTTTTATTGCTGAGTATAGTTTCGTGCCAAACAAAAACTAAGACTGAATCTAAAAAACCTAATATTCTATTAATTGTTGTTGATGATCTAGGTTATGCGGATTTTTCAGCTTTTAAGGACTATGATGATAGTGTTTCAACGCCGAACATATCCCGTTTGGGTAAGTCAGGAATTGTTTTTACACAAGCTTATGTTACTGCACCAGTTTGCAGTCCTTCGAGAGTAGGTATATTAACTGGAAAAAATCAAATTAGATGGGATAAACCGGCAAGTTGGGGTCCAGGTTTACCAAATGATGTGAAAACCATAGCTGAATATTTAAAAGAAGCTGGGTACGAAACTGCACGTATTGGAAAAAATGACTTAGGTAGAAATTTTCATAAAAATGATGTGCGTGAATATCCATTGCAGCATGGTTATGATGAGTTTTTGGGCTTTAGTGCACATGCACATGATTATTGGTTGAATTCACAAGATATTAAAGACCGTACTCCAGATCCTTATGGCACTAGTGCACTTTTAGGTCCACTAATGTATAACATGGGAGAAATAAGTTATGATGAAGGTTATCTTACCGATATTCTAACAGATGAATCTATTGCCTATATAAAAAGAAAACGTGATACCCCTTTCTTCTTAACATTAGCATATAGTGCTGTACACCACTTAATTCACGAAGTTCCTAAAAAGTATTTAGATAAATATGGTGCTAAGGAAATAGCGAATTACGACCCAGATAGTTTGCTTGCTTTTAAAAAACACAAACCTGGAACTTATTCAGCTTATTACGATAAATACTCACGAGTTGGTGCTATTAAAGCACATGAATTGCGTAATTATTATTTAGCAAATTTGAATTGTTTAGATGATAACATTGGTCGTGTTTTAGATGCTTTAAAAGCAGAAAAACTGGATGAAAACACACTTGTAGTTTTTATTTCGGATAACGGTGGCTCGCCATTAACGGGAGCAAACAACTCGCCACTTACTGGAGGTAAATATTCACTATGGGAAGGAGGGATACGCGTCCCTTTAGCTATTAGTTGGCCAAATAATATAGAGGCAGGAAAAACAGTTACTAATTATGTTTCGGCAACCGATATTTTACCTACCATTTTAGATGCGGCAGGAGTAAAAACTAACGATAATACGCTTGACGGTATAAGTCTATTTAAACCAGACCCAAACAGGCTGTTAGTTTGGAAATGGCAAAAAACTTTTGCTGCGAGACAAGGCGATTGGAAATTAACCAACGCCAAAGAGAATCACTGGAAAAGTGAACCTTCGTCCCAGTATATAGTACCTGTTATAAATAATATGGAGCTAAAACTCTTTAATGTTGTTGATGATCTAGGTGAGCGTTTTGATTTGGCTAAAAAACATCCGGAAAAAGTAAAAGCATTAGAAATGGCTTATAATAATTGGATTGATGCTAATGTAAAAAAATAAGAACTATTTAAAAGTTATAAAGTATTTAAACTACAGTAACCTTAACTCCTTTTTCTTCCAGTTTTTGCTTATTAAAAAGTGAAATATTACGATCGGTTATAATTTCGTGAATGTCGCTGAGGTTACAAATTTTAGCAAAACTCTTTTTCCCAAACTTTGAAGAATCTGCCAAAACAATTATTTTTTGAGCAGAAACTAACATTTTTTGGTTTAACTGTGCTTCTTCAAGGCTGGTGGTTGATAAGCCATAATCAAAATCGATACCATCAACACCTAAAAAAAGTTTGCTGCAAGACACATTGCTCAAAATATGCGCCGCATAAGACCCTATTACCGAAGCAGAACTATGACGAATATAGCCTCCAAGCTGTAAAATCTCTATGTTCTTATCATGAATTAAATGTAAAACTACATATAAAGAAGAGGTAATTACTGTTAGTTTGTTTTTGGGTTTTATAAATTTTGAAAGTGCCTGAACCGTTGTTCCGGAAGCAATCAAAATAGAATCATTTTCGTTAATTAATTTTGCTGCCGCCTGAGCAATTCCATTTTTTTCTTCAACTGAAATCTTTTCTTTTTCAATGACTGCCTTTTCATTTATATAAGGATTCTCTAATGAGGCACCTCCATGTGTTCTGTGTAAAAGCCCTTTTTCTTCTAAAAATTTTAAATCTTTCCGAATTGTTACAGCTGAAACATTTAATTTATTACATAAGTCTAACACTTCAACGTGCTTTTCTTTTTCTAGAGTGGTTAATATAATTTCATGTCTCTTCATAAGGATACTAGTTATTATATGAGTTTACTGCAATAAAACTTCTTTTTTCCTTTCTAATTCAACAAAAAAAGAAACCTTAACTACAGCTACAATTCATATAAAGAAAAAATCATTCTCGAAAAGGAGGTACAGGCTATTTTCTTTAACAGTAAATTTAAACTATAACTGTATTACAAATATAAGTAAATGAAAGCGAATGAAAATAGTACTAAATGACAAGTATAAGTTATAGTAATTCAGGTATTTAAAATAATTTTGATTTCATTTGCTTTCGTTTTGTAATTTTTTTAGTACATTTGAAACTAAATAAAGTTAATCATAATTAAAACCAAATCGATTTGTTTAATAGAGATACGTTAATTGAACAGTTAAAATCAAATTCCGAGTGGGATGTTATCATTATTGGCGGAGGTGCCACAGGTTTAGGAATTGCTTTAGATAGTACAACACGAGGCTATAAAACCTTGCTTTTAGAACAGGTAGATTTTGCTAAAGGGACATCAAGCCGTAGTACTAAGTTAGTGCATGGCGGCGTTCGTTATTTAGCGCAAGGTAATATCGATTTGGTTTTAATTATGATTAACTTTATTTAGTTTCAAATGTACTAAAAAAATTACAAAACGAAAGCAAATGAAATCAAAATTATTCCGAATTACAGATGGTGGGATAATTTTTTCTATAATGTAGGATTAAAAGTATATGATTTTTTAGCAGGAAAATTAAGTTTTGGCAAATCTGTTAGAATTTCTAAAGAAGAAACAACTAAGCGATTAGAAACTATAAAGCGAGATAAGCTCAAAGGTGGTGTTGTTTATCATGATGGCCAGTTTGATGATTCAAGACTCGCTATAAACATCGCGCAAACCTGTATTGAGAAAGGTGCAACGGTTTTAAATCATTGTAAAGTTCAACAGTTGTTAAAAAATGATGAAGGGATAGTTAGTGGTGTTGTGGCTAAGGATACAGAAACTAATGAATTATATTCGTTAAATGCAAAAGCGATTATAAATGCTACAGGCGTTTTTACTGATGAAGTTTTAAAAATGGATGACGGGGATGCTAAAAATATTATTCGGCCAAGCCAAGGTATTCATCTTGTTTTAGATAAATCATTTTTACCGGGGAATGATGCGATTATGATTCCAAAGACCGATGATGGTAGAGTATTGTTTTTAGTGCCATGGCATAATAGAGTTTTAGTTGGAACTACAGATACATTATTAGATAGTCATAGTTTGGAGCCTAAAGCACTTGATAAAGAAGTGGATTTTATTTTAGAAACAGCTAATAGGTATCTTACAAAAGGGGTAAGCAAAAAAGATGTGTTAAGTATGTTTGCAGGATTACGTCCATTGGCAGCTCCAAAAGATAAATCCGAAATAACTAAGGAAATTTCTAGAAGTCATAAAATTATAGTGTCAGATTCTGGTTTAATTACCATTACAGGCGGAAAGTGGACGACATACAGGCGTATGGCTCAAGACACTGTTAATAAAGTAATTGAATTGGGTAAATTACCTTATGCAAAATGTATTACCTCAGAGTTATTAATTCATGGAGCTAATGGCACAGTAGATAAATCGCAGCATTTGTATATTTATGGAAGCGATCAAAAAGGAATAGAACAGCTTATTAAAAAATCTCTGGAATTAGGCGAAAAACTACATGAGCATTTAGAATTTACAAAAGCAGAAGTCGTATGGGCAGTTCGTAATGAAATGGCTAGAACTATAGAAGATGTTTTAGCAAGACGTGTAAGAATCTTGTTTTTAGATGCAAATGCAGCTATTGAAATTGCGCCTATGGTTGCAAAGATATTAGCCGAAGAATTAAATAAAAATGAAGACTGGAGGCAAGAACAAATCTCTAATTTTATAGAAATAGCAAGTCATTATAGAATAAAATATTAACTTTAAAAGACGCTTAACCAAGGCCATTACTAAATAACTAAAAATATGAAAAAATCAATTTTACTTTTATTTATAGTCACTCAAGTATTTTTTTCCTGTAAAAACAATACTAATCAAAATAATTATGTCAAAGTTGATGGTTTTTCGCAGTCAGCAAATCAACAATTAAAACTGTTTTTTGAAAAACATAAAAATACTGAAGGAAGAAAAATTGCTGTATTTGATGGTGACGGAACAGTAATGGGACAGACACCTCATTACCTTGCAGATGAATGTATGTATCAATATGCAAAAGAAAATCCAGAATGGAAACCAGAAATCATAGATACGATAACAAAACTTTCAAATGTATCACTTCCGTATGTTAAATATAGGGTAAAATATATTTCAGGTAAACCATTACAATTTTATCGTGATTTAGGAGAAAAAACCTTTAACAAATATTATAAGGATAAAATTTTTAAACCTGTAAAACAATTAATAGAAATTTTAAAAGAAAAAAACTTTGAAGTTTGGATAGTTACAGCTTCGCCTGAAGGAATGTATCAGCAATTTTTAAGTAAAGAATTTGGTATTCCAATAACAAATATAATAGGTGTGAAATCTGTTATTAAAAACGGAATTATTACAGATGATATAGTTCACCCTGTACCACAAGATGAAGGGAAAATGGAAGCTATTGAAACTTTTATACAAGGTAAACCGTTGTTGGTTGCAGGAAATAGTAGAGGAGATAAAGAAATGATTGAATTTAGTGGAGATCTTAAAATTATTGTTAATCCTGATGAACATATTGCTGAAGGGCAAGAACAAAGTATTGCAGATTATGCTAAAAAAGAAGATTGGTTAATAGTTAAGATTGATGATATTCCAAGAGGTGGTTTTCCATCAATTTCATCTGAAAATTTTGGAGTCAGATTAAATAAAACAAGAAAATAAATAGCTAAAATTATGGCTAAAGAATTAAGTTACAGTAGTAATTGAGAAAAAGAACAAGTAATAAATTTTACTAAATTAAAAA
>CAXBID010000246.1:0-5777 GCA_963975495.1 uncultured Flavobacteriaceae bacterium | reverse complement strand
TCTCCATTTCTTTCATTCCTAGGTCCAACGCTTTAGAAATAACATCCTCTATTCTGACGGTTTAGTTTTACTACCACCATCATATGATATGTTCCCTCCTAAACCTTTTTTAAATTCTACTTTGTCTTCAGACTCTTTAAGATTCTTTAATTCATTAATAGTAATCATAGACAAGTAATTTACATAAAAAATTATTTCTGAGAACGTAATACAGGGTTCAATTCATCATCATTATACATTTTCATTTGCTTATACACTTTCATGTATTTATCACCTTTTTCAATATCGCTTAAAAGTGTGTCAATTGCTGTAGATAAATCTACACGTTGTTCCAATAAAATATCTAGCTTTGTCTGGCAAGCTGCTTTGTGTTCCGCGGAAGCGTCTTTACGGGTAGCTTCTTCATTCATATGGTACACCTTTAAAGCCAAAATGGATAATCTATCAACGCCCCATGCAGGACTTTCAGTGTTAATGGTAGCACCTGCTTTTACAGAAACATCTTTATATTTCTCTAAAAAATAACTATCAATATACTCCACCATGTCCGTTCTATCTTGGTTTGAAGCATCAATTTTTCGTTTTAATGTTAAGGCAGCAACGGGATCAATCTGTGGGTCGCGAATAATATCTTCATAATGCCATTGCACGGTATCAATCCAACATTTTCTATATAACAAATGTTCAATTAAATGGGTTTTATCGTATGGGTTTTCAAAAGGCTGATCAACTGTATTAATAACGTGATATTTTCCTATAACATCCTGAAATATTTTATTGGCTTTTTCTGTAAACATGCTAATCTATTTTAGACTACAAAACTACATAAAAATTACACTAAGAACTGTTCTTTGTACTTAAAATGTAGTTTCACGTTTTCCAATTTTTCTAAAATAAAATGCTAAACGTAAATATAATTTATATTAATTAACTTTACTATTCAAAAACTAAGCTGAATCATGCATATCCATAATTTATCACTTCAAAATTCCATATTAAATACTTTCCT
The DNA here is from genome assembly GCA_963975495.1 of uncultured Flavobacteriaceae bacterium. Classification (GTDB taxonomy): domain Bacteria; phylum Bacteroidota; class Bacteroidia; order Flavobacteriales; family Flavobacteriaceae; genus CAXBID01. Next base: position 4,768 of record CAXBID010000246.1, on the reverse strand, counting down.
TTCAGAAATTCGAGATAAAAGGATTCAAAAAGACAGTATGCGTTTTAGGAGAAATATAGAGCGTATTGGTGAGGTTTTAGGTTATGAATTGAGTAAAAAACTGAATTTTAAACCTTCAGAAATTGAAACTCCTTTAGGAAAAAGCAACACACATTTACTTAAAAACGATATTGTTTTGTGTTCTATTTTAAGAGCTGGTGTCCCGCTTCATAATGGGTTACTTAATTATTTTGATGCTGCTGAAAATGCTTTTATTTCGGCATACAGGCACCATAAACACAATCCTGAGAGTTTTGAGATTATTGTTGAATATTTAGCATGCCCAAGTTTAGAAAATAAAACCCTTATTCTGGCAGACCCTATGCTTGCAACTGGGCAATCTATGGTGGCTACTTATGAGGCTTTAAAACCTTTTGGAATACCAAAGGATGTACATTTAGTAAGTGTTATTGGTGCGCAAGAAGGTATTGATTTTGTTTCAACAGCATTTGGAAATGACACACATTTATGGATTGCCACGGTTGACGATACACTTAATGATAAAGGCTATATTGTTCCAGGGCTTGGCGACGCAGGTGATTTAGCTTTTGGTGAAAAGTTACAACAATAATAAAATAAAAGGTACTAGTATTAATGCCGATAAAAAAACCTCTTTAAACCATTTCTCCTCAATAACTTCAATATAGTTAGCAATTATTATTGATAAAGGCGCAAACATAAACAGAAACTCGCTTCCGTTTTTTTGTGGTGCAATAATTATTATTAAAAAGGACAATAAAACAGCCACCAAAATACTGTTAAACGATGCACGAAATGCTTTTTTCTTCTGTTTAATACTCTTTATATAAAACAACGAAGACCATATCCCAAAAGAAAAAAGTACGGTTATAGCTATTAAATACCGAAGCGAATTATAGCTGTTATAATCAAAACTTACTTCTGGCAAACTTCTAAATGACTCAAAAAAAGTATTAGTAAATACTATAGAAATACTCAAGGTGATAATAAAAACCGTTGCAACCCCTGTAAAAGGAATAATCCAATGGTTTATTTTGTTATCGGCATATAAAATTAATGACGCAATAATTAATATAAAGAATAAGATTGACCAAAAATAAAAAAGAGCTGCTATAGCAATCCAAAAAGCAGCATCAAACAATTTTTTATTTACCTTTATTCGCGAACGTAAGCTTATAATTCTTCGTAAACCCAGCAATACAAAGAAATTAGAGAAAAGAATATTAGTGTTAATTGTCGTCTGTGAAAGCGCTAATAAAAAAAGGCTAAACAAAAGAATTTCGTAGTTGGTATTTTTACTTAGACTATTCTTACTCACTATAAAATTCAGCAATAAAATTGAGGTGTAACACAAAAAGAATAAAATAACTTGTTTAAAAATGTATAAACCAGACGTTTCAACATCAGCAAAACCTGTTATTCTGGCTGTTATAAAAGCCAATAGTGTGATGAAAAACACTATTATAAAATTTATTGGTTTAGATTTACTGAAAATACTTGTAATCATTAACTGTTTTTGTATTTTTGCAACGTAAATATACTAACTATAAACGGTTAGAAAACATAAAACACACATGAAAGATTTCTTTTACGCTATAGAGGATTTATTTGTTGATGTTCTTTTTGCTCCTTATGACGCTTTAAGAGCCTTAGAACTTGAGAGCTGGTTTCTTGCAAATATAGTGTCTTGGCTTTTTATGATTATTGGTGTTGTCGCTTTTGTTTATTGGATGATGCAACTAAAAACCTATAATGATAATAACGAAGAGGATAAAAGTATTACGGCACACGATTATTTGTAAACTACTTTCATTTTAAATTTACTTGAATAAAACACCCTTTTTTAATTTATACTTTAAGACAAAAACAAACCGTAACTAAGCTATGATTTCTTTTTCTCTCTATTGTCTAAATTAAAAAATCATTATTTTCTTCTTGCCTAAATTTTCAATCAAATTAGTTTAAATCGAAACCGATATCTTTACGATAATTCATCTTATCAAAATGTAGTTTTTCTATGCTTTGGTAAGATTTTTTTATGGCTTCTTGATAGGTGTTTCCGTATGAAGTTATTGCCATAACACGTCCGCCAGAAGTTACCACCTTACCATCTTTTAATTGTGCCCCGGCATGAAACGGAATGGAATTTTTTATAGCGTCAATACCAGTAATTTCCTTTCCTTTTTCGTAAGCCTCAGGATAACCACCGGAAACTAACATGATAGTTGTAGCTGCGCGCTCGTCAATTTCAATATTAATTTTATCTAAAGTACGGTTAGCCATCGCTTGCAGTATTTCAACAAAATCGTTTTTAAGCCTAGGCAATACAACCTCAGTTTCAGGATCACCCATTCTTACGTTATATTCAATTACTTTTGGGTCGTCACCAACTTTTATAAGTCCGATAAACACAAAACCGACATAAGGCAAATCATCTTTTGTAAAACCGTTTATTGTTGGCTTTACAATGCGTTCTTCAATTTTTTTAAGAAAGGCATCAGTAGCAAAAGGCACTGGCGATACGGCGCCCATTCCTCCTGTATTTAATCCCGTATCACCTTCTCCTATCCGCTTATAATCTTTAGCTGTTGGTAACATTTTATAGTTTTTACCATCGGTTAAAACAAAACAACTTAATTCTATGCCATCTAAAAACTCCTCTATAACTACTTTTTTACTTGCTTCACCAAATTTGGCATCTACCAGCATGCTTTTTAACTCCGCTTTAGCTTCATTTAAATCCTTTAAAATAACAACCCCTTTACCTGCTGCTAAACCATCAGCTTTTAATACATAAGGCGGATTTAAAGTGTCTAAAAACTTATATCCTTTTTCAACTGTTTCTTTTGTGAAACTCTCGTAAGCTGCGGTTGGAATATTATGACGAAATAGAAATTCTTTTGCAAATTCTTTACTTCCCTCTAATTCAGCAGCCTCTTTTTGAGGACCGATGACTGATATATGTTTTATATCGTCATCATTTAAAAAATAATCATGAACACCAGCTACCAAAGGCGCTTCAGGCCCCACTACAACCAATTCAATGTTTTTATCAAGAACCAATGCTTTTATGGCATCAAAATCAGTTTCTGAAATGTTAACGTTTGTCGCCACATTGGCTGTTCCTGAATTTCCTGGAGCAACATATAATTCATTACATTTTGGGCTTTGAGCTATTTTCCAAGCGAAAGTATGCTCTCTTCCACCAGAACCAAGAATTAAGATGTTCATTTGTTATATTTTAATGAAAGGCAAAAATAAAACTAATGACAAGAATTCACGACTATTTTTTATTTACTTTACAAAAATTATTATCTGTTTTGAATTTATTTGAACTTTCATTAAAATTAAAAGGCTTTCCAATACATGAAGCCAAAGCGCATTTAAAATCAATTCAAAATAAAACTGATTCTGAATTTGCTTCTTATTTAGAATCTAAAAAACAAGAGATTGTTAGTTACCATTTAAAAAACAATCCGTTTTATAAAACATTAACAAAAAATGTAAATTGTAATGATTGGAACAACATCCCGATTATGACTAAACGCGATTTACAGCAACCGCTTTCTAAACGCCTTTCAGAAGGCTTCACTCCAAAAAACATACATAAACACAAAACGTCTGGTTCTTCAGGCGAACCGTTTGTTTTTGCAAAAGATAAATTTTGCCATGCTTTAACTTGGTCTGTTTTTATTGACAGATACAGTTGGTTTAATTTAGATTTTCAGAATTCTAAACAAGCCCGTTTTTATGGCATTCCTTTAGATAAAAAAGGATATTATAAAGAACGCTTAAAAGACAAATTAAGTAACCGACACAGGTTTTCTGTATTTGATTTAAGTGACTCGAAATTTGAAAAAAATATTGGAAAATTTAAACAAACTCGTTTCGATTATATAAATGGCTATACCAGTTCAATTGTTCAGTTTGCCAAATATTTACAACGTAAAGACACAATTCTTAAAACCATTTGTCCTTCGCTTAAAGCCTGTATTGTGACTTCCGAAATGCTTTTTGAAGATGACAAAGTTCTTTTAAAATCTCAATTAGGAATTCCTGTTATTAATGAATACGGAGCTGCAGAGTTAGGTTTGATTGCTTTTCAGAATACCAAAAACGAATGGTTGATAAATACCAATGATTTATTTGTTGAAATACTTGACGAAAACAATAACCTATTGCCTTTTGGTAAAGAAGGGCGTATTGTAATTACATCCCTTCACAACAAAGCACATCCTTTTATTCGTTATGATTTAGGCGACATTGGAAAACTTTCTAAAAATAGCACGCCACAAAAACCAATACTTGAAAAATTAATTGGTAGGACTAATGATATTATCGCTTTACCAAGTGGCAAAAAAGCAGCGGGTTTAAGTTTCTATTATGTTACAAAAACTATTATTGAAGACAGTGCCAATATAAAAGAGTTTGTTATTGAACAGCTTAAACTAGATACTTTTAAAATAAGTTATGTGAGTTTGAACACTCTTTCTGAAGAAGAAAAAACGAAAATAAAAACAGCTATTTCTGAATATTTAGAGCCCAATTTAACGGTTGCGTTTGAACAAAAGCAAAGTTTAGACCGATCAAGCAGGGGAAAACTAAAGCAATTTAAGTCTTATTTGTAACATGGGTTCGATATGATATAAGGTTAAGTTTAGTTTCTTGAAAACAAGACACCTAAGTTATTTACATGTTATTGGTTATCCCCTTGAGGGGATTATAGGGGTGTAAATCCCCTTGATTAGCG
>CAXBID010000245.1:0-5821 GCA_963975495.1 uncultured Flavobacteriaceae bacterium | reverse complement strand
GCCCTGCTATCTCTACAATTGCGTACATAGCGTAACGTTTTTATTAATTAATTTGTATTCAACTACGCCTTAATTTACCTAAGGCGGGTGCAAATATACTCCTAAATAATTAATTCACAAACGTTTTATTTCTTTTCAACGTAATTATTACTCTTTTTAAATAATTGCATAACAGTAAGCGTGGAAACTATTGTGGTTGCAAAACCCATTACCGCCACTATAAAGGTTACTAAACCCTCATTTATATTAAAACTACCATTCATGGATTTCATTAATATTGGAAGAAAATCAGGATTAATTTCTGTTGAGTAAACAAGAAAAAATAGAGTAAACAAAATGGTAGCTATACTACCCGTAATCATTCCTGCTTTAAAACCTTCGCTATATGAGAACTCATCGGGCTTTTGCAATTTATATAAGCGTGTAGCTTCATAAATACCAAATGCAGTTATAACGGCATTAAAAAAGCTAAAAACTGGATTTGTATGTAAATTGAATAATGCTAAAACTAAAAAGTAAGCAATCAATACCGCAGTAGTAACCAGCCCAAAGCGTATGGCAAGTGATATGTTTTTCATAATTAAGTTTTATTGGTTAGTTTATTTCATCTTCAATTTTCCTTGTTCAAAATAAGAAATAACTTCTAAAGGGATTGTAAAAAAATCATAAAATTTAATTATACACCCATACATGACTCTAATATTTCGTAATTTTGTTAGTATTAAAATTATAAAAACATTTCTAAATGAAAACTATAAAACATATTCTAAGTTTACTTCTAATTGCAACTATTTTTATAAGTTGTAAAAATGAGGGAAAACCAGAAGTTAAAACCGTTGAAACTCAAACCGTAAAGGAATTAGACCCAAACGCTAATTACGCTAAAGCTGAATTTACTATTGATGGAATGACATGTGCCATAGGTTGCGCCGCGACTATTGAAAAGAAAATATCTAAAATGGAAGGTGTAAAATCTGCTAAAGTTGATTTTGATAGAAAATTGGCCATGGTAGAATATGATGAAACTAAAGTGACACCTACGTTACTTACAGAAACCGTAAATAATGTTGCTGATATTTATAAGGTTAGCGATATGAGGACAGTTGCTGATTTTTCGGAAATAGATACTGAAGAATAATTTTAAAGCTATAGTATAAAAAAAAATTAAGCTTCGCTATTTACCAGTGTAGCTTTTTTATTTCCATTTTAAGCTTTCCATAATATGCTTAATATCTTTCTGCAAGTAATTTGCTGCCGGCAAAATGGAGTCGTAATTAGGTTTTACATTAAAATATAACGAACCTGTTAAAAAATGATTCACGCTATCAGTCACATAAAACTGTGCTGGAGAAGCTACATTGCCTTTAACTTCAGATAGCATGCCGTAAACCTTACTTTCAACATTTTCATAAGGGTATTTAGGAATTTCATCTGCTTTTTTTGTGTGCTCTAAAGTGAGTTTTTGCGCGTCCCTTGTAAAGGCTTCTAAATTTTTATTGTCACCCCCAACTGCTTTGTAAGTTATAAAAATAGTGCCTTTTAATGTTGGGTATTCAATATTTATAGCATAACTTTCAGTAGTTCCTTTTATAGGTTTATAACTCATTTTATTTGCCAACACATTGGTTTCAAAAGTAAAAGGCAGGTTTAAATTTGGGTTAACATATTTGGGTTCGGGATAATCCAACCTTAAAAAGGCTTTTGGTTTTGGCACATAATCTTCATTACAAGACAGAAATGTAAATACTAAAGATGATAAAAGAATTTTTAGTAAGCAACTGTAATCCGTTTTCAAAATCATTAAGTTTTCAGTTTTCAATTGCAGTATTCAGATTAAATGATGGTGAATTTTACAAGCTTAATTCTTTTTCTATCTAAAGCTTCAATAGTAAAAACATAATTTTCAAAATATATTTTACTGTTTAACTTCGGGAAGCTTCTCGAAATTTCCAATACAAAACCAGCGACCGTTTCTGCTTCTCCTTTTTTGCTTTCAAAAAGAGCTTCATCTTCTAATTTTATAATCTTATAAAAATCTTTTAATGCTGTTTTACCTTCAAACACAAAATTGTTGTCATCTAGTTTAGAGTACATCAAATCTTCATCATCAAACTCATCACTTATATCACCTACAATTTCTTCTATAATATCTTCTAATGAAATTAATCCTGAAGTCCCACCATATTCATCTACTACAACAGCTAAATGCACTTTCTTTTCTTGAAATTCAGACATTAAATCATCCAGTTTTTTATTCTCTGGCACAAAGAAAGGCTCTCGTATTAAACTTGCCCAATCAAACTGCTTTCTATCAATATAAGGCAATAAATCTTTTACATAAAGAATCCCTTTTACCTTATCAATATTATCCTCGTAAACTGGAATTCTTGAATACCCATTTGAAATAATATCTGGCATTATTTCAGCATATTTTTGCTCAATATTTAAAGCAAAAATATCAATTCGCGGACGCATAACTTGTTTTGTATCCGTATTACCAAATGAGACAATGCCTTGTAAAATTTTGTGCTCTTCCCTGGTAGTATCCTCTTTACTTGTAAGCTCTAAGGCTTGCGAAAGTTGGTCTACACTTATATTTGATTTTTGTTTACCTAATTTGTTGTGAATGGCTAATGTAACACCTCGCATGGGCAAACTTATGGGCGCTAAAACAAAATCTAAAACCTTTAGCGGATACGCCATAAAACTAGCAAACTTTAAATTGTTTCTACTAGCGTAAATTTTTGGTAAAATTTCACCAAATAGCAATATTAAAAAAGTAACAATTATAACCTCTAATGCAAACTGAAGAATGGGGTTAGTAATTCCTTTAAACAAATCACTACTCAAATATGCAAACAAAATAACGATGGCAATGTTTATAAAATTATTCGCAACCAAAATGGTAGCCAGTAATTTTTTTGGACGTTCCAATAATTTTGATATGATTTCAATAGGTTTGGATTTCTGTTCTAAACCGTTTTCTACATCGGTTTTTGAAAGTGAAAAAAGAGCGACTTCAGCTCCGGAAATAAGTGCCGAAAATAATAACAACAAAAACAACAATATGTAACCTGCCGCAAATGAAAAATCAATTGCAAGTAATAGGGTTTTAAAACTGGAAGGGTCAGGATCCAAGTACTATGGTTTTAGTTAAACTCAGTATTCTCAATACTACTGGGAATAGTATCAAAATGGAAGATCGTCATTTTCTTCCTTAATAGGTTCGCTAGCGGCTGGCTTATTTGCTGTTGGCTTTTGTGCATCCTGATTGCTAGAAGCATTATTCCCGCTTTCTTTTTTAGTAGATAAAAAGGTGAATTCGGTACATTGTACCTCAGTAGAATATCTATCATTTCCACTATCGTCTTGCCATTTTCTGGTTTTCAATCTACCCTCAATATAAACCTTATCGCCTTTAGTTAAATACTTTTCGCAAATCTCAGCTGCTTTATTTCTCACCACAATATTATGCCATTCGGTATTAGTAACACGTTCATTTGTAGCTTTGTTTGTGTACGTTTCATTTGTTGCCAAAGGAAAACGACCAATACAATTACCGCCTTCAAAATAATGCATTTTCACTTCATCGCCTAAATGCCCAATTAGCATCACTTTATTTAATGTTCCAGACATAACTATAATTTTTTAAAGAGAGCAAAAGTAAAGAAATATTTGTTCATTTCTTCACTTTTAGATTCCCGATGTTAAGAGAATGTTAATTCGATAAGAAACTCGATTTTTAATCGAGAAGCACTTTTCAAATAACCAATTGCTTTCTGTTTTTTTTAAAATTAATAAAAAAATATGAGTGTATAAACTAATATCTTAGAAAATAAGAAATTATAGATATTTTCCCGATGCCTCGGGTATGACAAATACAAAGGAAACCCAAACGCTAATTCGTTTGAGAGTGATTTTAAAAATTAAATGCTTCTATAAAATCGCCAATTAAAATAGGCACTGCATAATCACGGATTTTATCAGTTGAAATTGCTTCTTTACCAAGTTTATCAATATTCAAAATCCAGAATTTGGTATATAAATGTTGATGCGATAGTTTGTGCACAATAGTATCCTTATTATACAATGTCATTTCATAAGCTTGATTTTTCAATAAACTATGATCTTCAATTAATGATCCTAAAACTTTGGCAGTAATATTTTTTTCTGTTTCAATTAAAGGAAACTGATATAAATTTTGCCAAATACCCTTTCCTTGTCGCTTTTCTAAAATGGTTCTATCGTCTTTAGAAAGGAAAACTAAAAAATTAAAATACTTTTTTTTCGCTTTTGCGGATTTTATTTTTACTGGCAATTCGTTAATTCTATTCGTACCAAAAGCAATGCAACCTTTATTAAAAGGACAACTAGTACAATCAGGACTTTTAGGTTTGCATTGTGTGGCACCAAACTCCATAATGGCTTGATTGAATTCGGCAGGATTTTTTTTATCAATTAACTCCTGTGCTAAGGCTTTAAATTCTTTTGCGCCTTTTAATGAGTTTATAGGTGTATCAATTCCAAAATATCTAGATAGCACTCTGTACACATTACCATCAACCACAGCAGTAACTTCATTAAAACAAATAGACGCTATGGCGCTTGCCGTATAATCACCAACACCTTTCAATTTTAGTAACCCTTTGTAATTGTTTGGAAATTCTCCTTTCAATTCGTTGACCACATATTTTGCAGTGGCATGCAAATTTCTAGCACGAGAATAATAACCCAGCCCCTGCCACAGTTTTAGCACTTTGCTTTCTTCGGCTTTAGCCAAGTGAAAAACCGAAGGGAATTCACTTATAAAAGCTTCATAATAGGGCAACCCTTGCTTAACTTGTGTTTGTTGTAAAATAATTTCGGAGAGCCAAATAAAATAAGGATCACTAGTCTGCCGCCAAGGCAAATTTCGCTTATTATTTGAGTACCAATGTGTTAGTATTTTTGAGAATATCATTAATGAGTAAAATAAAGAATGCAAAAATAAACGTTTATAATCTTAAATTTTAATGAATTAGGTTTGAAATATTGAATATTTAATTCCTATATTTGCATCCCTTAAAATTTATAATAGTAACACAAAAAAAATATATTAAAAATGACGAAGGCTGATTTAGTAGCGAAAATTTCTGACAAATTAGGAATTGAAAAAGGTGACGTACAAGCAACTGTTGAAACATTTATGGAAGAAGTAAAAACGTCTTTAGAAAGTGGAGACAATGTTTACTTAAGAGGTTTTGGAAGCTTTATAATTAAAACAAGAGCGGAAAAAACTGGTAGAAACATTTCTAAAAACACAACCATAAAAATTCCAGCTCACAATATTCCCGCATTTAAGCCCGCAAAAGTTTTTGTTGAAGGCGTTAAAACAAATGTAGGCGTTAAGTAAAACATGCGTGCTGAACTTGTTTCAGTATTAAAAAGAATCATTAATTTAAAAAGACACTATTTATGCCAAGTGGTAAAAAACGAAAAAGACATAAGGTAGCGACGCACAAACGTAAGAAACGTAGGCGCGCTAACCGTCACAAAAAGAAAAAATAAATCGGAAAAGGTAGTTAGATTAGCTGCTTTTTTTGGTTTTAAAATTCCCGAAAGGGACTTTTATAATGTTCTTTGAAATGAGTTCATCAAAATTTCACACTTTTTAAGTGCTTTTTGAACTCCACGGATTTAAAAAATCCTGTGAATCTGCTAATTAAGAATTAATTGGTAGATAAATAATGTATAATCCATCCCGATTTATCGGGACAAAAATTAACTAAATGGATAAAGAATTGATCATTAGATCTAGTTCCGACAATGTTGATTTTGCCTT
>CAXBID010000244.1:0-5850 GCA_963975495.1 uncultured Flavobacteriaceae bacterium | reverse complement strand
GAATTCCTCGAGGCTCTGCCTCGGGGTTTCCGTTGAAATTGTCATTCCCGTGAAAGCGGGAATCTAAATAGAGAATTTTGGTTTTTGACCTTTTTCAGGTCAAAATGAAACCAGCGTAATACCTCTATGGCTCTGCCTCGAGGATAGTTGGTTTCAAAAAATTCTTTATTTCCAACTGGATGCTTTAGAACAATTGATTTTGTTGAAGATGAGATTAATAGTTATGAGGGTAAAGAAGACTTCTTAAAAAAGTGGATACAAAAATGGAAAAAACATTTTGTTCACAAAACAGATACTGCTTCAATTACTGCTTCTATCCCAATCATTAACGAAGAATTTAATTCTGGTTTTTTAGACGCAAAAAAACAATCTCAAGGAAAAGAAGAGGCTGACCCTTATTTACTTGGTTATTGTAAAACTCATAATTACGTGTTGATTACTAATGAAAGTAAAATTAAGCCGAATAAAATTCCAGCTATTGCTGAAAAGAATGGTATTCGATGTATCGACATAAATGATTTCTTGAAAGAAAGAGGATTGAGAATGCAACGCAAGAAAAAATAAATGCTTAACGCTAGAACTACCCCAAAGCCTGCTTCAAATCTGAAATAATATCATCAACATGCTCCAAACCAACAGAAATTCTTACCAAACCATCTGTAATACTTACTTCAAGTCTATCTTGTTCAGATAACTTACTATGTGTAGTTGATGCTGGATGCGTTACAATGGTTCGGGTATCTCCTAAATTGGCAGATAGCGAACACATTTTAATGGCGTTTAAAAAACTTCGCCCAGATTCAATACCGCCTTTTACTTCAAAAGCCACAATGTTTCCACCCAATTTCATTTGTTTTTTTGCCACTTCGTATTGCGGATGCGATTTTAAAAATGGATATTTAACCCAATTTACTTTCGGGTGATTTTCTAAAAACTCAGCTACTTTCAATGCATTTTCACAATGTTTATCTACTCTTACGGCAAGTGTTTCTAGACTTTTTGAAAGTGTCCAAGCATTAAATGGTGATAGTGCTGGACCTGTATTTCTTGCAAATAAATAAATCTCACGAATTAAATCAGCATTCCCAACGGTTACACCACCTAAAACACGTCCTTGTCCGTCAATTAACTTAGTTGCTGAATGGATGACCAAATGTGCACCATACTTTATGGGTTGCTGTAAATAAGGTGTTGCAAAGCAGTTATCAATCACCAAAATAAGATTATGTTTTTTAGCAATATCCCCTAACAACTGTAAATCGATAATATCAATTGCTGGATTGGTTGGCGATTCTGCGTATAAAATCTTTGTTTTTGAAGTAATGAAACTTTCGATAGTTTCGGGTTTATTGATATCAAAATAGCTGGTCTTAATATTCCATTTTGGTAAATATTTGGTAAACAACGTATGTGTTGAGCCAAAAACCGAACGTGCCGATACAATATGATCGCCACTATCTAGCAAGGCTGCAAAGGTTGAAAACACCGCTGCCATTCCGGTTGCGAATGCATAACCACTTTCCGCACCTTCCATTTTACAAATTTTTTCAACAAATTCTGTCGTGTTTGGATTGGTAAATCGGCTATAGATATTTCGGTCTTTTTCCTCAGTAAATGAGGCTCTCATATCCTCAGCATCTTCAAATATAAAACTCGACGTTAGGTATAGCGGACTTGTATGTTCTAGAAATTCAGTACGCTTTAATTGGATACGGATGGCTTCGGTTTCAAATTTTTTTTTACTCATATTTCTGCTCTTTGACCTACAAGGTTTCAACCTTCACGGGAATGACAAAACTACTTAATTTATATGCTTAGACAACCTCAAAATATCTCCAAAAACGCCTCTTGCAGTTACTTCCGCTCCTGCTCCTGCACCTTGAATTACAATAGGTTGTGCTCCATAACTTTCGGTAAATATTTCAAAAATAGCATCAGATCCTTTTACGTGACCTAATGTGCTATCTTCTGGAATAGATACTAATTTTACTTCTAAATTTCCTTTGTCTTGTGATAAATCACCCGACAAATCGCCAACATATCTCAACACAAAACCAACCTCTTGCGCATCTTTTATCTTTTGAAATTCATCATCTAAAACATCTAATTGGCTTAAAAATGATTCCACCGAAATTTTTTGATACGTCTCTGGTATTAAATTTTGAACCGAAACATCTTTAAATTCATTTTGCAAATCTAACTCTCTCGCTAGAATTAACAATTTTCTGGCCACATCATTTCCAGAAAAATCTTCACGCGGATCGGGTTCAGTAAATCCTTTATCAATCGTTTCCTGAACAATTTCACTAAACGGTTTATCTTCAACCGAAAAATTATTGAATAAATAACTCAAAGTTCCTGAGAACACACCTCGAATTCTGGTGATGTTTTCACCCGATTCATGTAGCAACTTAATAGTATCAATCAAGGGCAAACCTGCGCCCACCGTAGTTTCATATAAATACTGTTTATTATGTGATTCCAACTGAACACGTAATTCTTTATAAAAATCGTGCGAAATGGTATTGGCTATTTTATTTGAAGACACCAAATCGAAACCCGATTCCACCAACGGTAAATAATTCTCATAGAAATTTGAACTCGCTGTATTATCAACCGCAATTAAATTTTCTAAGTGATTTGATTTCGCAAATGCTATGATACTTTCAATGGAACTTTCTTGTGACGTTGATTTTAAATCAACTTCCCAATTTTCAGTTACACCCTTTTTATTTAAAAGTAGTTTTTTAGAATTCGCAATAGCAAACACATTTAAGTTGATGCCTTTTCGTTTTTCAATCTCATCTTTCGATTTTAGAATCTGATTTATTAATGCGCCACCAACTAAACCATGCCCAAAAATAGCGATGTTTATTTTCTTTGAAATCCCAAAAATCTCACCATGAATAACATTCATGGCTTTATGCAATTGGTTCTTTTTAACCACCAAACTCACGTTTCTACCTGTTACCGTATTATTGAACAACAATGGCGTAATTTGGTTTTTTATAAGCGCATTGAATGGTTTATGGAACGAACTCAACTCAATCCCAATGATAGAAATCACTGAAACATCATCAACCACGTGAATTTTATTAACATCCTGCGAGTAGAAATCATTTTCAAATTCGCGCTCTAAAGCGATAACCGCTTGGGTAGCTTTATCCGCATCGATAATTAATCCTATACCCCTTTCAGAAGACCCTTGAGAAATAATACTCACACTAATATTGCGATCGCTTAGCGCTCTAAAAATACGCGCATCCACACCAATTTTTCCTAAAAGTCCACGTCCTTCTAAATTCAACAACGCCACATTATCTAAAACCGACAATGATGTGACTTCCTTGGAACTTGGTTTTGCCGTAATTAGCGTCCCTTCATCCTCGGGATTAAAGGTGTTTAAAATACGAAGATTGATGTTTTTTTCAACCAACGGAATAATAGTTTTGGCGTGTAAAACCGTGGTTCCAAAATTAGCCAACTCATTAGCTTCACTAAACGATAATTCCCTTATTTTTTGAGCATCTTCAACCAAATCTGGGTTAGCTGTATAAATACCACTAACGTGCGTGTAGTTTTGCAACTCTTCAGCATCCAAATAATTGGCTAATAACGCTGCTGTATAATTGCTACCGTTTCTGCCCAAAGTAGTCGTTTCATTTTCTGAATTTGATGCAATAAATCCCGAAATAATGTTAACAGTATCTTTATTACTTTCCTTAAAATACTGTTTGATATTATCTTTAGAAACTTGAGAAATAGGTTGCGCATTACCAAAAGTGCCGTCGGTTTTAATAAGCTTTCGGGCATCGGTTGCTTTCGCTTTAACGCCTTTTTGATTCAGTAATTCTGAAACCATTTTAATGGATAGCAACTCGCCTTGCGCTAAAATCTCATCTTTGGTTTTTTTACTAAAATCACGTAATAAGCCAACACCCTCAAACAACTTTTCCAAAACTGAAAATTCATCTGAAAAATCAATGGTTTTTAATGGTTCTTTTTGAGAATTTTTAAAAGCTTCTAAATCGCCTCTATATTCTTTTCCTTTTTGAGATTTATTTAAGATATCTTCGAGTTCATCAGTCGCATTACCACGCGCCGAAACTACCACAGCTATTTTTTCTCCTGCATTCACTTTATTCTCAATGATAGAAATGACCTTATTTAGCCCCTCTCCATTCGCTAAAGATTTTCCTCCAAACTTTAATACTTTCATTTTCTTCTTTTTAGAATCTGGCACAAAAATGCCTTCTATAATTTTTTCTAATTGTTCGTATTCCATTAAAAATGCATCGTGCCCATGTACCGAATGTATCTCATTGTAAGTCACATTAGCATGTGTAACCGCTAGTTGTTTATGCGTTTGTCTATTTTCTTCTGCTGTAAAAAACAAATCGGAATCTACACCAACAATATGAATGTTGGCTTCAATAGCTTCCAAAACATTTAAATCGGCCTTTCTTCCTTTGGTGACATCAATCGTTCTTAGCAATTGGTTCATCAGTTTGTAAGCCGATAATTGGAAACGTTCTTGCAACTTTTTACCGTGATGCAACAGCCAACTTTCGACATTAAAAATCTCCAAATCTTCATTTTTTGAACGCTGAAAACGCTCTTTAAAAGATTCTGGAGTTCGGTAACATAACATGGCATGCATTCTAGCATCGTGAACAGGATTCTTGGAATTTATTAGAAATTGCTCCTGTATTTGGCAGTTTGCAATCAACCAGTCTGTAGATTTCCAATCGGTTGCCACTGTAATTAAATGCTCGGTAAAATCAGGTTTAATGACTGCCATTTCCCATGCAATTCCTCCACCTAAAGATCCGCCAATAGTAGCAAAAACTTTATCTAGTTTTAAGCTTTCTAATCCTATTAAAAAAATGTTTGCCACATCTCTGGCAACATAATCTTTGTAATTTTCAATAACAAAACCATCAAAACCATTTCCTGGAATATTAAATGCTAAAATGGTGTACAACTTCGTATCTATAACTTTATCGTCTCCAATTAAATCTACCCACCAACCATCTTTTCCAGCCACGTTACTATTGCCTGTTAATGCATGATTAACCAAAACAATAGGCGCAGAACCTAAAGATTTTCCAAATGTTTGATAACTTAATTTGATATCAGAAATAGGAACTTGACTTTCAGTTGTAAAGTTTTTAATGGTGATATGTTGCAATGGTTGCTCCAATGATTTAGATTTTATTTTTTTAGAGACCTGTCAGGTTTTTGAAACCTGACAGGTCTTAGTATCTTTTAATTATATAGTTTTAAATGCTTCCGTTAAATCCGCTTTTAAATCGTCGATATCTTCAATACCAACAGACAAACGAATTAAATCTCCAGAAACGCCAGCCGATGCTTGTTCTTTTTCATTTAATTGTTGGTGGGTTGTGCTTCCCGGATGGATAATCAATGATTTCGTATCTCCAATATTAGCTAATAATGAAAATAACTTGGTGTTATCTGCAATGGCTTTAGCGGCATCAAAACCACCTTTAGCACCAAAAGTTACAATGCCGCTTTGTCCTTTTGGCAAATATTTTTTTGCTAATGTTTTGTACTTACTGCTTTCTAATCCTGGATAATTTACCCAAGCCACTTCGTCCTGTTGCTCTAACCATTTTGCAAGTTCTAAAGCATTTTCGCTATGCTGCTTGATTCTAATTGGCAACGTTTCCAACCCTTGTATAATTTGAAACGCGTTAAACGGACTCATAGCGCCTCCTAAATCTCTTAAACCTTCTAAAATTAATTTGAAAACGAAAGATGCTGCCCCTAAGGTTTCATAATATTTTAAACCATGATATCCCGCTGAAGGTTCTGTAAATTCAGGAA
>CAXBID010000243.1:0-5856 GCA_963975495.1 uncultured Flavobacteriaceae bacterium | reverse complement strand
TTTTTAAAACTCCTTCCCTTTTTTAAGGGAAGGTGGCTTTGATTTCACTAAAAGAAATCAAAGTCGGAAGGGTTAAACACCCTAATTTATAATGTTTTTTATCTTCTGAACCCTTATATTTTTAAAATCCGAAAGGTCTAAAAAACAAAATCCGTACTTTTATACACATGTACGCCCTTGTAGATTGTAATAACTTTTATGCGTCTTGCGAACGCGCTTTTAACCCTAATTTACGCAACAAACCCATTGCTATTTTAAGTAATAATGATGGCTGTGTGATCTCGCGAAGTGACGAAGCAAAAGCATTAAATCTACCCATGGGAGCACCAATTTTTAAATGGGAAGGGTTTTGTAAAGCCAACAATATTCAAGTGTTTTCTTCAAATTACCCACTTTATGGCGATATGAGTAGTCGGGTTATGACTATTTTAGAACAATTTACACCCGATGTTGAGGTGTATAGTATAGACGAATCTTTTTTGGAGTTTAAGGGCTTTAACGATTATGATTTTCAAGATTACGGAAATCAAATACGGCAACGTATTTTAAAATGGACAGGTATTCCAACCTGCGTTGGTATAGCACCAACAAAGGCTTTAAGTAAAGTAGCCAATAAAATAGCGCGTAAGTTTCCAAATCAAACCAAAGGCGTTTATGTTATTGATTCTGAAGAAAAACGATTGAAAGCTTTAAAATGGATAAAAGTTGAAGACGTTTGGGGTATTGGCAGGGGTTTACAAAAACGATTAAAAGCAAAAGGCTGTAAAACAGCGTTCGATTTCACACAACTTTCTGATGATTGGGTGCGAAAAAACTTTTCAATTACAGGTTGGAAACTCAAAAAAGATTTAGAAGGTATTTCTAAAATAAAGTTAGACGAGATAAAAACAAAACACGCCATAGCCACCACCCGAAGTTTCGAATACACCTATTCAGATATCGATAATATTAAGGAGCGCATTTCCACCTTTGCCGTAAGTTGTGCCGAAAAACTACGTAAACAAGGTTCAAGTTGCCACATGATTTACGTGATGTTAAGTAGCGATAAACACAAAAAAGATACCCAACAGCACCGTGGCAGCAAAGTGGTTAGTTTGCCTTACCCAACAGATTCTAGTTTAATTATCAGCCAGCAAGCGGTTCAAGCAGTAACCGGTATTTTCAAAAATGGCATAAAATATAAGCGGGCAGGCGTTATTGTTATGGGCTTGGTCCCCACAAATAACCATCAATTACAAATGTTTCAAAACGAAGACCCCAAACACAAACCCCTCATGCATGCCATAGATAATTTAAATTCTAAGTATACCGATCATAAAGTTAAATTAGGCAATCAAGATTTAAAACGCACCTGGAAAATGCGGCAAGAACGCTTAACGCCTAGATACACCACTAATATTAACGATATTATAGTTGTAAAATAATAGACTTGCGTAGGCAGGAATCTTTTAAAATAGTATATTTAGCATAAATAATTTTATTTGGGCGTTACCACAATCCCGATAGCTATCGGGAGGGATTTACATTACAATCTTTTTTGTGCTGAAGGTGTTTCAGTATCACATCAAGTGTTTTATGCATATTTTAAAATATGTTTCAACACAAAAATATAGATAAGCACAAAAAAGGATGCCACATCAATCCCTAACGCAACCAGTTTGCAGTTGTCAGTAATCATTTAGCGGTTAGCTGAGTATTTGAAAAGTATAAAAAAGAGAAATAAAACTAGAATAAACAAAAAACCTATTTAAAAGAAAAGTCCCAAATCAATTCTTAGAATTGAATATTGAAATGCAGAATATAAAAAATCAAATCGTAAAAAATTTTTGAAGCCTTGGAAAAAATTTAGATTTTATTTTTGGTTTTCTTCTGAGATAACAGAAGAAAAATTCATCATTTCAATATGACTTTTTGGTTTGGTTTATCCTGAGCGCAGTCGAAGGGGTTTTGCATCAAGGCAAAATGGACATATTAAAATAAATTTCATCTAATTATTATCATATAATAAGCAATTAATTACATAGCCCATGATATTACACAAATCTGAAAACCTAACCTTTTTCACGCCAAAACCCTCAACCAGTTTAGGAGCTATTTTTTTAGACACAGGCATTTCTGCAGGATTCCCTTCACCGGCCGAAGATTTCAAAGAAGAGCGCCTGTCTTTAGACAGAGAACTTATCAAAAATAAGGAAGCTACTTTTTATGCACGCGTTAGCGGGCAATCCATGATTGGTGCAGGACTAGATGATAACGATTTGTTAGTGATAGATAGAAGTTTAGAACCAACAAATAATAAAATTGCAGTTTGCTTTTTAGATGGTGAATTTACAGTAAAGCGTTTAAAAGTAGATAAAGACGAGGTTTGGTTACAACCAGAAAATCCTAACTATCCTATTATAAAAATTACAGACGATAACGATTTTGTCATTTGGGGTATTGTTACCAATGTGATTAAAAAAGTATATTAGTAACCAACTAATAAAATAAATTTCAAGGTTAATGATTTTGTTTACAAATCGTTATTGTATAAAATGTTCATTATGCAACGAGTTGTTTAATTTTTTGCCCAAACATACACTTTAGCTAACTAATTAAATAATTATGTCTGAAACCGTTGGAACATCAGTCCAATCTAAAAAAAGCACATTAATTCCTATAATAATTATAGCAGGATTATTTTTCATTTTTGGTTTTGTTACCTGGATCAATGGCGCCTTAATTCCTTTTATGAAAACTATTAATGAATTAACGTCTGCTCAATCCTTTTTAGTAGCATCGGCTTCTTATATTTCCTTTGTGGTTATGGCTTTACCAGCGTCCTATATTATTAATAAAATTGGATATAGAAAAGGGATGTCTTTAGGTTTAATTGTAATGGCTATAGGTGCTTTGGTTTTTATTCCAGCAGCAGAAGCAAGAACATATTGGGTGTTTTTATCTGGTATTTTTGTACAAGGTATGGGAATGACTTTGCTTCAGACAGCGTCAAACCCCTACATTACTATTTTAGGGCCTATTGAAAGTGCCGCAAAGCGTATAGCAATTATGGGAATTGCCAATAAGGTTGCTGGCGCATTGGGAGCACTTATTTTTGGAGCTCTATTATTATCAGGAATAGACGACATTAAAGAGCAATTAAGTGTTGTTAGTGTTGTTGAAAAAGGGCGTTTGTTGGATACTATGGCAGATAGCGTTGTAACACCTTATATTGTTATGGCAGTTGTTCTTTTTATATTAGGCATCTTAATTAGAAAAGCACCTTTACCGCATGTTGAAGCTGAACCTATTGAGGCATTAAAAGAAGGTGAAACAACTAAAACCAGTATTTTCCAATTCCCACATTTATGGCTAGGCGTATTAACACTTTTCGTATATGTTGGTGCTGAAGTTATTGCAGGAGACACTATTATAGCCTATGGTATTTCCATAGGAATTCCTGCTACTGAAGCTAAATTTTTTACAACCTTTACATTAATGGCAATGGTTGCTACGTATGCATTAGGGGTGTTTTTAATTCCTAAATACATTAGTCAAGCTTTGGCTTTAAGAACAAGTGCCATTTTAGGAATCCTATTTACATTTTGCATCGTTTTTACTTCTGGATTTACTTCTGTTCTTTTTGTTGCAGGATTAGGGATTGCCAATGCATTGGTTTGGCCAGCCGTATGGCCTTTAACTTTAAAAGGATTGGGAAAATTCACCAAAACGGCTTCAGCATTATTAATCATGGCTATTTCAGGAGGAGCAATAATACCACCGCTATATGGAAGATTAGTTGACGGAAATAGAATGGATTTAATTGCCCAGGGCATGAATGATGCTATGGCATCCGCACAAGCAGCTACAAAAGGGTATTGGATTTTATTACCCTGTTATCTCATTATTTTATATTATGCCTTCTCAGGACATAAACTTGGATTAAAAAAAGAGTGAAACTTTTATTTTGAACAAAAGATATCATATTATTAGCATAAAAAAACGCGAAGCATTTACGTCGCGTTTTAAATATATTTTAAAAAGAAATTTAGTCAGCTAAAACAATAATCTTATTATCCTTCATTTCTAAAGTTCCAGAATTAATCTTTAATAAAGTCGTCCCTTTGTCTCCTTTAGTGAATTTATCTTGAACCTCTTCATCCAATTCAATATTCCCTGAAATCTTTACTACACCTTCTTTTAATAAAGATACAATAGGGGCGTGATTATTTAACATTTCAAAATCACCGTTTACTCCGGGAACATAAACGCTAGTTACTTCTCCACTAAATAAGGTTGCTTCTGGGGATACAATTTCTAAATACATAGTTAAACTTGTTTAACTACCCTGAATTTAGTTCAATATTGAGAGATACTGAAACGAGTTCAGCATTAGCATCGGCTTACGCCTCAGCTAGCATTTTATCTCCAGCCTCAATAGCTTCTTCAATAGTTCCTTTAAGGTTAAACGCTGCTTCTGGTAAGTGATCTAATTCACCATCCATAATCATGTTAAATCCTTTTATAGTTTCTTTAATATCAACTAATACACCAGGAATACCCGTAAATTGTTCAGCTACATGGAAAGGTTGAGATAAGAAACGTTGAACACGTCTAGCTCTACCTACAGCTAATTTATCTTCTTCAGATAACTCTTCCATTCCAAGGATGGCAATAATATCTTGCAACTCTTTATAACGCTGTAATAACTCTTTTACACGTTGTGCACAAGCATAATGGTCGTTTCCTAAGATATCAGCAGTTAAAATTCTCGATGTAGAATCTAACGGGTCAACCGCAGGATAAATACCTAACTCTGCAATTTTTCTTGATAATACCGTTGTAGCATCTAAGTGGGCAAAAGTTGTAGCAGGAGCAGGATCGGTTAAATCATCCGCAGGTACGTAAACCGCCTGAACAGATGTAATAGAACCTTTTTTAGTTGAAGTAATACGCTCTTGCATGGCACCCATTTCTGTTGCCAATGTGGGTTGGTAACCTACCGCAGAAGGCATACGCCCCAATAACGCAGATACCTCAGATCCAGCTTGTGTAAAACGGAAGATATTATCTACAAAGAAAAGGACATCTTTTCCTTGTCCATCTCCAGCTCCATCACGGAAATACTCAGCAATGGTCAATCCAGATAAGGCAACACGTGCACGAGCTCCAGGAGGCTCATTCATTTGTCCAAATACAAAAGCAGCTTTAGATTCTTTAAGGGCCGTTTTATCAACGCTTTTAAGATCCCATCCGCCTTCTTCCATAGAATGCATAAAGTCCTTCCCGTATTTAATAATACCAGACTCTAGCATTTCACGAAGTAAATCGTTCCCTTCACGAGTTCTTTCTCCTACACCTGCAAACACAGAAAGACCACCATGCGCTTTAGCAATATTGTTAATCAACTCCATTAGTAGCACTGTTTTACCTACACCAGCACCACCAAATAACCCAATCTTACCACCTTTTGCATAAGGCTCGACAAGATCGATAACTTTAATACCTGTAAATAAAACTTCAGTTGAGGTTGATAGATCTTCAAATTTTGGTGCTTGGCGGTGAATTGGCAAACCAGCGTCTCCAGCTTTAGGCAAATTCCCAAGACCATCAATGGCATCTCCAATTACATTAAACAAACGTCCGTAAATGTCCTCGCCAACAGGCATTTGTATAGGAGCGCCAGTGGCAGTGACCTCAGTCCCTCTGCTTAAACCATCAGATGAATCCATGGCGATAGTACGAACCGTATCTTCCCCAATATGAGACTGTACTTCTAATACCAATAAGGAACCGTCGGCTCTTTTAATTTCTAATGAATCATAAATTTTTGGAAGTTCTGAACCTGCGCTGAACGCAACATCGATTACCGGACCT
>CAXBID010000242.1:0-5878 GCA_963975495.1 uncultured Flavobacteriaceae bacterium | reverse complement strand
CATATTAATGAACTTAAATGATAAAACATTTACTTTTTAAAATCTTACTATTTCAAGTTATAAGCTTTCAAGTTTTCCCCCAAGATATTCAAATGACAGGAGTTATCATTAACTCTAAAACAAATGAAACTGTTGAATTTGTAAATATTGGAATACTAAATAAAAATACAGGAACAATTTCAAATTTAAAAGGTTTATTTAGTATTAATATTTCTAAAAAGCTCTCAAATGATAGCCTAATAATTAGTCATATAAATTATCACTCTGTTAAAGTTCCAATTAAAACCCTTGAAAACCAAACCATTTATCTTCAACCAAAAAATAACGAGCTTTCGGAAATAGTAATCTCAAACAAAAAGAAGAAAAATCGAAAAATTGGGGTAAAAAGCTATAATCCTTTATTATGGCTAAGGGCAATAGCCAAAAACAATGATATTATAGAAAATGCACAAAGAATAAATATTCCAGATAAAAAAGTTAGAGTAAAACTTGTAAATATATATTTAAGAAAAGGTTTTAAATCTGATAGCAGTTTTATTAGAATTAACTTTTATAAAAATGAAAACAATGCACCAGGTGAACCTATCGTTTTTGAAAACATAATAGAGAAAAAGCACATCGAACCTGGTTGGCTAAAAATTGATTTAACAAAACATTACATTTATTTAGAACAAGATTTTTTTGTTGGTGTTGAATTTATACCAAATTTCAAAAGTCCAATTGAAGTTTATATAGGAGCTATTTTAACCAAAGGGAAAGGCTATTCTAGAACAAATAGTCAAGGATCTTGGAATAAATTACAGGGTGGTTCTACCGTAAATGTTGAAATTGAATACTAAAAATTTATTCTTCATTATGTATAAATTTAAAGTCTTTGTCCTCTTATTATTTCCATTTACAATGGTTTCTCAGAATATTACTGGTAAAGTTTATGATGCAGAAACAACCGTAAAAGGTGCTAAAATTTTCAATAAAAATAAAAACACTACCACTCATACAGATGAAACTGGCACTTTTAAAATAATTGCATCTATTGCTGACACGCTAGTATTTACATCTTTATTTCATGAAGAAAAAGCATTAAAAATTACGAATAGTCATTTTGGAAATACAATTGTGATTGAAATAAAAAAGATAATAAATACCCTTGATGAAGTTCTTTTAGCAAATGAAAAACTAAAAGAATTTAATGAAGAAATTTATACTAATAATTTGGGTTCACAAATACAAAATGATATTAAAAACAACCCACACTTATATAGTGCTTCTCAAAGTGGGAATCTTGATTTTGTGAAAATCATATCTCTTATTAGCAAACTTTTTAAAAATAAAAAAGTTAAAGATGTTCCAATAAAAGCAATTACTCATAAAGCTTTTGACTCTTTATTTTCTAAAGACAAACTTTTCAATGATAAGTTATTAGCTGATGATTTAAAAATACCTGAAGCCTATAATCCTTTATTTTTCGATTATTGCGAAGCACAGAATATAGATAGTAAATTACTCTTAGAAGAAAACAAATTTATACTTTTAGATGAATTATTTAAGTGTAGCCATGATTTTTTAGTGATACTTGATGATTACAAAAGTAATTATTTGAAAGATTGATTATCATAAAACCGTTCAACAATCTCATCATAACTTTTAATGGTTTTCTTAACCCAATCCAATCTTTTTTCGAGTTTTTCTTCGTTAGTTAATTCCCAATTTATATCTGTTTGTTTGAGTTTAGTTGTAACGTGCTGCAAAATGATAGCCGCAGAAACCGATATATTTAAACTCTCAGTAAAACCAACCATAGGTATTTTCAAATAACAGTCTGCAGCATCTAAAACTTCCTGTGATAATCCTTCCGTTTCCCTACCGAAGAAAAAACACGCCTTTTTAGTGACATCAAATTCATGTAATTCACAATTATTTGTATGTGGTGTAGTGGCAACAATTTGATACCCTTTTTGTTTTAAATCTGAAATACAATCATTGACGCTTTGATATCTATTTAAATCCACCCATTTTTGAGCACCCATAGCAATTTCACGATCAATAGTTTTCGAGTTACGCTCTTCAATAATATTAACCTCTTTTATCCCAAAAGCATCACAGCTTCTAATTACTGCACTAGTGTTATGTAATTGATAAACATCTTCTGTTGCAACCGTAAAATGTTTGGTGCGTTGTGGCAATACTTTCGCAAATTTTTCTCGTCTTAACTCTGTAAGGTAGGTTTCTAGATATTCTAAAAGGTTTAAATCAATCATAATTCAAAATTAAGAAAGTTTAAGTCATTCCAAGAAACAAAGTCATGCGGTAATCTTTTTATATGAAGTTCAATTTAAAAGATTGCAACATCACACAAAAGTGTAATTTGCAATGACAAAAAGTTATTATATTTATAATATGAAACACATCGTTGTACTTACAGGAGCAGGCATAAGTGCTGAAAGTGGTATTAAAACCTTTAGGGATGCTGATGGTTTATGGGAAGGACATGACGTTATGGAAGTTGCTACACCAGAAGGTTTTGCTGCAAATCCAGAATTGGTTTTGGATTTTTATAATAAGCGGAGAAAACAACTTTTTGAGGTAGAACCCAATCAAGCGCACTATGATTTAGCTGACTTAGAAAAAAACCACAAAGTTACTATCGTTACCCAAAATGTTGATGATTTACATGAACGTGCTGGAAGCACAAATGTGATTCATTTACATGGTGAATTATTAAAAGTCCGAAGTACACTTGATACCAATGATATTCAACATTGGACCAACGATTTAGTTTTAGGGGACACCTGTAAAAAAGGACACCAACTACGCCCCCATATTGTATGGTTTGGTGAAGACGTACCTATGATTGAAAAAGCTGTTGAAATTTGTGAAACTGCCAATATTTTAATCATCATCGGCACGTCAATGCAAGTATATCCTGCGGCAAGTTTAATAGATTATGTTCCAGAAAATACACCTACGTATTTCATAGATCCTAAGCCAAATATTGAAAGTAAAAACCATTTAACGGTTATTGCTGAAACTGCTACAGTAGGTGTGAAACAGTTTTTAAAATTGATAAAACTGTACTCATAAAAACTAATGTCATATAAATAATAATTCTAATCATTTTCATTGAGTTTAAAGAAATCATTTACTGGTTTACCAAACAACCCAGATAGTTTTAATGCCAAAACTGTTGACGGTACATACCTATTAGCCTCAATAGAGTTAATGGTTTGACGCGATACTCCAATTTTACTGGCTAATTCATCTTGAGTTAAATTTAAAATGGCACGTTCTACTTTAATTGTATTTTCCATATTATCTATTGCGTTTTAAAACTTCAAAAAATAACACTTGAATTAACAGCATAAATAATAGAACTTCAAAATAATAAATATTACCTACCTCCTCTTGTTTGCCTAAAATTAAATCGACAACATAATTAACAACGGGTTGTAACATGGTATAAATAACACCAATTATAAATGCCAATGCATAAGATTTAGAACGTAAACTTTCTATCAACTCGTCTTCTATTTTTTCTCTGGAAATAGACATAATTAATAATCCAACAATCATAGCGTGCTTTAAAAAAGGCCGCATCCACAATGGTTCGTTATTTGTAAACTTTATAACGGTCAATAGGATAAAACTTAATATAACAACACCAAAACCAACTTTTTTAAAAAGATGTGGTAACTGAAATTTATTTAAAAAACGCTCTAATTTGGTACGTTCACACTCTTGTATACTTTTTAAACTCATGACAAATATATTTTATATTATGGAAAATTATTTTTCCTTAATGGCAAATATACTTTACATTTTGAAGAAAAACAAATTTTTTTAATAACTATAATTGTAATCCATTTGAGATAATGGCGGAACATAAGAATGATATTACTGAGACTTTGAGGTTAAAAACTTTCAATTAATCATCAAAGTTAATCAACTCGACTTAAATCTAAATCGTGAAAATCAAAACTAAAATCGATATTAGGCGAGATACCTTTCATCTTTATGCTTTGTGCTTTACCCTCTTCATTTAATGAAAACATGGCAAAAGCATCAGCATTCATATCTTGGTATTCCCATTTAACCGCAAATGTATTCGCTTTATAAAAAAACATTTCACCATTAAGTTTGGGCGACCTATGTGATTTCATCCACAACTTATCCCCTTTCGTAAAAACCTCAATGTTACCAAACCAATTATCTTTATAAACACCAATGTAATCGTTAATATTTACCAGAGAATTATCAGTAGCTTTAACTACGTCCCAAACTTCTTTTGTAACAGCATCTCCTTTTTCTTTCCTATTTTCAAAATAGTCAGCATATTTATCAATCCATCCAAAATCATCTAAACCAAAATAACTATCAACTATGGTGTTTGATACAGCTCCAAAAACACCAGCACCATCATCACTGGTATTCGTTAAAATAACAACACCCAAATTAATACCTGGAATCATAATGGTTTTTGATAACATGCCTGGTAATCCTCCTGTATGTGAAACGCTCATATTCCCCTTCATATCTGATAAATCCCAACCTAATCCGTAACCAGAAAAATGCGAGTTATAGCGTGGGTTTCTATTAGCATCGGTTACTGTGTGTATTTTCCACATTTCCCGTTGAGATTCAAGTGAAAACAATTGCTTTTTTAAACTATCACCGTATTTCCCATGATTTAAATGCATTAACATCCAATTTGAAATATCATCAACATTTGAATAAATACCTCCTGCTGCGCCATTAATCATTTCTTTATAATCGGGAAGCACTTTTAAAGTTCCTGAATTTGAATCGTGTGGTTTTGCCAAGTTACTTTTATCCTTTATTCTATCTAAAGAGGCATATGAATTATCCATATTCAAAGGTTCAAAAATGTGCTTTGAAATAAAATCTTCCCATGACATTCCTGAAACTCGGGCAATAATTTCACCTGCCACTAAGTATAATAGATTGTCATAATCAAATTGTGTTCTAAATGCTGAAACAGGTTTAAAATGCTGAAAACTTGATAGTAAATCATCCATTGTAAAATCGGATCCATCAGGGAAAATCATCAAATCGCCTATTCCCAATCCCAAACCACTTCGATGCGTCAACAAATCCTGAATGTTGAAATTTTCTGTTACGTACGGATTGTACATTTTAAACTCTGGAATATAATCTCTAACCTTATCGTCCCATTTTAATTTCCCTTCCTCAACCAAAAGAGCCAAAGCAGCAGTTGTAAATGCTTTACTGTTAGAAGCAATGGCGAAATTAGTGTGCTTATTTACTGGACTTTGAGTACTTGCAGATTTTACACCAAACCCTTTACTATATATAACGTCTCCATCTTTTACAATTGAAATGGCACACCCCGCAACATTAAACTTACTTAAAGCATGGTTTACGATCGAATCAACTTGTTTCTCTGAAAATTGTGCTGATACTAGATTTGAAATAAAACAAGTAAAAATAAAAGCTATGAGGAATTTAAAAAACGATTTCATAATGGATAAGAATTAATTTTATATATAGAACTGGTTTAAACTTTTATGATTGACTAAATCCCGAGGCTTCGGGAGCTCCTTTGCACCCATTTTTCGCCTTTTTTTAGTTCCGTAGCCCCGAAGCGTCGGGGCTATGCAACAAATAAAAGCCTTCAACTGGTCACAAAATGTCTATCCCGAGCTATCGGGACGCTATAATCCAAAACGTTTAAACCAGTTCATAAATATAATACTTTAAGGGTATCAAAAAACGATTTTTTAACTATCAGAAGTGATTTTAATATAAAATACTTTAGTACATGACAAAAATTAGTTTAGCGTTCATTAGATTATAGTAATCTTACTGAAAATTGAGACCTGCCAGGTTTTCAAAACCTAGC
>CAXBID010000241.1:0-5916 GCA_963975495.1 uncultured Flavobacteriaceae bacterium | reverse complement strand
TTGAAAACACTTGAAATAGTACATCTAAAACTAGAAGTGCAAAAATAATAATCATAAACACCTCAAGAATTCGGCATACTTTATTAAAAATAAGTTCAGATTTATTCATAATTAATTATTTTTAATTTTATTTACAATTGGAGCCATTTCTGGAAATTCTTTTACAAATTCTTCAACAACAGATTTTGATTTTTCAGCAAACAACGATTTTTTAGGAACAATAATTTCTACGCCTGCCTTTTTCGCTATAGCCATAGATTCTTCGACTGATTCATTCCAAAATTGCTTTTGAGCTTGAGCAGATTCATCTGCAGCTTCTTGCACCCATATTTTTTCCTCTTCAGATAGTTTATTCCAAAATTTAGTCCCTATCAAAAGTACATCTGGTACTGAAGAATGCTGATCTAAGGTGTAATATTTACTAATTTCATAATGATTTGAAGACACAAATGATGGTGGGTTATTTTCCGCACCATCTACAACACCTTGTTGAATAGCCGTATATAATTCTCCGTATGCAAGAGGCGTTGCAGAACCACCCATAGAATTTACCATATTAATTGCCATTTGGTTATTCATCACTCTAATTTTTAATCCTTTTAAGTCATCTGGCGTCCTGATTGCTTTTTCGCTTGTATAAAAACTTCTGCTCCCTGCATCGTAATAACAGAGTCCACGTAGCCAAAACTTACTTCCTTTCTCTAAAATTGATTTTCCAATTTCTCCTTCCAAAACATCAAATTGATGATCCTTGTCACGAAATAAATATGGAATTCCTAAAAGGTGATATTCAGGCACAAAATTGGATAGAGTAGCTGCACTTACTTTTGTAGCAGCAACAGATCCAATTTGCAATAATTCTAAAACTTCTCTTTCTGAACCAAGTTGAGCATCTGGGAAAATTTTAACTTTTAAACTTCCTTTGGATTTTGTTTCTAATGCTTTTTGGAATTCTAAAATACCCTTGTGCACGGGATGTGTTTGAGGTAAAGTATGGCCTAAATATAAAACCTTGCCTTTATCTGCCTTTTTACAAGAAGCCATGCTTATAAAAAGAATAGCTAATAGAATTAATTTATATTGCATAGTACTTTCTTTTACTTAATTAAAATTGAAATAGTTTACGGCATTATTATAACTAATATCCTGAACCATTTTTCCTAAGAATTCTATATCATTTGGAATAAGTCCTTGCTTAACATCTTCTGCTATTAAATTACATAATATGCGTCTGAAATATTCATGTCTTGTAAAAGACAAAAAGCTTCTACTATCTGTTAACATACCAACAAAACGACTTAACAATCCCATATTAGATAAGCAATTTAACTGCTTTTCCATACCGTCTTTTTGGTCTAAAAACCACCAGCCAGAACCCCATTGCATTTTTCCTGGTATGCCACCTTCACTATAATTACCCATCATGGTAGCAAAAACTTCATTTTGGGATGGATTCAGGTTATATGTAATGGTTTTTGCTAATTGATTAGTAGCATCAAGACCGTTAAACAACTTAGACATGGCTTTTGCTGCTTGAAAATCTCCAATAGAATCAACACCTGCATCTAGCCCTATTTCATTTAATAATCTACTATTATTATTTCGTATAGCACCAATATGAAATTGCTGTGTCCAACTTTTAGAATGATACATTTTACATAAACTGTCTAGAATACAAGATGCATAAATATCAACTTCTTCGTTTGAAATCTGATTACCTGATAAGCGATTTTTGAAAATAGTATCAGCTTCTGCTTCGGTAAAATCTGCAGCATAGATTTTTTCCAATCCATAATCGGACAAACGACAACCTGCTTTATCAAAAAAGTCTACTCTTTTTTCTATGGCTTTCAATAAATCTTTTAACGATTCAATACGAAACCCTACACATTTCGATAAGTTATTAATATAATTATTGAAGTTTTCTTTTTCAATGAAAAGTAATGCATCCGGTCTAAACGTTGGAAAAACCTTTGTATAAAACCCTTTTTCGGCTATTTCCTTATGATATTTTAAATCATCAACAGGGTCATCTGTAGTACATACTACTTCAACCTTTAAATCTTCCAATAATTGCGCTGGCGTTTTACTTTCTAAAACCGCATTCGCTTTTTGATAAATAGTTTCCGCGGTAGAAGGTTGTAGTAACTCATCTATATTGAAATACCGCTTAAGTTCTAAATGCGTCCAATGAAACAATGGATTTCTTAATGTATATGGCACCGTATCAGCCCACTTTAAAAACTTTTCTTTTTTAGAGGTTGCTGAACCTGTTACGAATATTTCTTCTATACCGTTGGCACGCATAGCTCTCCACTTGTAGTGGTCGCCATCTAACCATGCATCAGTAATATTTTTTACAGGTTTATCTTCTGCAATTTGTTTTGGTGAAAGATGGTTATGGTAATCTATAATTGGCAAATCTTTAGCATACTTATGATACAAAGTTTCGGCAATTTCAGATTGTAAAATAAAATTATCAGTTATAAATTTGTTTGTATTCATATTAAATCTAGTTGAATGTGACAACTAATGGGTTATTTACTTTTTTTACAAATGCTTCAAGATAATTATTCCAAGCCTTTTTGGATGTAAACTCATTGGCCTTCTTCCATCCAAAACCTGCATAATAAAGCGCCTTGCCATTGTTAACTTTGATGTTGGCATATACGTTACTCCAGTCTTTAACAGGTGTATCAAACAACTCACTGGATATCATATTGTTGTTTGGCACTACGATAGCAGTTCCCAATTCTGAGTCACCATGTGGCTCCCAATATGAAATATATCCAGCCTCTTTATTTTGTGTATCCACACCATCTTTTTCATGTAATGTTAAACCTACTTGTACATTGTCAATTCCTGAGTTTTCAACCTCGAATCGTGATAAGTTACTTCCGTAATCTAAAGAAATATGTTTTGTCTCTGAGATAGTATTAGCATTCGCATCCCAGTCCGCATATTCTAAAACAAAACTTGTTCTTAAAGGACCAGTAGTAATAGTTTTCCATTTTGTGAAATTCCTAGATACATAATAGGTAGTATCAATTTTAACTGCTAAACCACCAACACCTCTACTTACACCTACATGGAAATTATCCAATCCATCTCCAATATCTTTGTGATAGGCACCTTTTTTCTCGTCATTTCTTTTATACCATTTATTGATGATAGGTGTTTCTACACGCTTTAACCACGCATCAATACCACTAGACAATGTTCCGCCTTTTACCTTATCTTCTACCATTTTTTGAGCAACAGGACCAAAAGTTCTGAATGCTACTTTATTATTTTCCCAAGCGTAATCATCTGTTCGCTCTGGCACAAATCTAGAGTAACAATATTGCTTTACTTCTGGTTTTGATGATGCTTCCACTTCTAAAAGCTCAAATTGTTTTTCTGAATTGGCTTCAATTTCTGGTTGAAATAATAAAACATCTGCTTTTCCATCTTGATTACTATCTACAAATTGAGACACTAAAACGGTATCTGTATTTAAGTCTTTCACACTTAAACTTTCAAAAGATTGTCCTTCTTTAAGCTTAACGTCTGCTTTATTAATTTCTACAGTTTCAAAATTACGCGATACGTCTAAGCTGTTTTTTATTGTTATAATTTGCCCAGATTTTGTATTGCAACTTACAACAAGAAAAAACAAACATAATAAAGCAGAAATGGATGAAGTTTTCATATTAATCTTCGTTAGATGGTTTTCCTATAGTCGCCAAAATTCCGCCGTCTACATAAAGCACGTGTCCGTTTACAAAATCACTTGCTTTTGAAGACAAGAATATAGCCGCTCCAGCTAAATCGTTAGGGTCTCCCCACTTAGCTGCCGGTGTTCTATTTACTATAAAATCGTTAAAAGGGTGCCCTTCAACTCTAATTGGCGCTGTTTGAGACGTCGCAAAATATCCTGGACCAATACCATTAACTTGAATGTTGTGCTTTGCCCATTCCGTAGCCATGTTTTGCGTTAACATTTTTAATCCACCTTTAGCCGCAGCATAAGCACCAACGCTATTACGCCCTAATTCACTCATCATGGAACAGATATTAATTACCTTACCTGCCTTCCTGTTAATCATACCTTTTACAACATGTTTAGATACTATAAAAGGACTCACCAAATCAATATCAATAACCTGTTTAAAATCAGCCACCTCCATTTCAATAAGCGGTGTTCTTTTTATGATTCCAGCATTATTAATTAGGATATCTATTTGACCAACTTCAGCTTCAATTTTAGAAATTGCTGCCATAACTTGGGCTTCATCAGCCACATTAAATTTATAACCAAAGGCATTGATACCTTCGCTTTTATATTCTGCTACAGCTTTATCAATTTTTTCTTGTGAAGAATTACCATTTACAATGATTGTTGCCCCAGCTAAACCTAAGCCTCTAGCCATAGACATTCCTAAACCATGTGTGCTTCCAGTTACTAAAGCATTCTTCCCTTTAACATCAAATAATGATATACTCATAGCTTATCTTAGTTCAGTTATTTTTGCAACATCCATATCACCATAATCTAAATTCTCGCCTGCCATTCCCCAGATGAATGTATAATTCGAAGTTCCAGATCCAGAGTGTATAGACCATGGCGGAGAAATTACCGCTTGGTGATTTTGCATCCAGATATGGCGCGTTTCTTGTGGTTGCCCCATGAAATGACATACCGCTTGGTCTTGAGGAACATCTATATAATAATAGATTTCCATTCTACGATCATGAACGTGCGCTGGCATGGTATTCCAAACACTTCCTGTTTTTAACTCAGTCATTCCCATTTGAAGCTGGCAAGTATCTACAATGCCACCAATAATTTGTTGATTTACTGTGCGGTGATTTGCAGTTTCCAACGAGCCTAATTCTATTTTATTTGCCTCAGCTTTACTAACCTTTTTAGTAGGATAATTTTTGTATGCAGGTGCAGAATTTAGATAAAATTTCGCAGGGTTACTTTTATCTACACTTTTAAAAACAACATTTTCGTTTCCACTTCCAATATAAAGTGCATCTTTAAGTGTAAGTTCATAATCTTCGCCATTCACCTCAACAATGCCATCGCCACCAACATTAATAATACCAATCTCTCGACGTTCTAAAAAATAAGATGATTTTAAGGGATCGATTGTTTCCAATGTAATTGGTTCTTTAACAGGAACTGCCGAACCTGCCATATATCTATCGTAATGCGTATATACCAAAACCAATTGGTCTTCTTGCATTAGGTTATCAATCAAAAATTCGTCTCTTAATTCTTTGGTGTCGTATGCTTTAACTGCTTTCGGACTACTAGCATAGCGTGTTTCGTATTGTGTTTTCATTTTACAGGTGGTTTTGATATTATATAATTTGTTTTAATCCGTATTCTAATCCTCTTAATTCGGCTAGACCACGTAATCTTCCTATACCTGAGTATCCAGGATTGGTTTTTTTATGTAAATCGTCAAGCATTTGGTGACCATGATCTGGTCTTACTGGAATCGCATAATCTGCATATCCTCCTGCTTTACGTCTTTTTTCTTCAACGAGTATTTCTTTTACAACGCCGTACATATCCACATCACCTTCTAAGTGATTCGCTTCATAGAAATTTCCATCTGCATCTCGTTTTGTACTTCTTAAATGCAAGAAATGCGCACGATCTGCAAAACGTTTAAAAATGTTAACCAGATTGTTATCTGATCTAACACCTAAAGACCCTGTACAGAATGTAATTCCATTTGCTCTGTCTGGCACATTATCAAATAAATAGGCATAATCAGCTTCTGTGCTCACGACTCTTGGCAATCCGAGAATAGCATAAGGCGGATCATCTGGATGAATACACATCAATACTTCATTTTTAGAAGCTACAGGTATGATTTCTTTTAAGAAAGACACTAGATTCTCTCTTAAAGTCTGAGC
>CAXBID010000240.1:0-5955 GCA_963975495.1 uncultured Flavobacteriaceae bacterium | reverse complement strand
GAAACGTTCTAAAAAACCAATAAACTATTGCTTTTAGGTATTGAACTCATTTAAACTTTTTCTATTTCCTAAAAAATGACTGAAATTCGCCCATATTTCGTTACTTTTCTTATGCGTAGCCCCGAAGCGTCGGGGCTATGCTTTTCAAAAAGTGCCTTATCTGTACAAATTTCATCTCACTTTCGGTTAAAAACAAAAAGTTTAAAATGAGTTCATTCCCTTTAAAAGAATGCAAATACAATAAAAAGATTAGTTATATTCACTAACTCTTTTTGAACCTTTCCTAAAACAAGACCCAAAATAATGTCTGAAAAAAAGAAATATAGAACATTCGAAGGCGTTTTTACACCATCGTTATTAACCATTTTAGGGGTAATAATGTATATGCGTTTAGGTTGGGTTGTAGGTAATGCTGGCTTATTTGGTGCCATCATCATTATAATTATTGCACATGTTATTGCAGTTACTACAGGTTTGAGCATCTCGTCTGTGGCCTCCGATAAAAAAATAGGCGCTGGCGGTATTTATTATGTGTTATCCAGAAGCATGGGCATCCCTATTGGAGGCTCTATTGGTATTGCATTATATGTTGGAACCGCTTTTTCAATTGCACTATATTTGGTTGGGTTTGCTGAAAGTCTTAACGGCTATTTTGGTTTTGGTATGACCATTAATGATATTAGATTAACGGGGACACTGGCACTTGTAGCACTTACAGTTTTAGCGTTAATTAGCACGTCGGTTGCTCTCAAAGCACAATTTATTATTCTGGCAGCCATTGTTATTTCGTTAATTTCCATTTTTTTGGGAACCACTGAATATGCACCAGAAACCTTACATTTATTTTCTGATAAAGGCTCGGTGCCTTTAGAAGTTGTGTTTGCCGTATTTTTCCCAGCTGTTACAGGGTTTACTGCGGGTATTGCCATGAGTGGGGATTTAAAAAATCCAAAAAAATCTATTCCCCTGGGTACTTTATCAGCTATTGGTATAGGGCTTTTGGTTTATGTTGGTCTTGCTATTTTTATAGCGTTTAATGTTGATTCTGAAGTATTAAAAACAGATTATAATTTTTTAATGAAAATGGCTCTATATGCTCCGGCTGTAGTTGCAGGAATTTGGGGAGCGACGTTGTCTTCAGCATTAGGAGGAATCCTAGGCGGTCCAAGAATTTTGCAGGCCATGTCTATAGACAAGGTTACACCAAAAATATTTGGAAAAGGAAAAGGAAAAAACGGAGAACCTGTAAATGCCTTATTTATGGTTTTTATTATTGCTGAAGCTGGTATTTTAATAGGCGAATTGGATGTTATTGCTCGTGTGGTCTCTATGTTTTACCTCACGGCTTATGGGTTTATTAATATTTCTTATTTTTTGGAAAGTTGGGCAAATCCAGATTTTCAACCTTCATTCAAAATTAAACGTTGGATTGGTTTACTTGGTTTTATAGCCTCTTTTACGGTCATGTTTAAACTAGATATGTTGGCTATGATTGGCGCTTTTGCTATTGTTGCCATGTTATATTTTGGGTTGCAGCGCAAAGAAGTGAAGTTACAATCTAATGATGTATGGCGAAGTGTTTGGGAAAATGTGGTAAATAAAGGCTTGAAAAAAATTGATGCTCAGGTGATTGATGAAAACTCAAATTGGAACCCTAATATTATTCTGTTTAGCGGCGCGAGTAAACACCAGTCTTATTTATTAGAACTATGTAAGACTATTTCTGGGCGTACAGGAATTGTGACAAACTTCAAGCTTATTTTAGATAAAGAAAATACAAAGCCTTTAAAAAGAACCGAACAAGTCATTAGAGATGATGCATTCACAGACCTAGGGATTTTTGCTAGACAAATAAAAGTCGATAATATTTATACAGGCATCACCAATATTGCGACTACTTTTGGGTTTTCGGGTGTTGAACCTAATTCCATAATGATGGGTTGGCCGAAGGGTTTGGAGAATTCGGAAGAATATTCTAAAATGACACAAACCTTATTGTATTTGGATTATAATTTATTGTACTTGGATTTTGATAGAAAAAAGAAATTTGGAAATTATCAGACCGTGGATTTTTGGTGGCGGGAAACCGACAGTAAAAATGCAGAAATGATGTTGAATATTGCTCGATTTATCATTGCTTCTCCCAAATGGAACGACACAAAAATAAGAGTTTTGTTTGTTAATAATAACAACGCGGATGTTGATATTGTACATTCAAAAATTTCAGAACTTGTTGAAGATTTAAGAATAAATGTTGAAATACAAATCATCAATAATGCTGTGGAGCAGGAACCTTTTTATAGCTTAATCAAGCAACATTCTGAAACTACAGATTTAACCGTAATAGGAATACCTAATTATAAAATTGAAAAGCAAGCCGAATTTGTACTTAAAACCAATGATTTGTTTGAAACCATAGGCTCAACTTTATTAGTAAAGGCAGCAAATAATTTTAACGTCCTAGACCTGGATTTCATTAAAGAATAATAGTGTTTTTATTTTGCTACGCCTCCCCTATTATAATCCGTGTAGAATCTGAATTTAATTTCAAGTTTTAATTTTTTTGTATCTTTTTGGTAAATATTTATATATCAAAACAATAACATTATGAAAAATAATTCGACTGTAATATTAGGTATTATACTCTTATTTTGTGTAAATCTATCTTTCTCGCAAACAGGTTATCTTAAAATTGGAGATATCAAAGGTGAATCTACCGAAAGAGCACATAAAGATTGGATAGTTGTTGAGGGTATCAATCAGGGTTTAGAACAAACACAACAAGCAACTACAGGTTCGTCAAGACGGCGAAGTGCTGTTGTTTTAAATGATTTAATAATCACGAAAAAACTGGATAGGGCAACACCAAAATTAATGGAGATGTGTTCTAAAGGAAAAGTAATTCCAGAATTAGAATTGGACATGGTTGCTAATGGAAGAGTTTACTATAAAATCACTTTAAACAATGTTAGAGTGATTGGAATAACCACAAGTTCAGTATGCGATTCAGATTGTAAATTAGTAGATGAAGTTTCTATAAGTTATACTAAAATTACTTGGGAATATTCAGATAGTTCAGGTAATGTAGTTGCCAGTTATAACGCACAAACAGGCAGTTAGTAATCTAAATTTATATCATAAAAAAAGGATCACCCAAAAGGATCATCCATATATAATAAAACGGTGTTAAACGGATTTGTTCGCTTACTGAAAGTTCTTGATGTCCCTGTTAAGCTTAATGTCTTTTGTGGCAATATACATACCATCTTCTTCTTCGTCTAGTCTAAGCATGCTTTGTACTGCTTTGGCACGACATGCAAGCGTTAAAGAAGGAATTAACGGATCGTCATTAAAAAAGAAGGATTTGATTTCATATTCTGGTTTCCCTGGCTCTTTTATAACACGATGTATTTGTTTAAGCTCTTTAGAACGTAAAAATTTCCCTGGAACGAAAGTGTAAATTGTATAACGCCCATCAGCATCAGTTTTTATCCAACCACGATGGTGTACATAACGTTTACGAAACTCATCTTTTTCTAATACGTAATTACCATTTTCATCTGGCTGATTAACATAGAGAATAACATCTTTTGCTGGCGTAACGCCATCCGCAAGGTAAATAATTCCAGTAATTTTTATCTTATTGGGCTTAATATCAAAATCTGGAATAGTGTCCGTGTTATTTAAATCTTTTTCTGAAAAATCATAAATAGCACTGCGCTTTTTGTAATTGACAAGAACATCTTCTGGAACAGAAGCATACTCTTGGGCATTAAGGCTATTTGAAAAAATTACTAAATAAGAAACACACAAAAAAGCAATTAATTTATTCATGAGGGATTTTTTAATACCTCAAAACTAATCAACTCATGTCTTTAAATTCAAAAAAATCGTTTGAACATAAGAATTACCCGATGAATAGATTAAATGTCATTTTCTAAGGAAGTAATGAATTGATGTGTGCGTATTTTATTTTGAATCAAATTTTAATCATTAAAATGATATTCTAAAGCGCCTTTATTTGTGAAAAGTGATGCTGTTAAAATGAAAATAAATACAATAGTAAATTTTATTGAAGGTTCTTAATATCATCCTTAAGAATGATATCTTTTGTTGCCACATGCATATCGCCTTCTTCCTCAAGTCTAAGCATACTTTGTGATGCTTTAGCACGGGACTCTAATGACAAATATGGTATTAATGGGTCATCATTAAAAAAGAATGAACTGATTTCATATTCTGATTTACCAGGTTCTTTAATAACACGGTGTATTTGTTTAAGTTCCTTAACACGTACAAATTTCCCTGGCATAAACGTATAAATAGTATAACTGCCATCGGCATCTGTTTTTATCCAACCTCTATGGTGTACATAACGCTTACGGTATGCATCTCTTTTCAATTCATAATCACCGTCCTCATCGGCTTGAAACACATAAAGGATAACATCTTTTGCTGGCGTTACACCATCTGCAAGATAAATAGTTCCAGTAATTTTTAGCTTGTTCTCTTTTGTATCAAAATCTGGAATGATTGCTGTGTTGCTTAATTGCTCTTCTGAATAATCATAAATAGCATGACGCTTTTTATAATTAGTAGGTATAATTTCAGCACTGGCATAATCCTGTGCAGCAAGAGAATCTGAAAAAATAAAAACGAAGGTTAAAAGGCTAAGTGTAAGTAGGTTTTTCATTGGGGGTGTTTTTTAATTTGCTCAAAACTAATCAACCCACCCCCTTTCAATTAAAAAAAATCGTTTGAATTCTGTTTTTTTACGATGAATAGATTAAACGCAATGTTTTAAGTAAAAGATGAACTATTCTTCTTGTTCAACCACTACTCCTGAATAACGAATTGGAAAGCGAGAGGCACTATTTAGAAAAATCTCACTTCTTAAATTAGGAAAAATAGTAATATTGGTATTAAACTGTTCCGATTTACTCGTAGCTACAAAAGACATCGTGTAACTGCCATTTTTGTTTTTTACAAGCTCGTAATCTTCTAAAAGGCCATCAAACTGTATGGCACTATCACCACCACCATAGTTTACTTGCATTTGTCGTTCGCCATAATAAGGCAAATAAGAGGAAATACTATCGCCTGAAATAGTCAAAAAATTAGAATTACCAATTAAGCTAATAGCTCCAGCCGAATTACCAGGTTGCAATAAGCCAGAATTAAGCACTTGTTGCATAGCCATAGTACTTAGTGGATAAGCCCAATCAGATTCAATATTAAAATTTCTGTTATTTACTAAGGATGTTAAAGCTGCCATTTCTTCTGCAGTAGCATTAGATTTTGATGAAGCGCAAGACACCATAATTATTGAAAATGAAACAATTATATAGTGTAAATTTTTCATTGGTGTGTTTTTTTAATTGAATTCAAACTTGATAAAGTTAGTAAAAACGGTCTATTCATCATCTGCCTTTAATGCTTTTAAAGGCTGAATATCTTGACGTATATTTTTATAAACTTGATATTGAACTCTCGTTAATAAATCTTTCATTTCAAGAGATTCCTTTACCATAAGTTTAGTAAGCTCTTCAAGTTCCTCCCTTCCTTCAAAATCTTTTCTCACTTTATTTGACAAAACCAAATAATCCTCAACCTTATCTTGAAATATAGGCAATTGCGACCCATCTAAACCAAGTTTTGCGTCGTAAATCTTTGTTAATTTTTTCGCTTCTTTCTTTATTTCCCTAGTTTCATATGAAACATCTGGGTATTGGGCGAAAAGTGTTGTTGAAATTAAAAGTAAAATAATTTTTAGCTGTTTTTTCATAGTAGTTTATTTTTGAGTATAATTTATATAAAAAACCGTTTAATCACAAATAATTTAAGATTAGTTAACAGGTTTTTGTATATCCGTTTTTTGTCATACAAGCAAAAAATCTGCAAAAATCTGCGATTCCGAAATTTCGGAACAGCGGGAAACAAAAACATGAGCATGTG
>CAXBID010000239.1:0-5976 GCA_963975495.1 uncultured Flavobacteriaceae bacterium | reverse complement strand
TTACAAGATTTCTATGTTGATATGCAACTTCTGATATTTCAGGAACAAGCGACAATAATTGTATTCCTATTTTTAAAACCAAACAAAATATGGCAAAAACATACATGTAAACAGTAAGTTTCGAGTTGTTTTTTACAAGGAATAACTGGTAAGGTTTTATAAGCTTTAAAAATACAATCAACGCTAAAAGTTGAATAAAAACACCTAGTCCATTAATCCAATATAAAGCGATGTGAGGTGCAAACCAATATATTGGTAAAGCCAATGTTAACACCGTTGATATAACCAATAGAACAAAGAACAGCCTAAATTGTTTTGAATCTTCAAGCTGTAAAACATGAAAAAACAGAGCGATAACCGCTATTAAAAACCACCCATTAAACTGAAAATGCAAAAAGAATTGTATGGCTATTTGATAAAATGCTGAAGCCTGCCCGAGCATAGAGACTGCTGGACCCAAAAACCAAACTCCAGCAGTAGATAATACCATAAATAGCAATGCCGTTTTTAGTAATCTTTTAGTGACTACCGATTCCGTTTTATGGTATTTCCAAATAAGATACACAAAGTAATAACTGCAAAAAATATGTAGTGTAGAAAA
The DNA here is from genome assembly GCA_963975495.1 of uncultured Flavobacteriaceae bacterium. Taxonomy (GTDB): domain Bacteria; phylum Bacteroidota; class Bacteroidia; order Flavobacteriales; family Flavobacteriaceae; genus CAXBID01. The sequence goes on along the minus strand of CAXBID010000239.1, from coordinate 5,375 downwards.
CGTTATTGAAATAACCGCATAGCCTTGAAACGGAAAACTAAGCATCATACCAACCACAGCAAACTGTGTTAGCCAAAATAACCTAATATATATTGGCTTCTTTTCTGGAATAAAATAATGTACAATTAGTACAAAGAGTATTAAATATACCCAACCCAACATGGCAACATGCGAATGGGCATGGGTTAAATACCTATAATTAATTCCTAAAGAGCCTAAAGAACCATATCGCAATGCTAAACCCATTAGGGCAGCAATTAAAAAATTAATTAAACATATAATAAGCTTTAGTTTAGGCATAAAAACTTTTAGGCTCATAATATAACAATAAAAAAACTCCAGAACATTTAATTAATAAACATCCCGGAGTTTAAGGTAACCAACCAAAATTAACCAAATTGTTGTTCTAGCTTAACAGCTTCAGGAAATAAAATATTGTTTTCTAAATGTATGTGCAAATGTAAATCTTTTTCAAATTCATCCAACATGGCATAAGTTACCTGATAGGTATTGCAGCCATCTGCCGGTGGGTTGTAATTATTACTAAGTTCGGCAATTTGTCTAAAACGTTCGCCTTCATTATCGTGCTCTTGCATCATCATGGCTATTGGGTTTTGAACAGTGCCAAACTGTGGCGCTTGTATAGTACCATTTTCTAATTTCGCATTCACCATTTTTTTTATGACTGGAAAAAGAACAAGTTCCTCTTTTTTCATATGTGCAGCTAATTCTCCTGCTGATGCCGTAAAGAGCTCATTAATTTTAAACAATTCCGGATGTCTTTCGCCATGAACGCTACATAATTTATCTAAAAACTGACGTAGTACAGGTATTTTTTCTTCCACATAGCGGTGGTGCTTTTTTTCGATATATTCTACCAACAAATCCAATGGCCAGGATTTATAATCGATAGACTGATCTGTTTTAGAGTTTAAAACGTTTTGTAATTCATCTAAAAGCGTATTCACTTCCATTTCTTTTTTATTGCAAACTTCTTTTACGGTTCTATCGCCTTTACAGCAAAAATCGATGCCATATTTACTAAATACCGCTGCGGTTCTAAAATCGTCTGCAACAAATTGTCCGATTTGTTTTTCTGAATCTTTATTTAATACTTCCATAATCCTCTCCCAACCCTCTCCAATGGAAAGGGCTTTTTTAGGGTTTTATTAATTAAACAATTTTATTTCGGATAATTTTATCCTATTTGTATTCAAATTTTTTTAAGTGAAACTCATCCCAATTTTATCTTGGGATCTTTTCATTTATTTTGATTATTATATTTTTAAAAATGAAGCACCCGATGTTATATTCAGTGCTAATTCTTCTAAATTAGTGTCCTCTAACATATGTTTAAGTTCATCTCTCACACCTTTAAACTTATCATGTACAGGACATGGATGATTCTCATCACATGTTTCAAGGCCTAAACCGCAGCGGCTGTAAATACTATCCCCATCTATAGCGTTAACAATTTGAGCCAACTTAACGTTACTTATATTATTTTTATCAATTTCAAAACCACCATAAGCTCCTTTTACAGAATTTATAACCTTATGCTTCACCAAGGCTTGTAGAATTTTTGCTGTGAATGCTTGAGGCGAATTAATTTCAGCAGCAATTTCTTTAGGGCTTACCCGCTTGCCGTCATAAGATTTTGTTGCAATAAAAATTGCAGCTTTAATACCATATTCACAAGCTTTTGAAAACATTTAGTTTATATTTATGACAAATGTATATATAATTTTTAATTAGGACAAATTTATCTTAATTAAATTTAATATTGATTCCTAAACCATACTTTTTGCCACTCGCGTTTTAAAATTAAAAACGAAACTGCTTCCGATAGTTTTAGGGTATCTTCACCATCTAATGCTTTTACTTGCTTTTCAGGCACATCAATTATATAAAGTAAATTAAGGTAATCGGTAAATTTTTCGTGAATGAGTTTATAAACCGTTTCATGAAGCAGAAGCTTTAAACTTGAAGGCAAGATTTCTTCATGAAAATCTAAATCAATATTGGCAAGAAGTAAATCTTTGTTTAGCTGAAGAATTAGTTTTTTGTATAAATCTAAACTCTGTGCGTCTTCAATTAAAGCGTCAAAAGTAGTTGGTAATTGCATAAAATAGATTTCAGCTTTCGCGGAAATGAAAAAAGATTAATTATTTAAACCGTTCTGTTCATTAAGTTTTTACCAAATGCTTTTAAAAGCTGTTTTTTATCTTCAGATATATTTAAAGATTTCAATACCTTAAACGCTTCATTTGTATAGTTTTCAATAGCCTGTTTAGTAGCGTCCGCAGAACCTGATGATATAAAAAACTGTTTTGCGGTTTCTATTTTGGTTGAAATATCCTCGGGGTTTGATGAAAATAAATGACTCCATTCAACTTTATCTGTCTTGTTGGAAAATTCCAAAGCCTTCAAATACAAATACGTTTTCTTATTTTCAATAATATCGCCTCCAACTTGTTTTCCAAAGGTTTCAGGGTCGCCAAAAGCATCTAAATAATCATCTTGTAATTGAAACGCAATACCTAAATTTTTACCAAACCCATAAATATTATTTTGATCTTTTTCAGAGGCATTAGCCACAATAGCTCCCATTTTCATGGCAGCACCAACCAAAACGGCCGTTTTAAATTCAATCATTTTTAAATACTCAGGAATGGTTACATCATTTCTGGTTTCAAAATCAACATCATATTGTTGGCCTTCACACACCTCTAAAGCCGTTTTACTAAACAGTTTTGCTAATGATTGAAAAATAGAAGCGTCATAGTTTTCAAACAATTGATACGCCATAATTAGCATCGCATCACCCGAAAGAATCCCTGTGTTTATATCCCATTTTTCATGAACCGTTTTCTGCCCTCTGCGCAAAGGGGCATCATCCATAATATCGTCGTGTACCAATGAAAAATTATGAAAAACCTCAACACTTAAAGCAGCGTTTAAGGCGGTTTTATAATCGCCTTCAAAAATCTCTGCAGTCATTAAAGTGAGTACTGGCCGTAACCGCTTACCACCTAAGTTTAAGATATATTGAACAGGTTCATAAAGATTTTTAGGCTCTTTTGTTACTGCATATTTTTCTAAATATGTAACAAAATGATGTTGATATTCTTCTATTGAAAACATAGTGCTAAAATAAATTAAAAACCCTTAAAAAAATATTCTGTTGTTAAATAATTGTAAAACTTTGGAAACTTTTTTTGTTTTTAAAGTTTCCTGTTGTAGATTTGCGCCTTTATTATGAGAGACAACATTATACACAAGTCAGCAGAATTGTTTTTAAATCTTGGTTTTAAAAGCGTAACAATGGACGATATAGCTCAAGAAATGGGCATATCAAAAAAAACCATTTATGTGCATTTTGCCAATAAAACTAAATTGGTTGAAGCCGTAACTTTTGAGCTTTTTGAAACTATTTGTGATGGAATTGATGATATCTGCGAAAGTGCCAACAACCCCATTGAAGAATTATATTCAATAAAGATGTTTGTGATGCAGCATCTGAAAAATGAAAAAACATCGCCACATTATCAACTAAAAAAGTATTATCCAAAAATTCATACCGAGCTTAAGTTTAAACAGTTTGAAAAAATGCACCAGTCTGTTCAAGAAAGCTTAGAGCATGGTGTAGCAACTGGGGTGTTTAGACATACTATTGATGTGGATTTTATTTCCAGAATGTATTTTACAGGAATGACAGGTATTAAGGACAATATGTTTTTCCCGCCAAAACATTATGAAATGAATTACTTAATGGAAAGCTATTTAGAATACCACCTAAGGGCAATAGTAACAGAAAAAGGCTTACAAATATTAAACAAATTTATCATATCAAATCAATCAGAAAAATGAAACCGACATGAATAAAACAATCTTTAAGTACACATTTCAAAAATTGTTTTATTCATCAAAGGTTACATGTGACATCTTTAAAACAATAAAAACAAACACATGAAACATTCATAACTAAATTTTCGATACCCAAGGAAATGATTAAATGAATGTTACATGTGACCGATAAAAAACAATAATTATAAACACATGAAAAGGAAACTAATTTTAATTTTTATTTTATTGATTTCTTTTGCAACATTTTCTCAAGAAAACATACGCAGTTTCTCATTACAAGAGGCTATAGATTTTGCATTAGAAAACAACAGAACCGCAAAAAATGCTTCACGCGATATTGATGCGGCATATAAACAGAAATGGGAAACTATTGCTACTGGTTTACCCCAACTTAATGCAGCAGTAGATTATCAAGATTTTATTAAACAGCAAGTGCAAGTTATTCCTGCCGATGATTTTGGAGGACCAGAGGGAGAATTTATTGCGGTAGAATTTGGTTTAAAACAAAATATAAATGCTTCGGCAACATTAAGCCAATTAATTTTTGATGGCTCTTATATTGTTGGTCTTCAATCGGCAAAAGTATTTTTAGAAATTTCAAAAAATGCCAAAATCAAAACAGATTTAGAAGTTAGAAAGTCAGTAATAAATGCTTATGGCAATGTTTTACTTGCAGAGGAAAGCGTACAAATTTTAGAACGTAATAAAAGGGCGCTTGAAAAAAACCTGAATGAAATAACCAAAATTTTTGAAAATGGTTTAGAAGAAGAAGAAAGCGTTGAACAACTAAAAATAACTTTATCTGGAATTATTAGCACGCTAAGTAATACTAAACGATTAAAGAAAGTGGCGTATCAAATGTTAAACATGACCATGGGAATAGATATAGACGCTAACACGACTTTATCAGATAGTTTAGAAACCTTAACGGCTAATAATATTGATTTGAGTTTAATTGACAATCCTTTTTCGATCGAAAATACCATTGATTATCAAATAGCCAATAACGATAAAACATCAAAAGAACTTATGGTTAAACTTGAAAAAAGCAAAGCTTTGCCAACGGTAAACACTTTTTTATCGGGTGGATATTTATCGTATAGCGACAATTTTGATTTCTTGGATACAAACCAAAAATACTATGGCTTTGGCGTCTTTGGTTTAAACCTTAAAATACCTGTTTTTAGTTCTGGTTTGCGAAGTGCTGCAACACAACGTGCAAAAATCAATTTAGAAAAAGCTAAAAACGATTTAACCGAAACTGAGCAACGCATAAAATTACAAATTGCATCAGCTAAAAGTGATTATCAGTTTTCTATTGAAGATTATACAAATAAAAAAGAAAACTTAAACCTTGCCGAACGTATAGAACAAAAAAATCAAACTAAGTTTTTTGAAGGTATTGCCTCCAGTTTTGACCTCAGACAGGCACAAATTCAATTATACACGGCACAGCAAGAATTTTTACAAGCCATGCTCGATGTTATAAATAATAAGGCTGCTTTGGA
>CAXBID010000238.1:0-6014 GCA_963975495.1 uncultured Flavobacteriaceae bacterium | reverse complement strand
CTTTTTTCTTCATCATCTAATATTGAAGTTGTAGGAAGTGTTGAAGATGGCGAGGCCATTTTAGAGTTCATCAAAAAAAATCCTGTTGATATCATTTTAATGGAAGCAAATTTCCCAAATCTTAATGGGTTAACTGTACTACGTTATTTAAAAAATGATTTCCCTGACATGAAAACCATTATATTTAGTGGTGAACCAGAAGAAGTATACGCCATAAATGCACTTAAAGCTGGTGCCTCTGGTTATCTTTCTAAAACCGTTAATATTATAACTATTAGCGAAGCCATATCAAAAGTATATGATGGTGGAATTTATTTAAGCAATGAATTAACACAACAATTAGCTTTTGGTGCTAGAACTAACAAAGGTGGATCTTTTTACAAAAAATTATCAACTAGAGAAGCGGAAGTGTTAAAACTTCTGACTATTGGTAAAAAGAACAAAGAGATTGCTAAAGAGTTGGATATTAACGAAAAAACGGTCAGTACTTATAAAGCACGCTTAATGCGCAAGCTTAAAGTTACAAATTTGGTTGATTTAGTTAATCAAGCGAAACTTAGCCAACAGCTATAAGACCCTGCTTAGTTTTCTAGACAGTAGCATTTTTAAGCCTGAGTAGTCTTTTACTTCTTGAAGTATATTTCTATTCGTGTTACTGTTGCTTTGCAGTGTTTCTTGCTGAAATTCTTTAACTTTTTGGTCTATTAAAAAACAACGTAGACTTAAAATAGTTTCACTAACCAATTGTGCAACGCTATGTGTTTTTTCTTTTGGAAAAATATTCATTCTTTTCCAATCGTCTAATGTATAGCGTTCATCTTCCATTAAAATAGTGGTTATTTCACTGGCCATTTCAGAATCAACAGAATTTATAAATGTTTTAAGTTCAAACTCTACATCTTGATTTAATCTATCTATAATGCTATAATAAAGGGTTTTAAACTGTTCGTTTGTAAACTCCATTTCATCATCCTGCAAATCCAAAAATACCTTTTCAAAAACTTTTGCCTGTTGGATAATGGGTTCTAAAATCAGCTCTCCTTTTTCATTTTCTTTTAAAACTAAATCTTCAAAATCTTCAGTAGTATTCCCGTAAAGCAATAAAACTTCAATTATTTTTCGTTCTAAAACATATAGTACATCTACCTTTTTTATTGGCTGTTGATGCTTTATTACTTCAAACGCTTTTTGGTCCTTTTTGTATTGTTTATTCTCTTCTTGAAACTCCTTTTTATTGATTTGAGCCAAAGTACTGAATAGCACTTCCTCACTAATATCCATGATTCTAGCACATTCCTGGATATAGATTTCTTTTTTAATACGATCTGGAATTTTCGAAATACTATTTACAATATCCCTAACTGTTTCTGCTTTTTTTATAGGATCGTTTTTAGATTCTTCAAATAAAACCGATGCTTTAAACTGAATAAAATCTTTAGCATTTTCAACTAAGTACACTGAAAGTTCTTCAAGTGTATTTTGTTTTGCAAAACTATCGGGATCTTCACCTTCAGGAAAGGTACAAACCTTAACGTTCATGCCTTGTTCCAAAATTAAATCAATACCTCGTAATGATGCTCGCATCCCGGCTGCATCGCCATCAAAAAGCACGGTTATGTTTTTGGTAAGCCGATTTATGAGTCGTATTTGTTCTGAAGTTAAGGCAGTACCTGAAGAAGACACCACGTTTTTTATACCCGTTTGATTAAACTGAATCACATCGGTATACCCTTCAACCAAATAACAATTGTCTTCTTTAGCTATAGTTTGTTTTGCATGATAAATACCGTACAACACTTTACTTTTATGGTATATTTCACTTTCAGGCGAGTTTACATATTTAGCGGCTTTTTTATCATTGGTAAGTATGCGCCCACCAAAACCCAAAACACGACCGCTCATACTTTTTATTGGAAACATGATACGCCCCTTAAACCTATCAAAACGCTTATCTCCTTTTACAATGGTAAGTCCAGATTTAGATAAATAATCTATATTGTAACCTTGTTTTAGTGCTTCATCTGTAAAGGCTTGCCACTCGTTTAACGAGTACCCTAAATCGAATTTTTTAATGGTTTCCTCAGTAAAACCGCGTTCCTTAAAATAACTTAAACCAATAGATTTTCCTTGGTCGGTTTTATGTAATGTTTTTTGAAAATAGGTATTTGCAAACTCACTTACTAAATACAAACTCTCTTTTTCGTTTGCTTTTTCTTTTTGTTCGTCAGATTGAACCGTTTCCTCAACTTCAATATTGTACTTTTTAGCTAAATACCTAATGGCCTCCGGGTATGTAAAATGTTCGTGTTCCATTAAAAAAGACACTGCAGTTCCGCCTTTTCCCGTTGAGAAATCTTTCCAGATTTGTTTTACTGGCGACACCATAAAACTTGGTGAACGCTCATCACTAAAAGGGCTAAGTCCCTTAAAATTACTTCCTGCTTTTTTTAATTGTACAAAATCGCCGATAACCTCCTCTACTCGGGCAGCTTCAAAAACTTGGTCTATGGTTGTTGGTGATATCAAATTATTCTTTCATTCCTGCCAAAGCAGGAATCTTTTAAATTGAAAATGTTAATACTCAATGATTCCTGCCTTAGCAGGAATGACCATGTAAATGTAATATAAAGTATTTACTTAATAAATGAAAGCGGTTTTGAAATTTGACTTTATAAAAAATTTCAGCTACCTTCGTTTAAGGTTATATATAAATCATTAAAACGGATTCATATATTTTAAAGCATTGTAGGCTATACAAAAAAGATTGCTAAATATTCGTAAATTTGACATAAAATCAAAACATTATGAAATCTGTAAATGTCCAAATATCTGATTTTGAGTTCAACCAATTGGGTCTGAATAAAAATACGTTGTCATTTTCCGAATTGATTGAGATAATCGGAAAAAAAATAACAAAACAAACGTTGGAAAAAAGTATTCAGTTAGCAAACAAATACGGGCTTTCCAAAATGACAATGGAAGAAATCGATGCCGAAATAAAAGCCCACAGGAATGCAAAAAATAATTCTTGATACGAACGTAATTGTTTCTTCCTTAATTCAGAAAAATTATCCGTATTTAATCGTTGACCATTGCATTGAGGGAAATGCGATGATTTGCCTTTTAAACCCAATTCTTCGAGAATACATTGAAGTTCTTGGACGACCAAAATTTGCAAGATTTTCTGATTTTAAAACAAATGCTGATTTCTAATAGCAAGACTGAGCGAAATGTCAGAAATCTACGAGCCAACAACCAAATTTAAAATCATCAAAGTCGAACCCGATAACCGACTTTTGGAGTTGGCGCAAATCTCAAAAGCGAATTTTATTATAACGGGAAACACTAACGATTTTACAATGGAAATCTATGAAAGAACCAAAATAGTAACACCAAAAGAATATTGGGAAGAACATAAATAACGCAGAAGCACTACCCACAACGATGTATAAACAAACTCATAAAAAAAGCTTCCAAATGGAAGCTTTTTTAACTATTGAATGACTAATCCATATCAAACCGAACTCCGATAGAAATATTATTCTGGTCAACCAATTGATCCTTAAAAATTGGAGATAAGTCGTATTTAACATACAATGCCACTTCATCAAAAGCTACATAGCCACTTAATCCATAAACTAAATTGGTGGTATTAAATCCTCGTTTTTGTTTATCCTTAATACGCTCGCCATCTAACTCATATTTTAACTTTTGGCGGGTGCCAATATTAAAACCGCCATAGCCTCCTATACCAATTTTGAATTTATTATCCGTTGAATACCTGTAATATGTATCTCTGTCTATACGTTTAGATGGCCCAAACTCAAAATGCATAGGAAACACCAAATTAGTAATTGATAGTTTTGATTTTTTTAAGTTTTCAGGAAATTCTTGTAATACGGTTTGCCCACCTTGGTCAACAAAAAACTGATTATCATCTGGTTTTAAACCATTTATTTGAAATGAAAATCCGTACTTAAATCTTAAGAAATTTGTATTATTAAATACTCTTGTTTTCCACGCCCAACCTATTTCAAAAAAACGTGAGCCACCAAATTTATATGGAGAATCATCAAGGTTTTCACCTTCAATAATGGCATTGTTTAAACCAAAAGCCAAAACAAAATCGCTTGATGTACGCCTGTCATATTTTTTTGGTTTGTTTTTTTTACCATTAATATTAAGGCCTACAAAGCTACCTTCTTCACCAATACTAAAACCAACTTTATCTATTTCATCTTCATTAACAACAGTATAACCTTCTTCGTTTCTTTGTAAAAGTTCAATTTTATTAGTAACAATAGTCATTCTATTTTCAATATTCAAAGCTCTTTTTTGGGCTGCTTCTTTCTTAAGTTTTTCGGCTTCTTCATTAGTGATTTCACCATTTTCCAAGCGTAAATTAATAGCTTCTACTTCTGTCTTCAGAAAAGATTTTTCTTCATCTTTTATAGTCTCCTTAATTTTTTTTAATTCTTCAATTTTGTGTTTGTTATTTTGATTTTGAATTGTGTCTTGCGCATTGATTAATTGCACAATTAAACACAGCACAACTAGTGCTAAATACTTAGTAATTGTTTGCATAACTGTTCGTTTTTTAATACTGAACTTGTTTCAGTATCTGTTGATAATTGATTGAATTTGATTTTTACTTTTTGTCAAGATTCCCACTTTCGTGGGAATTTATTAATTGTTACGTTGGGCAACTGCTGTTTTTACTGAATTATAACTTGATTTTATGGCTTCGAAAACCTTGCTTCTAAAGGATTGATCTAAATCGGCTTCAACGTCTTGAAGCAATGCATTAGCATCAACCACACCAGTAGTTTCATTAATTATTTTGTTTAATCTAATTTCTTTTTGGGCTTCTAATAGCAATGCATCAATATCATCATCAGTCACTGCTACATGATCCTCTTTCAGCGCATTGACCTTCGCCACAACATCTTTTATTTTTTGTTCTTCAAAAGACAATTCCTCTTTTATGGCTTCAACAGACTTATTATGAATAATATCTTTTTCTTCTTTTTTAGTTTCATTTATTGCAATAGCAGTTTTAGGTCGATTTGTTTTCATCGAATTGATAACCATTTTTCCTTTTAAAACCTCTTTATAGCCTGATTTTTCTTGATTTTTTTCATCAAATAGTTCTTTTTGAATTTGCGCTTCTTCAGTTGATACTAAAGGTTCTATTGCATTATTCTCTATTTTTTCTGGGGAATCAACAATAACAGGTTCAATAGTTTCAACTTTATTGGTAAACTGAGATACAATTAATAAAACACCTATTATACTTGCTGCAATACCAAGCCACCAAACAGGTTTGTTGTTTTTCTTTTTATCTTGATGATCTAATCGCCCAGACAACTTGTCCCAGGCATCAGCAGATGGTTTCAGCCTTCTATTTTCAAGCTTGTCCTTTATATTATCTTCAAATTTAATTGGTGCCATAACTTGTTGTTTTATTCAATTCTTTTAATTTTTCCTGAAGCATTTTTCGTGCTTTAAACAATTGTGATTTTGATGTGCCAAGAGAAACATTCAGCATTTCTGATATTTCTTGGTGTTTATAACCTTCTATGGCATACAGAACAAAAACCATCCTATAGCCCTCGGGTAGCGCATCTATTAATTGCTGTATTTCAGCAACTTCAATATTGGTGTTAATATTATTTTCGAATTCTTCCTTTACAAAAGTATCTTCAATTGAAAACCCAATTTTTTTTTGTTGTCTTAAAAATGAAATAGATTCCCGTACCATAATTCTGCGAATCCAACCTTCAAAACTACCCTCGTTTTTAAAACTTTTTATATTTGAAAACACTTTGAAAAACCCATTAAGCATCGCTTCTTCTGCTTGTTGTAAATCTTTAATATAAAACCTGCAGACGCTTAACATTTTTGGAGCATGCAACTCAAACAAAACGTGTTGAGCTTCACGATTGTTTTTCTGCGCTTTTTTTATCAGCGTCTTTTCGTTATTATTGAGTGGTATGACTTTCAAAAATGTTAAG
>CAXBID010000237.1:0-6067 GCA_963975495.1 uncultured Flavobacteriaceae bacterium | reverse complement strand
AAGTGTTATGATACTGAACTTGATTATATCATAACATTAAATGCTGAACTGTCTTATATGCCAAATGGAATTACCCAAACGCCGGAAGGAGAAAACTACAGGCAAAATCATGTGCTATACATAACTCCAAGTAACCGTGCTATTGTGAAAGAAAAATTGCAAGCTTTAAAAACTTTATATTCAAGCAAAGCATCCAAACTATATTATCGCGTATATAAAAGTGGATTTGGTACAGATGGAGAATATTATATGGTTGCAATAGCCGCTAAAGATGCCGCAGATTACGCTAAAAAAAGTAATGAAAATAAAGCTTTAATTGGAGAAGAATTACAAAGTGCTATAAATGATATGTACTTTAATTCCTTACGCTATGAAAAAATTGAAGGGAATATTAGACCAGATTTAGCCTATTCATCAAAATAATTTTTTTAACAACACCAACCAAACCATAACCAAAAAACCCTTCCTGAAATTTCAGGAAGGGTTTTTTTATGGACAAGTAAATCTATAAGCCGAATTCTGTTCATCCTGAACGCGTTTCAGTCCCGATAGCTATCGGGATCCTAAAAAAGAACAAGAATACCTTATCATTTATCTGAATGTATTGTTACCAATACACTTTAGCTGCCTACCCTCCAGCATCGCGCGTGCCGCCCTTAAAAACTGGTTTACATGGCATTGCACCACATAGAGTTTACCTGGTTTCACTACAGCATTACCTGTACATACTTTCTGTTGCACTACGGTGTTCGGACTTTCCTCCCAAGTGCTGAACTTGTTTCAGTAACTTTTCAAATCAACTTAAAAGTTAAAACAAACAGATACTGATACAAGTTCAGCACAAAGCGATAAGGCGATTTACTTAGTGCAAAATTACAATAAACTAAAACTAAAATCTAAATTAAAAAGAGTTTTCCAAGGCTTGTCTTGGAATTCCGTTAAAATTGTCATTCCCATGAAAAATGGAAAACTAAACATTTGGGCGTTACCCAAAAGGGTCGGGCTTTCCGCTATATCTTTCTGCGAAGCAGTCCTGAACTTGTTTCAGGATCTGAATTATCAATATACTTCTCGCTTCAAAAATAGTTTCAGTTCTAAAAACTTCCCACAAAGGATGCCGCTGCAATCCCTAACGCGCTTGTTTGCTGGCTTAGGTTATATAAATTAGAATTGTGTGTGTTTTTTGAGAGGTTCGTTTAACGCCGTTACGTATGATTGGTTGAGTGGTTAAGAACATAATTTAGCAAATAAAAACTGAATAAAAAATCTAGGAGGATTTTAGTAAGTAGCCTAGAACCAAGCAATTAATTATACATATCTGTTTCCTGCTGGCTTTTCTTTTGCAGACTTGCTAGTGTCGAGAAGGATGCTTTTTTATCATTTTTGGCTTATGCTAATTGCAGTTTAATATATTTAGATGGTAAAATACCATAAGCCTCATAAAAACATTTTGAAAAATAAGTTGGACTACTAAAACCTGTTTGATAAGCAATTTCAGAAATATTTAATACTTGTCTGTCTAATAATTCAAGTGCTTTATTCAATCTATACTCCTTTATGAAACTATTCGGAGACTTTCCTATTATAGACATCATCATTCTATATAGTTTAGATTTACTGTAACCTAATTTTTTACTAAAATCTAATACGCTTGTAGTCGATTGGTTCCATATCGTCTCTGTGTATTCTAATAAACTTACGAGAAATTCTTTTTCAACAACAGATAATGATTTAACCCCTTTTATGTTAATTGGATGGTTTTGATTCTCACTTTCAAATAAATCTTTAACTTCTGGGGATAGAATTATTTTGTCTTTAATTATTTTGCACAAATAGTTGGCTTCATTTATGGTATCCTCAAAAATACTTTCTTTTTCGGTAACTGGAATTCCTGCACTTATACCTATGTTAAATTCCAAATCTGGAGTAATCACACAATTATACAATTCTTGAATTTTAATGGCACTTTCAACAGCATCTGTAACACTGGTAAAAGACATTAAAAATGAATTTACATCTTGTTTAACAATACGTCCATTATGATTGCTAACACAATTTATTATTGATTTGTTATAACCACGAATCGCTGCGTGTAATGTTGCAATATTTTCAGTTCTTAAAACGTTCTTTTTTATATTAAAAACCATCAATGTCCTAAAAGCTGAGTCGTTAATAATATTGAGTTTTGTGTTTTGTGATTTTTCTGGATCTTCAATTCGGCCTAAAAATGATTCTACAATAGTATCGTTTACCTCAATAATACGTTGTGGCATATCGCCATGAGCTTCTTCGTGTAAATCTATAATTGCTTGTTCATTAGGGGCTTCAATTAAACAAAATGCAGTTTGTCTTCTCTCATCACACCAATAGGTTAATCCACGACAGTTATATTTGTGCTCAATTTTTAAATCGGCCTGATGCATTTCAGCAACGTGTTTTGCTGTTATACCGTTTGGTACGTCGTGAAAATCCATATAAATTGGCATAATCTATAATTTTTAGTAATTTACTAATAATCTTTTAAAAGAGAAGCTGATTTAAAAGTATAAAGCTTCTCTTTTATTGGTTATTGTTCTGCTGTAGAGGGACTAATTACTGTTGCAACTTCGTTTATGGAGTTTGCCGGAAATCCACATTTATGTGCATGTTTTTCAATTAAATCTTTATTTTCTGCTTTGTAAACACAATACACTTTATCTCCTGTAACATAACTATGTTGCCATTCAATTTTTGATGCCATTTCTTTTAAAACTGTGCACGATTTTTGAGATATTTCTTTTAGTTGTTCTGCTGTTAATTCTCCTGCTCCTGGAATAATTCGTTCGATTACATAAGTTTTCATAATGTCATTGTTTTTAGAAGTTGTTTGATTTTCTTGTTGTTGTTGTTGTGCTTGTGTATAATTTAGAGTAAACACCATAAGGACTAAAACTAATTTGACTGTTTTCATGATAAATGTTTTAAATATTAATAATTCAAAATTAAAACAACTTATAATCAATGAGTTATGTTTTTAGTCCAAAAAATCACAATTTTGGTTCAATGCTTTTTTATGCTCGTAGTGAGCAATATTCTAGACTAATTAAAATTGTGTCGTTAGAGGGCAGTATATAGGAGCTTTTGGTTATCAAAAAATCAATCCAGAACCACAAAGAGCAATGCAAATACGATGTTAAGTGATTTTTATTTAATCAAGGACAGCTAATAACCTGAGTTCGATAGTTCATTAACATGCTTTTTAGTTGAAGCCATAGTATCTTTGCGTATTTTTTAATGCTATTAAATATACGAAAAAATTGTATGTAAGATTTTATTAATCAGATCATTCCAATGGTTTTAGGAAGTTTTGACTGGCATATTCACCAATTTTTACTCCTAATATGTTTCCTTCTTCCGAGTCATATCTAAAATGGATACCGAGATAAAGTCGTGACATCGCACCTTCAAGAGCAGCTTCAGAAAAACTGTTGAATGTTCGCTCTGGTGGATCCATTTTCATTTTTTCAGACATCGGGCCTGCGCTATCAACTTCTGGAACGGTCATAGTGAATGCGTAGTTATCACCAAATCCTAAAGTATTTGCAAGTACAGTCATGCCAGCACCACTTGCTGTGCCATGGGCAGATGGATACGATGGAAATGGGTAGGTGTGGTTATGAAGTGTATTCCAATTTGGGTCTGGTTCTGTATCTGGATTTTCATCATTGGCTGCCCAACGGATAGCAGTATAGGGTCTCCAATGGTTATAGAGAAATTTATTATCAAAAACACAGACATAAGCATCATAAATGGACATGTTTAACAAGGCAACAGAACGTGTTGCGTCCCAAAGATTCAAATTCTCTTTCTCTATTAAGTCATCAGCCAATCTATTCAGGGAGATTTCTAAAAATTCCTTCCACCACATAGCAAAATGTGCTTGATCTTTTGTTCTAGTAGTACTTACGGTTGCTCCAACTTCTTTTACTTCATTGTAAGCTTTTGTGTATTCAGCACTATTTATTTCTGGTGGAGGTGGAGACCTAAAATGATCAGAACTCTTTAATAAAAAAGTTTTTGCCTTAGACAAGCCTGCACCAAATATAAACCCTTCAGGAGTACCACTATGCTCATTAAATTCGGCATAAACACCAGGTGACATAGGGTGCCAAGTGTATTCCGACTGCTCATTCCAAGTGTCATTATTTCTAACTTTTAAGATGGCTTCAGCAGATTCTTTACCAAGAAGAATGCCTTCTTTTTTTGAATCTTCATCCTTTACAGCAGTTAACCAATAGTTAAGTTCTTTTTTCAATTGGTCTTTTTTGTCTGGGTATTGGCTAACAGCAACTTCATAGGCTGCTTGGGCAGTTGCAGCAATAGGGTTTGCTTTAGAGGCATCTCCTTTAAAGGCATATGTGGTATATTTCGCAACAATAGCGTTTAGTGCATCATGCATAGCGACATCCATCATAGCTACTGTTCGAACACCTTTTAGGGTAAAAAGATTGTCTTCTGCTATGGCGTATTGTATTATTTTATCATTCCATGAAGTTACCAACTCGCCGGAATAATCTTCAATGTTTTGGGAGCTTGATTTACAGCTTTGGAAAGTAATAAGTATAAATACTACAATTAGTCTAACATGTCCGTGAAATTGGTTTTTTGTTCTCATGATAATTTATTTAAAATAGTGTATAACAATTTTAAGGAAACTAATCGAGATAAAATTTGTTTAGAAAATCAAAAAGTGTTCTAAGAATCTCAAATTTAAAGTGCTGCGATTTTTTGTTTTTTGTATTTCAATGGTGAAAAGTCATAAAACCCTTTAAAAACCCGTATAAAATGAGACGTATTTTCAAACCCACAATCAAGTGTGATTTCATTTATGTTCATATCAGTAGTTTCTAGTAAATACTTACCATATTCAATTCTTTTGGTTTTTAACCATTTTCCTGGTGTTGTTCCATAAATTCTTGAAAAATCTCGATGGAAAGTAGCCAAGCTTCTATCGCTTAATTTGGCGAAATCTGACAATTTTAAATTAAATACAAAATTCTCTTCCATTATTGGTTTAAGTGGTTTTTTTCCTGTATGACAAATTTCTTTAAAACATTTTGTTGTTAAAGGATTATGTCCACTTGTAGCAATATTTATAATCAGCTCTTTAAATTTCACTTTAAGCAAGCTTTTGGAGGGTTGTTTTTCTTGAGAAAAATAGTTAAGTACCGTATTAAAATAATCTATTAAGCTGTTATCAAGATTTAAAGGAATAACCGAATCAGTTGTTTCATTGTAAGATTCAGAAACATACAAATCTGTATCATTTATAATAACCTGTCTTATAAATTCATCAGGTATGAAAATTAGTAACGCGCAAAAGTCACCATCTAAAATTTTGAAAACACGATGAACACCTTTTTTTAAAAAGACACCATCGCCAACGGTAAGGTAATATTCATCTGTTGGAGTTTTCCATTTTCCACCACCTTTAATTATATAACAGAAGTAATTTTTTTCAGTAGAATAGTCAACAGGAGAACCTTCTAATGGACAGTCGTAAGCAGTAAACAATAGTTCATCTACCGAAAATTGTCTAAAAATCGGATTGTTTTCTATGAATTTATAGAAATCTATTATCTCTCTTTTCTCTGTCTTTCTATCTATCATGAATAAATAATTGATTTTATTCTTTAAGTCGCACCTAACTAAATAGTTAAGCTTAGTTCTACTAAGATAGTAACTATTCAGCGGAAATTCTTTTGGTTATTAACAATTTATTCTAAGTTCTTTATTTTTCTCTAGGAAACCACTGTTTTTATTGAGATTGGTTGATAAGTCAATGATAGTATCGTGTTTTAATTTTATGATAAAAAATTCAAGAAAACAGATGAACAACGACTCGCTTTTGCGCTAGAGAAACAAAAATACCTATTTCTTAGGTTCATTGAACAGGCCCATGTCCCTTTTGATAATAACCAAGCTGAAAGGGACCTGAGAATGATAAAGGTCAAAGAAAAAGTATCGGGTTGTTTTAGGTCACAAACAAACGCCCGGTACTTTGCATCCATTAGAGGATACATCTCCA
>CAXBID010000236.1:0-6086 GCA_963975495.1 uncultured Flavobacteriaceae bacterium | reverse complement strand
AAATATCAGATTTATATTCTATTCAATTTGATTACTCAGGTTCGGCAGGAATGATGCTTCTTTGGTTTTCGTTGAAAAATAATTGCTGGATGGAATCCATGCGCTTCATCATGCTTTTAATGCCTTCATCCTGATTCATAAAACCATCAAAGAAAAAGTTTTCATGATTGAAATGACCAGTTGTTGAGTCACGTTCAAAAAAATTATCAAAAAAAGAATCATTTAAAAAGGAGTGATTGCTAAAATGGCGCTGAAATTGCATTTTTATACTGTCATTTAATTTCCCTTCTGATGAATAACTGTATGAGTAAATAGAGTCGTATCGTGTTAAGTTACCGTATTCGTCATATTCTTTATTTACTTGAATATTTTCGTCTGGTTTGACAGCATTTTGCTCATTTTGTTGGTGCTTTTTTTCTTGAGCGTTACAACTGAAAAACAGTAGAAATAAAATCGGAATAATTTTAAGAGTCTGTTTAAGATTTTGTCAATTATTTTTTTATACCCCTTTTTGCACATTATTTCGTTACAATTTTGAACCGTAGCTATGGCTATGCTTAAAAATTATGCCTCATACTGCATCAAAAATGGCCAATAAAAATTACAATCACAAATTCTTAAACAGACTCTAAGTGTTTTCATTTTCAATACCATTTTAAATTAAACAAATTCTATTTGTAAAATTCAAAAAATATACCAAATGAATATTTTGGAATGTAGTGTTTTTTTAGAATGTCAAATTGACAGAAATCACAACCATTTTTTACGCTTAAAATAAATAAGCATACCTATAAAAAGCATAATCATAACGCCCCAAAGGATAAAGTACGAGTATTTATAACTGAGCTCTGGAATGTATTCAAAATTCATCCCATAAATACCCGCGATAAAAGTTAATGGAATAAAAATAGACGCCATAATGGTAAGCACTTTCATCACTTCGTTCATTTTATTGCTAATGGTCGTCATATACATATCCATTAAACTCCAAATCATTTCGCGGTAAATATCTATGTTTTCTGTTACTTGGATTAGGTGGTCATAGATATCTCGATAATAGGTAATTGTTTTTGTGTTAATAAGGTTGTTTTCATTTTTTTCAATTCTGTTAATCACTTCGCGAAGCGGAAAAATAGCCCGACGCACTCTTAATATTTCACGTTTTAAGTTTTGAATTTTCTGGCTAATATCATCATCTATATTTCCTGAAAAAATAGCCGTTTCAAAATCTTCAATTTTATCACCTAAAGTTTCAATCACACTAAAATAATGGTCAACTACTGCATCCATTAAGGCATATAGTAAATAATCGGCAGGCATGTTTCTAACGCGCCCTTTTGCCTGTGTAATTCTATTGCGCACAGAGTCAAAAACATCGCCTTCAGATTCTTGAAATGAAAGTACATATTCTTTACCAAGAATAAAGCTTACTTGTTCTGAAACAATATTTTCATCGTCATCATAATACAGCATTTTCAGTACAACGAAGAGGTAGTCATCATATTCATCAATCTTTGGACGTTGGGAAATGTTAACAATATCTTCAAGTACAAGCGGGTGTAATTCGTAATGGCCCCCAATTTTTTCTATGGCTTCCACATGGTTTAAACCATTTATATTAATCCAAGTTATGGTGCCAGTTTCAAAACGAAAACAGTCTTCAACATTTGTAAGCTCTTTTACAACACATTTTTCTTTATTGTAATCAAAAGCCTCAATAAATAATTTTTGATTTGATTTTTCACCAGTATAAATAACACTACCTGGGATTTGACCAATTTTTTTTCGGGATACTAGACTTCTTATGTTTTTAGCCATATAAAAAAAATAATTGACAAATTCTTAAACAGACTCTAAATATAGGAAATATTTATACAGCTTCTGCGTCATCTTCTACGATATCGTCTATGGCGTCTTTTTCTATTAAAGTAACCGCTTTTTGAAGCATTAGGTTATTTGGATAAGTAACCAAATCGCCATCTTGTGTGCGCAAATGTAGCTGAAATGCCCTAATGTCCTCAATAATGGCTGTAATTGGAAAATCCTTGTCATGTATAGCTATTTTGTCGCCTACTTTGTATGGGAAATTAAAAAACATAATAATACCAGAAGTAATGTTGCTTAATATAGACCAAATGGCAAATAAGCCTATACCGATTACTGCAAATACAGAAGAGAAAATAACCGCCAAATCACGAAATTCGGTGCCAAATATATAAGATTCTATTAATATGGCGATGAGTAATAAAGTAACTGAAATATAGCGCTTTATCAGGCGGATTCTAGCATCATTTATATGGCTCTTTTTGCCAATTTTTGAAATGGTAAAATGAATAATAAATCTAATAATCTGTAAAACAACTAAAACAAAGCCAGTGGCTATTAACTCGTTTTTATATTCAGTCAAGAAATTTATCATAAGTAATAATGATTTTAAAGCTATTACAAAGATACATTAGTTGGTGAGACTGTTTTAATTTAATTGAAGCGTATCTCGTAAAACTTCATTTTCATTGCTGTTTTTATTCCAATAGGCAGATTTTATTGTTTTTAACTTAGTTGCTCTTGTAGTTAATGTTTTTGCGTTGGTGCCAAAACCACTTTTAAAACTTTCTTCCCAACCTAATATATCATAGGGAAAATCGGGATTGAAAGAGATGGTTAAGGTTCGGTTTAAACCTGGATAAGAAATGGAATAACTTTGGTCACTTAGTTTAGCCAAAGCCTTGTATGCTTTAACAGGAACATGTTTAAGCCTTGTGAATTCTAAAGACGGAATAATTTGTAAATCTCCCGTTGGTAAACTTTTGGGATCTATTCGCAATTGTGTCCATAATTCATTTTCCAAAATAGCTTTTTCCAATTTAAAATGTTCATCGGCTTCACTTTCAAAATACGAGTGCGACATAATCTCAAACTGCGCTTTATTGTTCAGTTGTGCATAAACATGGCCACACCATTCTTGTACAGAAGCTGATACTTTTATAGCATGGTTATTATTTGAAACTGGGTAAAATGTACTTTGCATTATAGAATATGGGTAAATACCTGTATTAAAATTTTTGGTAGCATTTAGTTTTAAAACAGGTATATTGTCTGGGTTTTGTGTGTCGGCTTTTACTTGTTTTTCTGCTAAAAAATCTTCGGTAACATAAACCAAAACAGCTTTTCCTTCACGCATTTCGCCATAGCGTGCTTGTTCTAATTTGTAGGATGTAATTTCTGCTTCACCAGCATACCAATAGGCTTTAAATTCTTGAGATAGTTCTTTTTTGTCTTTTGATTTTTCACCAGGAATAAATTCTGTTTCCCAATTATTAGCTAAATCTTTTGAAGGGGTTTCTTTTTTGCAAGAAGTTACTAAACTTAAAATGGCAATGGTAACCCATAAGCCCAATTCGGCTTTAATTATTTTTTTAAACATGATGCATTTTATGATAAAGTTACAAACTTATTCGGCCCCTGCAATATTATTTAACGTTTTGTAAACAAGATGTGTGGGCAAGCCCATAACATTAAAATAAGAGCCTTCCAACTTGGTGACACCAATTTGCCCAATCCATTCTTGAATGCCATAAGCGCCAGCTTTATCAAAGGGTTTTGATGTTTTTATATAATACCAAATTTCTTCATCGGTTAAACTTTTAAAAGCGACTTTAGTTATGGCATATAGTGTTTTTTCATAAGTTTTTGTAGTAAAACAAACCGATGTTATCACCTCGTGCGTTTCATCACTTAAAGATTTTAAAATGCTAAATGCCTCATTTTCATTATGGGGTTTTCCTAAAGCTTTATTGTTATGCCAAACAATAGTGTCACTAGTAATCAAAATATCATTCGGTTTTAGTTCATTTTTAAAAGGCAATGCTTTAAGTTGTGCTAAATAATTGCTGATTTCAAAATGCGTTAATCTTTTTGGGTATTCTTCTTTTATGGGTTTTAAACGAATTTCGAAATCGAGACCTAAGTTTTTAAAAAACTCTTGTCGCCTAGGCGAACCCGAAGCCAGAATAATATGATAATTTTTTAGTTTTTCGTTTAGCATTTTTTCAGTATTCAGTATTCAGTCGCAGTATTCAGTCGCAGTATTCAGTCGCAGTCTCAGTCTCAGTTGCAGTTGCAGTTGCAGTCGCAGTCGCAGTCTCAGTTGCAGTTTGCGTTATAGTTGTATTTATGTCTTTTTTTCGCCTTGGTGTCTTTGTCAGATACAAAAACCTCGTCTAAAATAGATAAATTAGCAATGATAACATCCCGAAAAGCATAACTAATTTAAGCATCCTGCTAATATGGTGATAATCTTGTTTTGTATTAGCGTTAAACGACTTAATACTTGTATAAATTAATGGACCAATTATAAACAGTAAAAAGTAGCCTGTTGCAATCTCATTTTTATAGAGCGAATTAATAACATAAAAAACCAAAACTAATAGCGGTATTAGTGTTAAAACAAAAAGCACATTTGTTGCACGTGCTCTACCAATGGCTATGGGTAACGTGTGCATGCCTGCTTTATAATCGCCATCAATGTCTTCTAAATCTTTAGCTATTTCGCGAAGTAGATTAATACTAAAAGCGAAGACTGAATAATCGAATATGATTTTAAAAAACGTGAATTGAAACTGCTGGTTTTCAGGAGTAATTGCTGGGAGTAATTCAAAAATACCAACTATTAAAATACTCAAGCCCACTAAAACAGAAATAACAATATTGCCAATTAAAAGGGTTCGTTTTAAATAGCTGGCGTACACATAAAGTAATGCAGAAATAATCACAAACAATGAAAAGAAGGTACTTTTACCAACTAAGTTTGAAACGTAAAATCCAATACCAACACCAATAATATTAAATGCAATAAATAGGTTGTAAGCTGTTTTTTCTGAAATGGTTTTCCCAATAATAAGTTTGTTGGGTTTGTTAATAAAATCCGTTTCAACATCATAAATATCATTAATAATATTTCCAGCAGCAGCAATACAAATGGTAGCTAATATTAAAAGTGTAATACCTAAAGTATCTAAACTTGTTTTAATCCCGAAAGGTTCTAAAAGCGCATATTTTATCAGTAATTGCACACCGGCAATCATTAATAAATTTTTCCAACGGATGAGGTTTAGAATGCTAAGCATTTAGTTAAAAGATTGCCACGAATTTTATACTGTTTATTATGCGACTGAGACTGAGACTGAGACTGAGACTGAGACTGCGACTGCGACTGAGACTGCGACTGAATACTGCAAACTGAAAATCAATCATACTTAGCACTAAAGTTACCACTCCACTTCCCTTGAACTTTAAGCACTTGCTCAATAACATCACGAGCTGCACCTTTACCACCTTTTTTATGTGAAATGTATTTACAAATTGTTTTTATTTCTGGTACGGCATCTTGTGGGCAACATGGTAAGCCAACTATGCTCATTACAGGATAATCCGGTATGTCATCACCCATATAAAGTACATGTTCTTTTTTAATATTGTTTCTGGTTAAGTAGTCATTTAATTGGTCAATTTTGTTGTGCGCTCCTAAGTAAACATCTGTTATACCTAATCCTTTTAAGCGTATGCTAACACCTTCATTAGTTCCGCCAGAAATAATGCATATATTATAGCCAGAAACCATGGCAACTTTTAACGCATAGCCATCTTTTACACTCATGGTACGAAGCATTTCGCCGTTGGTTAAAATACTCACGTTTCCGTTAGTTAAAACCCCATCTACATCAAAAATAAATGTAGTAATATGTTCTAAATATTCCTTATAATTTTTTTCTTCCATGTGTTTTTTGAATTGATTCTGTTAAAAGCTTGTAAATGGCTTTATGATGTTGGTTGTTTTCTAAATGTTTTAGGTGTCTTTTAATTGTTTTTTTGTCATTACGTTTTGCAGGCCCGGTTTGTGCCATGTATGGCGATAAATCCTTAATTTTTTTTGCGGTTTCCAAAATAAGCGGTTTTAATAAATCGAATTCGGCACCTTCGCTTTCGGTAATTTCATGCCCAATTCTGTAAAGCTGATTCGTGAAATTATTTACAAAAACAGCAGCTAAATGCAATACGTAATGACAAAAAAACAATTAAAAGACACC
>CAXBID010000235.1:0-6128 GCA_963975495.1 uncultured Flavobacteriaceae bacterium | reverse complement strand
TGAAGTTGGTAACCAAGAAGTTGGAAATTACCTTTACCAAAGAACTATAAATAGGGGTATTCCTTATCAGTTCTCCGGAGGAGCAACTGTTGTTGGTGCCGCTGTAACTCGCCTCATAGATGAAGACATCAAATGGGAAACTAGAAAAACTAGTAGTATAGGTCTTGATGCTACCTTTCTAAAGGGGGCTATTGATTTTACTGCGGAATATTATAGAAACACATCTGAGGATGTTTTAGTAGATATTCCTGTGCCATTATCAAACACAGTTGGTGCATTTAATTCTACAATCTTGTCCAATGCTGGCTCCATTAGAAACTCAGGTATTGAATTATCTGCTGTTTATAGACAAAGTATTGGTGATGATTTCTCTTTTGAAATTGCTCCAAACTTTTACACAGTAAAGAATGAGATACTAGAAATTGGTGGTCAAGAATTTCTTACTGGTACTGGAACCAGGAATATTGTAGGTCGTTCATTAGGAGAGCATTATGGCTGGGTTTACGATGGTATCTTTCAAACACCTCAAGAAGTGAGCGATGCACCTTTTCAAACTCCTGGGACAGCACCTGGAGACATAAAATTTAAGGATATTAGTGGTCCAGATGGTACACCTGATGGAGTAATTAATGATGAGGATCGTACCTTCTTAGGTCAAGGATTACCAACGTATTACTATGGAATAAACATTACAGCCAAGTATAAAAACTTTGACTTTACCATTTTCGGACAAGGAAGTGGCGGTAATCTAATTAACAGTAACTTATACCGTGGTTTAATGCCAACTTCTAGCTTTACTAACTGGCACGAAGATATTTTAAACCGTTGGACGCCTGGAAATACAAACACTAATGTGCCGCGTGTTGTTTTAGATGACCCGAACAATAATGGTAGAGATTCAAACAGACCTGGTTGGTTACAAGATGGCGATTATTTTAGAATAAATACTATATCTTTAGGTTATACTTTGCCTGATAATATTGCTAGTAAAATGTATATGTCTAATGCACGATTTTTTGTAACCTTACAGAATGTTGGTGTTTTATCAAAATATAAAGGTTATAACCCAGATTTTCAAGCGGGGGTATTAAACCCAGGTTTTGATTTTGGCACATATCCAAGACCGATGACTACTATGGTAGGATTTCAATTAAAATTTTAAAAGCTAAGAAAAATGAAAACATATTTCACAAAATTATTTTTACTTGTAGTTGTTACCACATCTCTTAATTCGTGTGATAACGAACTAGAAATTCAGGACACAAATAGACTTCTTGCAGAACAGTATTATCAAAGTGAAGCCGAAGCTCAAGCTGCCGTAGATGCCATTTATAATGGACTTATTATTGACGGAAATTACCAGAGAATGACTCCAATCATGGGTGATGCAAGAGGAGATGAAGCAAGGTCTAGAAGCCCTTGGCAATTTTTAACACAAACGGGAAATTTTACAGTGCCAGCTACAGATACTGCGCTTGAAATAGCTTATTTAGGATATTTTACAATAATAAATAGAGCTAATCAAGCTCTTGCAGCGATTAATCAAATAGAAGATATTGAACCTGAGCTCAGAGAAAGGCTTTTAGGTCAAGCTTATTTTTTAAGAGCACATGCATATTTTAATGCTACAAATGTTTATGATAACATCCCTTTAGTATTAGAGGTACAAGCTGGGGCTGAAACTTTTTTTCCTTCTAATCAAGAAACTACTCAAGTTGATATATATGCACAAATTGAGGCAGATTTAAATGAGGCTATTAGTAAACTTCCAGCTAGCTACACTAGTGTTTCTGGACCAGACACTGGTCAAGCAGCACGTGCTACAAGTGGAGCAGCAAACGCATTGATGGGAAAGGTTAAATTATACCAAGGATTACATGATGAGGCATTGCCGTTTTTTCAAGAAGTAGTTAACTCTTTAGAATACGATTTAGCACCAAATTATGGGGATTTATTTTCGCAAGACCCTGCTCTTGAAAATGCAAATCCAGGTAGGATATTCTGGGCAGAATTTACACAAAGTGCAAATGTAGATTTTAACTGGGGAGGTGACCCATCTGTGAATTGGAGACAATTTTCAGCAGTCGCTCCAACATATTCAGGTGCTGATTTTTACGACTTTATCCCAACTCAATTTTTGGTAGATGAGTTGAAAGCAGAAAGAACGGTTAATGATAATATTGATCCACGTTTTGCGGCTACCATTTTATCATACCAACCGTCTGAAGGTTTAACACAGGCTTATGGTGTTGATTACCCCGTAGAAGCAGACTACCCTTTGAATCCTAACCAGTTTTATTTAGCTAAATATACTTTAGCGAACGAAGGTGGTGATCCATTTGTTGCGGGTATTAACTATCATATTATACGTTTTGCTGATGTTTTGTTGATGTATGCTGAATGTTTAGCAAATACTGGTAGTATTCCAGCTGCTGCTGCTCAGGTTCAGCGTGTTAGAGATAGAGCAAACCTTCCAGATAGAGAAGCTGAATTCGCAGCCTATAGCTTAACACAATTTATGGATCAATTAGCGCATGAGCGTGTTACAGAATTGGCAATAGAGGGTTTAAGATGGTATGATATTAAAAGATGGGGATGGTTAGATGATGCGACGAAATTAAATGAGCTTAAAGCAAATGATACAGACTTTGATTCTTATGCACCAAATAGAAAATATCAACCATTGCCACAAACAGAATTAGACAGAAATCCTAATTTAGATGGTAATTCTGCTAATCAAGGTTAAAATAAATATTTTGAGTTAGTGTTTAATTTAGTTTAGTTTTGATAAATTGATGCTTGAAAAATTTAAAAACAATATTGTTGTTTTATTGGTTACAATTGTTGTAACCAATTGCGCAAGAGAAAATACTGAAAATAATAAATTATTCGAACGTATTAGTGCAGATTTTTCAGGTATCAATTTTAAAAATGAAATAGCTACAAACGATTCTATAAATATATTAAACTATGAATACCTCTATAACGGTGGAGGCGTTGGTATAGGAGATTTTAATAGTGACGGTTTACCCGATATAGTTTTTTCTGGAAATATTGAAAAAAGTAGAATTTATATCAACAAAGGTGATTTACAGTTTGATGATATTACTGAAAGTTCTGGAATAAATACTCAAGGAAAATGGTGTACAGGTGTTAGCATAATCGATATCAACCAAGATGGTTTTGATGACATATATTTAAACATTGGCGGAATGGGGAACAAAAGTATGTTCCCCAATCTGCTTTATATAAACAACGGCGATGCTTCATTTACAGAATCTGCCAAAGAATATGGTTTAGCCGATCAAGGAGAATCAATACAATCTATATTTTTTGATTATGATCTAGACGGTGATTTAGACATGTATCTTCTTACCGGTGGTGGATTTGAAAAATCTGCCATTAATATTAGGCCAATATTAAAAGATGGCCAAGGTCGCAATACAGACCGCCTTTATAGAAACGATTTTAATAATGAATTAGGGCATCCATTATATACTAATGTCTCAACCGAAGCAGGAATTTCTATTGAAGGTTTTGGTTTAGGTGTTTCAGTATTTGATGCGAACAATGATAAATGGCCAGACATTTATGTTTCAAATGATTATCTCTCTCGCGACTTTTTATATATAAATCAAAAAGATGGTACTTTTAAGGAAGATGCTTTGAATTACTTTGGTCATACTAGTCATTTTTCAATGGGTAATGATGTGGCTGATATAAACAATGATGGCTTTTTGGATGTTATATCCGTTGATATGCTTCCTGAAGATGTGAAAAGACGAAAGCTTATGTCTGGTGTACACTCTCATGACATATTTCAAATTGCTTTACAGTTTGGTTATGGGCATCAATACATGCGTAATATGTTACAACGCAATAATGGTAACAGAACGTTTAGTGAAATAGGGCAGTTATCTGGAGTAGATAAGACTGATTGGAGTTGGGCGCCATTAATGGCTGATTTTGATAATGATGGTTTAAATGATATATACATAACCAATGGTTTTGGTAAAGATATTACCGATATGGATTTTGTAAAGTTCAGGCAAAGTAAAGCTTCAGCTTATAAAGATATTGATGAACTAAAAAAATCTGTAATAGACTGCTTATATAATAGACCAACTATAAAGGTTCCTAACTATGCCTATAAGAATAATGGAGATTTAAGCTTTAAAAAAGTAACCAATGATTGGGGTTTTAACCAAGAATCTATTTCTAACGGGGCGGCATATGCAGATTTAGATACCGATGGCGATTTGGATTTGATAGTTAATAATATTAATCAACCAGCTTTTGTTTACAATAATACGCTTCGTGAAAAGGATTCAATTAATTCAAATTACATTAAAGTAAACCTTCAAGGTCCTTCTAAAAACATCAGAGGCATTGGCGCCAAAGTGTCCATTTTTACACCTTCAAATCAAAAAAAAACAAGATATAATCAACCAGTTAGAGGGTTTCAAAGTTCGGTAGAAACGACGCTTCATTTTGGTTTAAATAAACTGAATAAGGTTGATAGCTTAAAAGTGGAATGGCCAGACGGTAAGGTTAGCACCCTTTTTAATTTAAGAACAAATCAACTGGTAACGATAGCATATAATAATGCGTCCCAGCAAGAAAGTACTATGTCTAAAGGAAAGCTAATGTATTTCAAATCAGATTCAACGTTTAAACATACGCATCAAGATAAAGGTTATAATGATTTTGCATCACAATCATTACTTATGCAAAAATATTCTAATCAAGGTCCAGGAATGGCCGTAGGCGATCTTAATGGAGATGGTTTAGAAGATGTTTTTATTGGAGGGTCATATGGTTATAAATCAACAATTCATTATCAAGAAAAAAATGGAGGCTTTAAAAAGGCTGAATTAGAAAATACTGAGTTATTTGAAGATGAAGGTGCTTTAATTTTTGATGCTAATGGTGATGGATTAAATGATTTGTATGTTACCAGTGGTGGTTCAGAACGCTATGAGGGCCATAAAGCTTATCAAGATAGATTGTATTACAATTTAAATGGAAAGCTGCAACAAGAAGAATTACCCGAAATGCTTACAAGTACATCGGCAGTTTCTGGTGGGGATTATGATAATGATGGCGATATCGATTTATTTGTCGGTGGTCGTTTAATTCCCGGTAAATACCCAACAGCACCAAAGAGTTATATTTTAGAAAATAATTCAGGTAAATTTGAGATAGCTACCAATAAGGTTTGTCCAATTTTAAACGAAATAGGTATGGTAACTTCTGCTATATGGACTGATTTTGATAATGATGCGAATCTAGATTTGGTTGTTGTGGGAGAGTTTATGCCAATTACTTTACTAAAAGGAGATGGCAAACAACTAACTAACGTTACCGAAAGTTTAAATTTAGCAAAGAGTTCAGGGTTTTGGAACAGCATTGAACCTGGTGATTTTGATAATGATGGCGATATTGATTTTGTGGCTGGAAACCTAGGTTTAAACTCAAATTTAAAAGTGGTAGATAATCATCCAATTCGGCTAGATTACGCCGATTTTGATGATAACGGTTCAGTAGATCCTATATTTTCAAAGTTTGAGTTAGGACAATATTATCCATTGGCTACTCTAGATCAATTAATTAAGCAATTGCCAAAGATTAAAAAGAACTTTCTTTACTATAAAGATTTTGCTAAGTCATCCACAGAAGATATTTTAAAAACTTTTGATATAGATGGCTATAAAACTCTTGAGGTGCATGAATTAAGGTCCGTGTATATTGAGAACTTAGGTAACGGTAAATTCAAATTGAGGTCACTTCCTCTTGAAAGTCAGATCGCTCCAATTAATGGAATACTGGCAGAAGATTTTGACCATGATGGTTATTTAGACCTTTTAATGGTGGGGAATAATTATGCTACCGAGGTAGGAGCAGGAAGGTACGATGCTTCTGTGGGGGTTATGTTAAAGAATAAAGGTGATGGAACTTTTAAAGTAATTAATAATAACGATTCTGGTTTTTTAGTTATTGGTGATTCAAAAAGTATTGTAAAAGTACATACAGCTAAAAAATCCCTGGTTCTGGTGGGCAAGAATAACAGTACAGTTACTTCAAATCAAATTATACTGAAGGGTGAAACATTTGTCCAACCTTACCTA
>CAXBID010000234.1:0-6145 GCA_963975495.1 uncultured Flavobacteriaceae bacterium | reverse complement strand
CACAAATAAATGAGCTTAGCTCATTTTAAATTCGTGAAATGATTATCCAGAAATGGTTGCACTAATATAAAAATCTAAAGATTTTTATATTAGTGCATATTCGTGGCTTAATATTTTTAATGCGTTTGCCCTGTCAATAATATTCCAGCTATCAAGCAATTCCATTTTAAATTGCTATTTTTGGGTATGATAAATGACTTATTACAGCAAAAATTTGCCCATACCCTAGATGAAGATTTGATTGCGGAAATCTCTGAAAAAGGAATATTTAAAAGGTACAAAAAAAACGACATCATTATTGATATCAATGAAACTTTAAATTTTGTTCCTCTTTTATTGACCGGTGACATCAAAATCCTAAGAGAAGACAGCGATGGCCATGAGTTGCTCATTTATTTTCTAGAAGCCGGGGAAACCTGTACCATGTCCCTTACCTGTTGCTTAGACACTACAAAAAGTAAAATTAGGGCGGTTGCCGAAAAAGATTCCAGCCTGGTCTTGATTCCTGTACAATACATGCAAACATGGTTCCATAGCAATACCAGTTGGCGAAACTTCATTTTACAAAGCTATCAAATACGTTTTGATGAAATGCTTGAAACCATAGACAACCTCGCCTTTATGAAAATGGATGAGCGCCTGCACAAGTATTTAAAAAACAAGGCCATGCTCAATGATTCTAAGACCATCCGTATTAAACATCGAGATATAGCCGAAGATTTAAACACATCGCGGGTAGTCATATCCAGACTTTTGAAACAACTGGAAAATGAAAGCAAAATAAAACTGGGGAGAAATAAAATAGAGGTTATATAAATTCAATCTGTAACTGTCATAAGTCATGTTTATTAATCATGCATAACATACTTCTAATGTAAATTTGCAAAAAACACACTAAAAATGGAATATATTCTAAATCCGTGGCCTTGGTATGTATCCGGTCCATTGATAGCCTTAGTCATGGCACTTCTTCTTTACTTCGAAAAAACCTTTGGCATGTCATCAAACCTTAAAACCATGTGTGCCATTGGTGGGGCAGGGAAATTTTCAGATTTTTTTAAATTTGATTGGAAAGAGCAAATATGGAGTTTAACCGTGGTAGTCGGTGCCATCATGGGTGGGTTTATTGCTGTTAATTATTTATCAAATGATAGCATAACCGCTCTAAACCCCGAAACCATAATAGAACTCAAAAACATGGGTTTTGAAAATTCAGGAGCAACCTTAGTGCCAAATGAAATATTTGATTTGGAAGTCTTGACCTCATTAAAAGGAATTTCCCTTTTAATCATTGGAGGACTACTAGTGGGCTTTGGCACACGCTATGCAGATGGTTGTACTTCTGGGCACGCCATTGCAGGGTTAAGCAGTTTGCAAAAACCATCCTTAATAGCTGTCATTGGCTTTTTTATTGGCGGATTGATTATGGCAAATTTTATTTTACCCTTAATTTTTTAATGATGATAAAATATTTAAAATTTTTATTAGTTGGAATCTTCTTCGGAATTGTTTTAGTAAAATCCGAAGCCGTATCATGGTATCGTATTTATGAAATGTTCAGGTTTCAATCCTTCCATATGTATGGCATTATAGGCACCGCAATAGCATCAGGAATATTGTTTCTTCAGGTTTCTAAAAGAGGAAAAATTAAAAGCATAAAAGGTGCTGATATCTTTGTTCCGAAGAAAGAAAACGGACTTATAAGATATATTGTTGGAGGTACCATTTTCGGTTTTGGCTGGGCGCTTATTGGAGCTTGCCCCGGACCTATGTATATTCTATTGGGTACAGGTATATATAGTATGTTAATTGTAATAGTAGCAGCCATTTTGGGTACATTTATTTATGGTCTTTTAAAAAATAAACTACCTCATTAATTATGGATAGCATACAACTTATTGGATATATAGGCGCACTTATAGTAGGCCTCGTTTTAGGGCTAATTGGTGGAGGTGGGTCTATTTTAACGGTGCCGTTACTTGTGTATTTTTTGGGTTATAATCCTGTTGTAGCTACCGCCTATTCATTATTTGTTGTGGGATCATCTTCTATGGTTGGCACATATCAAAAATATAAAAAAGGATTGGTTGATTTTAAAACAGGATTGGCATTCTCGTTTCCATCATTTATAGCCGTTTATTTATCCAGAAGGTACTTAGTTCCAGGTATTCCAGATACTTTGTTTAATATCGGAAACTACACGCTTACTAAAGAAATGGCCATCATGATTTTCTTTGCTATCATTATGCTTTTAGCCTCATTTTCAATGATTAAAAAAGGTAAAGAAAAGGTGCTAATTAACCAAAAACAACCCTATTATAAAACTTTTGTACAAGGTGTAATTATCGGAACTATCACAGGGCTTATAGGCGCAGGAGGGGGCTTTTTATATGTTCCTGCTTTAGTATTATGGGCAAATATTCCTATGAAAAAAGCAGTAGGAACCTCATTAGTTATCGTCACAATAAATTCTCTAATCGGTTTTATAGGCGATATTCAAACTTTAGAAATCGAATGGGAGTTTCTGCTTATTTTTACCTTTATCTCTATTATCGGAATTGTATTGGGCGTTTTCCTATCGAAATTCATTAGTGGAGAAAAATTAAAAAAGAGTTTTGGCTTTTTCACTTTATTAATGGCTATATATATCATTTACAAGGAAGTAAACTAAGTTTTAATGTGACATTAGCTACAAACTGAATTGATAAGGTTTTGTAATTTTGAAAAGTTAATTGAAAAAGATTCCCTCCTTCGAGGGAATGATAAAAAATAAAAAATGAAGATAGAACAATTATATACAGGATGTTTAGCTCAAGGGGCTTATTATATTGAGTCTGACGGTGAGGTTGCGATTATCGATCCGTTGCGAGAAACCCAGCAATATGTTGATAAAGCAAATAAAGAACATGCGAAAATCAAATATATTTTTGAAACACATTTTCATGCAGATTTTGTTTCAGGACATATAGATTTAGCAAAAAAAACAGGAGCTACCATAGTTTTTGGACCTGGAGCTAAAACCGATTACAATATTCATCAGGCAAAGGACAATGAGATT
The DNA here is from genome assembly GCA_963975495.1 of uncultured Flavobacteriaceae bacterium. Lineage (GTDB taxonomy): Bacteria > Bacteroidota > Bacteroidia > Flavobacteriales > Flavobacteriaceae > CAXBID01. The sequence continues at coordinate 3,087 of CAXBID010000234.1, read as the reverse complement.
TTCAAACTTGGTAAAGTTTCTATAAAAGTATTACATACACCAGGGCACACTTTGGAGTCTTCAACATTTCTTTTAATTGATGAAAACGGAAAAGAACATGCTATATTCTCAGGCGACACTTTGTTTTTAGGTGATGTTGGCAGACCCGATTTAGCTATTAAATCCGATTTAACTAAAGAAGATTTAGCAGGCATGCTTTTCGATTCATTACGCAATAAAATAATGCCTTTACCAGATGATATTATTGTATATCCTGCACATGGAGCTGGCTCTGCATGTGGTAAAAATTTAAGTAAAGAAACTGTTGGTGTTTTAGGTAATCAGAAAAAAAACAATTATGCATTACGAGCAGATATGACCCGTGATGAATTTATAGAAGAAGTTTTAGATGGTATGCCGCCGCCGCCTCAATATTTCGCTAAAAATGCCATGATGAACAAAACGGGTTATGATACTTTTGAAACTGTTTTAAAAAAGGGAGACAATCCTCTAACCCCAGAAGCATTTGAAGCTATTGCAAATCGAGAAGACGCTTTAGTTTTGGATGTTCGGCACGAACAAGAATTTGTAAAAGCACATATTCCAAATTCCATTTTTATTGGTATTCATGGCGGATTTGCACCTTGGGTTGGTGCTTTAATTACCGATTTAAAGCAACCTATTTTACTAGTTACACCTGAGGGCAAGGAAAAGGAAACTGTTACCCGATTATCGCGTGTGGGTTATGATAATACATTAGGGTATTTAAAAGGTGGTATTGAAGCTTGGGAAGCTGCTGGAAAAGATATTGAAACTATTGATTCTATTTCTGTTGATGCGTTTTCTAAACGTTTTAAAAATGAAACTATAAACGTTTTGGATGTTAGAAAAGATGGTGAATATAAATCTGAACATTTAGAAGGTGATAACGTGCAACATTTTGCTTTAGATTTTATCAATGATAATATGAATGCGATTAGTAAAGACAAAAACTATTACATTCATTGTGCTGGTGGCTATCGATCTGTTATTGCAGCTTCAATATTAAAGGCAAGAGGATTTGATAAATTAGTAGATATCGCTGATGGTTTTGAAGCCATTAAAAAAAGCGATTTACCAACTACAGATTATGTTTGTCCTACAACACTTTAATGTTCTCGCAAAGTCGCAGAGGCGCAAAGAAAAAAGACCCGACAGTTTTTTGTTGACTGAGCATAGTGGAAGTATCTGTCAGGTATAAAATATAATCATCTAAAATATTTTAAACGATTTCTGCACTTAAACCTGCTTCAAGAAGCATAGAACAGCGTGGTTTTAAATCGTCGTACAAGCCCGTTTTAACCGTACACTTGCCTTTGTAATGCACTAGTAAGGCACATTGTTCTGCCTGCTCTGAAGTATGGTCACAGGCATAAATTAGGGTTTCTATTACATGGTCGAAAGTATTCACATCATCATTGAATAATACAATTTCGTTTTGTGTTGAAACTTCTTCTTCAAGTAATAATTCTTCTGATGTTTTTTCTCTAGTACTCATTTTTCAGTATTCAGTTTGCAGTCGCAGTAAACAGTAAATCTTAACTATTATAATTTTCAGTTTTTAAAACTTAATTACAGCTAATTTAAAAATTTTAGGGAAACCCAATGGTTTCTTTCCAATTTTTCTTCAAATTTTAACACATGTTTTTCACATTCAGCCTGAATAATAGGAATATCATCGTTATAAAATCCGCTTAAAAACAATATTCCGTTTTTATTTAAACAGGATACATAAGTTTTCATATCCTGTAACAAAATATTGCGATTTATGTTCGCGATAATAATATCATATTTTTTATGTAATGCGGAAGCATCTCCTTCAATAACCGTGATGTGTTTACAATTATTGCGTTCTACATTTTCTAAACTGTTTAAGTAGCACCAATTATCGTAATCTATGGCATCAATAGGTTTTGCGCCTTTTAGTTCTGCAAGAATTGCTAAAATGCCTGTACCACAGCCCATATCCAACACCGATTTACCTTTAAAATCATGTTTTAAAATATGCTGAATCATCATGTGCGTGGTTTCATGATGCCCTGTACCAAAACTCATTTTTGGCTCGATAATTATATCGTACTCAGTATCAAATTTTTCATGAAACGTTGCTCGAACTGCACAAATATTATCAACCACAATAGGATTGAAATTCTTTTCCCATTCTGCATTCCAATTGGTTTGCTCAATATCTTCAAATGTGTAAGTGATTTCAAATTCATCAGTCCCGACACTTCGGGATAAAATTTGAATATCATCTAAAATATCTGAACGCCATTCTTCCTTTTGAATATAAGCGGTAGCACCCTCTTCGGTTTCAACAAAACTTTCAAAACCTGCATAACCTAGTTCTGCAATTAAAATTTCAACTGCTGGTTGTAAAGGTTTCACTTTAAAGTAGTAGCCTATGTAAATGGTATTTGACATGGGTGCTATTATTGGTTTTGGCGGATAAGTGCGTTAGCGATTGTAATGGCATCCTTTTTTGTGCTTAACGATGCCTATTTTTGATTGAAAAAAATTTAAGTTATTCAATACTATTTGATGATATACTGAAACAAGTTCAGCACAAGAAAGATATAATGGAAAGCGCGACCCCAAATTTTTATTTGGGGTAACGCCCAAAAAATTATTTTAAAATGCATTTACAATCGCATAAAAATCGTCAGCATTAAGTGCTGCGCCTCCTATTAATCCGCCATCTACATCTGGCTTAGAGAAAATCTCAACGGCATTTGCTGGTTTTACGCTACCGCCATAAAGAATAGACACACTATTTGCTATTTCATAACCATATTGGTCTGCAATCGTTTTTCTGATAAAAGCATGCATATCTTGTGCTTGTTCCGGACTTGCAGTTTCGCCAGTACCAATGGCCCAAACGGGTTCGTAAGCCAACACAATGTGCTTATAATCCCAAGCCTGTAAATGAAACAACGCATTTTTAATTTGATTGCCAACTACATCTTCTTCTTTACCAGCCTTTCTATCGGCCAATTCCTCACCAAAACAGAAAATGATACGCATTCCTTTTGCTAATGCCGAATTTACTTTTTTAGCCAGCAACTCATC
>CAXBID010000233.1:0-6148 GCA_963975495.1 uncultured Flavobacteriaceae bacterium | reverse complement strand
AACCTATTAAGGCAATGATTAATAATCCTATTATTCTTATATTTTTCATTTTAATCGTTTTATTTGGTTATAGTTTTTTTAATATCCTGGGTTTTGAGTTAAGTTGGGATTTGCCTGTAAAGCGGATGAAGGAATAGGGTAAACATTATATGTAGCTGGAATTGAAGTGCCGTTTAATACACCGCCTTTCCATGGCCATAAATAAGAACCACCTGTAAACATTCCAAAACGTATTAAATCTGTACGTCTATGGCCTTCTAAATTTAATTCTCTACCACGTTCATCAATTATAAATTGCTCAGTTAAATCACCTTGGGTAATTGTACTTGCTTTAGAACGTGTTCTAACATTATTTACGTATTGTACCGCTGTTCCCAAATTTGCGTTTGAAGCACCTCTTACTGCACATTCTGCATACATTAAATAGGCATCGGCTAATCTAAACAACGGGAAATCGGTACTGGAAAATTTTGATGGCACTGAAGTACCTGAAAAATTGGTATTTCTAAATTTAAAAGAAGGATACCCATCTGTCCATTCTTTATAATCTGTCATTTCATAACTATGTCCATCAGTCCAAAACAGACTAGCCCTAACATCCGTAGTTGTCCCTAAATCACCAAATAGACCGTACCAAGCTTTTGAAGACCTGTGTCCTCCCCAACCTTCTGTAGCTCCAAACTGTGCTAAAGGTGTGGTATCTGCATTTAAACTTCCGTTTACTATATAAGTTGTATTTCCAAAACTCTGACTTACTTGAGCATCAGCTATTAAAGGAAAAATGATTTCATTAGATGTATTATTATCTGCCGAAAATAGGCTAACAAAATCTGTGGCTAAACTATATGGCCCTTCAGTAATAACCTTATTAGCATAAGTGGCGGCATCTTCATATCTAGCAGTGCCAGTATATACTTCGGCATTTAAATATAATTTTGCCAATAACATTTGAGCTGCCCCTTTTGTAGCTCTACCGTAGGTATTGGTATCCGACAACAAAGGTTCGATAGCCAATAACTCAGATTCAACGAAATCAAACAATTCTTGTCTTGAAGCTTCAGGAAGCGATTCTGTTTGTCCATAATTCTCTTCATTAGCAAGTACACCTTTTCCGAAAACATCAATTAAATAAAAGTTTGCAAGTGCTCTAATAAATCTAACCTCAGATATAATACCCTCTTTATTTTCTACCTCAACATTTGGTAAAATGGATAGCAGGTTATTACACTGTGGAATGGTAAAGAATATTCTATTATATAAGTATCTAAAGAATTTGTTTTCTGGTGTCCAATCACTAGTTGTAGTTAATTGGTCTAAACCATTATCGCCCCAACGATTTTTCATGGCATCAGCTGCGAAATCCTGTAGGTTTACAATGCCTCTTAAAAAAGGTGATTCTCCAGCGTCGTCACTAATGTCTGAACTACCAGAACCATCAGGTCCAGAAAGTGCGAAAGAACCATAAAGTCTAGATAAAATACCTTCCACTGCTCGTGGGTCTTGAGCTAAAAGCTCGTCTAATGATAATTCTATTTTTGGGTCTGTATTTAGGTCGTCTGTACAACTAAATACTGTTGTAAAAACAACTATTAGCCCTAATAGAAATTTTAACGTGTTATTTTTCATGTTTTTCATAGTTTAAAAATCAATATTTACACCTAAATTATACACCGTTGCTCTTGGGTAAAAGTCATTATCAATTCCTGTGAAATTCTCAGGATCCTGTCCCGAATAATTTGTAATAAGGAACGGATTATTAACAGCAGCATAAACTTTAAGTGTTGCATTTTTTAACACATTTGTTAAAGTGTGACCTAAAACAATGTTTTCGAATCGTAAAAAAGAAGCCCCTTCTATAAAATAATCAGAGTACTGTACAGGGTCCAAAATATCTGTAAATACGGGGTTTGCTTCTCCAGTAAAAAAGTTTAAAGAGTTAACAAAAAACGTACCGTCTAACGATTTCGCATTATCAATAGCACCATGTGTTAATTTTCTAGAGTTATAAATCTCTCCGTCCAACTGACCTCTAAGGCTTGCGCTCAAATCCCAGTTTTTGTAATTCATATTAAAACCAAAACCAAAGGTCCAATTAGGTTGAATAGCTCTGTAATATCTATCGTCTTCCGTAATTCTACCATCATCATTTAAGTCAACAAAAGAACCTAAAATGGGGTCGCCATCTACATCATAAACTTGCTTAAGCACCCAAGCAGAACCTGCTTGCTCACCTAAAGCATGTCTTAATAATATGTTTCCTGTTCCAATAGCTAAACCACCATTTGGTGCGTTAATTTGTTCTACACCCTCTAAATTGGTAACCTCAGTAAAGTTGTATGATAAGTTTCCGTTTAAGGACAAGTTAAAATTATCATTTTGAATGGGGTTTAAGTTTAAATTTAATTCAAAACCTTTACTTTCAGTATCACCCACATTTTGAATAACCTGATCACTCAATGCTTGCCCAGGAGGAACAGTCGATAATACTAATAAATCGGTTGTTTCTCTTTTATAAATATCAAACGAACCTGAAATAAAGTTATTATTAAAGAAATCAAAATCTACACCTAGGTTATAGGTTGTTGTTTTTTCCCAAGTTAAATCTGGGTTAAACTCTTTAGCATTATATAAGTTTACGCCTGAAATATACTGACTTTGAGGAGATCCTATCTCAAACAGTGGAATAGATGGATAAAACCCCACTTGACCTGAAATATCTTGCTGACCAGTTTTACCCCAACCCAAACGTATTTTAAAGTCGTTTACAAAATTCACATCCTTTAAAAATGTTTCTTCCTTAACTTTCCAAGCTAAAGCTGCCGAAGGAAAATATCCCCATCTGTTTTCTTCCGTAAAAAATGAAGAAGCATCAGCTCTAAATGAAGCTGTTAATAAATATCTGTTTCCTAAATTAATATTAGCTCTACCAAAAAAGGATTGTAAATTTAATTCATTAAAAAAACGTTTATTGGGATTATTAGGATCTATGTTAGGTACCCTATCACCAGTTACCCCATCATTATCTAAGTCATATTCACTAGGATCTAAATCAGTTGAAAAATCAGGATCCCCAAAATATTCGTCTTTATTTCCATCGTTCTTAAAATTTTGATAGGAATACCCTGCTTGAATATCAAAGTTATTTATAAAAGAATTGTCAAACTCTTTTCTATAAGCTAAGTAAGACTCCATAGTTGTATTAGTAATATGTTGTCTTTCAGCATAAGATACTCCTGGTTGTAAAATATAAGTACCGGTAGGCAAAGGGTTATCAGGATCTGCACTGAAAATTTGAGTATAACTGTTAAGCGCATTTTCAGAAAATCGCTCCTCAATATCAGCTCTAGAGGCCTCTAAGCCCAAATTAACTACAGCGCGCAATTCTGGTAAAAAATGCATTTTATAGTCTAACTCAATATTACCTAATAAACGTTGCACTTTTTCAGGTCGTTGTCTTTGCAATAAAACCCCCAATGGGTTAGTAGAACCAGCTTTTGCGTTTGGGTCTAAACTACCTGGCGCTTGCAATTGCTGATAAAATCCACCAAAAATAGAATTAGCATCATAAATTGGTTTTGTAGGATCCATAGATATAGCGCCACCTATTGCACCGCCTTCATCTACAGCATTTTTGTTTACTGATGTTCCTTTGGCATTAAAATCTACTTTTAAATGGTCATCAAAAAACTTAGGCGTTAATCTTAATGACGCAGTAACTCTTTCATAATCATTTGTTTTTACAACACCTTCTGTTTCGTTATAACCCACGGAAGCTCTTAAAGGAACCTTGTCAAATAAATAAGCTCTAGCACTAAAATTATAATCTTGAGTAACAGCAGTTCTATAAATAGCATCTTGCCAATTTGTATTATAAATAGCTCTATCGCCTGCGGGTGTATTAAATACACTAAATGGCTCATCAGTGTCAACTGAACCAACAGGCACGCCAATGGAACTGATATCATCTGGAAAATAAGTATTAGCAAATCTTAAAAACTCATTTCCATCAAAAACTGAAACTTGATTGCTTCTAGTAATTTCACTTAAAGAGGTTCTGGCAGAAAAATTAAACTTTGCTTCTCCAGAAGTTCCCTTTTTAGTTGTAATAATAAGCACACCGTTAGAAGCACGCGAACCATAAATAGCAGTTGCAGATGCATCTTTGAGCACAGTGAAACTTTCAATATCATTAGGGTTAATAAGGTTTAATGGATTTCCAACACCAGCAACACCACCATTATCCAGTGGCACCCCGTCAATTACTATTAAAGGCGCATTGTTGCCTGAAAGTGATGAGCCCCCTCTAATTCTAATATTTGGCGCCGCATCAGGTTGCCCACCAGCACTTGTAATTCTTACACCAGCAGCTTTACCTTGTATTAATTGATCGGGTGACATTACAGCCCCTTGATTAAAATCTTTAGAAGAAATGACATCAACAGATCCTGTTAAGTCTTCCTTCTTTACACTACCATAACCAATAATAACTATTTCTTCAAGTTGTGCAGTATCCTCAGTTAGCTGAACATTTAATGTTGCTTGACCGGAGAATGTAATTTCCTGTGGTTGATAGCCAATATAAGAAAAGACCAAAACATCTCCATTGTTGACTTCTAGTGTGTAATTACCATCAAAATCTGTCGCAGTTCCAGTTGATGTGCCTTTTATAAAGACATTTACCCCTGGTAGCGGTATAGAAGTTGATTGTTCTGTAACTGTTCCTGTTAAGCTTGTTTGGCCAAATACAATGATTGGTGCAAAAAACAGAAAAAACAGTAAACTATTAATAGTTGTTTTCATACAATGTTATTAATTTAATGAGTAATTTAGTTTGTTATATTTTCACTTCTCGATGATAAATTTATGTAAAGAAATGGTTAAGAAATAATTTTCAATTACGAAATTCTTAGCGAAAACGTTTTCGTGTTGACAACTTTTTAATTTTTGATCGAAATATTGAGGAAAACGAATAATTAACAGAATTGTTTAATACCTTTATCTTAGAATATTTTAAAGGTTTGTAATTATAAAATTTAATGAAAAGAAAAATTACTTTAAAACAAATAGCTAGAGAGTTAGATGTCTCTATTTCAACGGTTTCTAAAGCACTAAGTAACAGTAAAGAAATTAGTGAAGATACCACCCAAAAAATTCAAGCTTTTGCTAAACTTTATAATTATAAACCCAATAATATTGCGCTTAGTTTAAAAAATAGAAAGACTAAAACCATAGGTATTTTAATTCCTGAAATTGTGCACCATTTTTTCTCAACCGTAATTCGAGGTATCGAGAGAATTGCTAACAGGCGAGGCTATAATGTTATAGTTGGTTTATCTAACGAGTCGTTTACTAAGGAGATTATAAACATGGAACTCCTCGCAAATGGCAGTATAGATGGGTTTATTTTATCTATTTCAAAAGAAACATTGTTAAAGCAAGATTATCATCATTTTAATGCCACTATAAATCAAGGCATGCCCATAGTTATGTTTGATCGAGTGGTAAATGAAGTAGATTGTGATAAAGTAATTGTTGACGACTTTAATGGCGCAGCAAAAGCCGTAACCAAACTTATTGAAAACGGGTGCAAAAACATAGCGCTCATTACTACCATGGATTATGTAAGTGTGGGCAGATTAAGAACTCAGGGGTATTTAGAAGCCCTAGAAGAAAACAACATTATTGCAAACCCAAATTTAATATTAAAAATTGATGATAGTTTAGATGTTGAAAATCATGTAGAAATATTGGAAAATGAAATCGGATTATTTTTTAAGGCAAATTCAAAAATAGACGGCCTTTTTGCCGTAAACGAGCTTTATGCGGTAACCGCAATGAAAGTGGCCAGAAAACTAGGATTTAGTATTCCAGATGATATTCAAGTTATTGGTTTTACTGATGGGGTACTATCAAAACATGCCACACCCAGCCTTACAACCGTTAGTCAACATGGGCAAAAAATGGGAGAGCAAGCGGCAAATTTACTTATAGATAGATTAGAAGCAGAAGATGTTGAAACCGAACAATACTTTACTAATAACGACACAAAAAAAGACTTTATAAAAATAGTTTTAGAGACCGAAATAATTGAAAGAGAATCGACTAAGTAGGCCGTATTCAGTTTTCAGTCGCAGTTTTCAGTCGCAGT
>CAXBID010000232.1:0-6170 GCA_963975495.1 uncultured Flavobacteriaceae bacterium | reverse complement strand
CGACATCCATTTAATCATTTCCTTGGGTATCAAGTTTTAGTTATGGATGTTTTATATTAAGTAGGTTCGTTTAAATGATCTAGAAATTCCAATGAATTTGCTTCCATTTGATAGACCACTTTGTCGGTTCTTACAACCAAATGATTATACGCTATGTAAGCGACAATACCTACTATTAAACCTGCAACAGTAGTTGTCATTGCAGTATATAATCCGCTAGCTAAAACATCCATTTGTATGGTTCCTCCCGCATTAGCGAGTTCAAATATTGCTAATATCATTCCGACAACTGTTCCAAGAAACCCAATCATTGGTGCTGCACCAGATATAGTTGCCAGAATACTCACGTTCTTTTCTAGTCCGTAAATTTCTAAACGACCAGCGTTTTCTATAGCCGTATTAATATCTGCAAGTGGTTTCCCTATTCTAGAAATACCCTTACCTATAAGGCGAGAAACAGGGGTGTTTAATTGTACACACAACATTTGAGCCGAATCAATTTTACCATTGCTCACATGGTCTTTAATTTGATTCATGAAATTCGCATCTACTTTTGAGGCTGCTTTTATAGCAAATATGCGCTCAAAGTAAATATAAATGGCAAATACAAGTAATAAAAACAGGATAGCTATAATAACTTGCCCTGCGGCTCCGCCGCTACTTATTAATTCAATTATGGAAAGTGTTTTCTCGACAGACTCACCATCTGTGAGCAATTCTGCTCCTTCCTGTTGGTTTTGTATTAGTGTATTTAGCATATATTTTAATTTATTGCAATTGTATAACGTGTCTTTTTAGTTTAAATTATATTAAAACCAGGTTCTTGTTACCATAAATGCTGCTGCCCCTACAAGGAAACCTGCCAGAGCTAACCAAGAAATCTTTTTTAAGTACCAGAAAAAATCTATTTTTTCCATTCCCATAGCAACAACACCAGCTGCAGACCCAATGATTAACATACTACCGCCTGTTCCAGCAGAATAAGCTATAAAATGCCAAAGTTCATTATCTATTGGTTCATGAAACATTCCTAAACTAGCTGCCACTAAAGGCACATTATCTATAACCGCTGAACCTACCCCGAGTAATAATACTACTAAATCTGAAACACCTTCATGATTTTCCTGATGCAATTCAGTTCCTAACATTGGCATAGATTCTTGAAGTGAACCGGCAAAACCAAATAAAATTCCTAAAGATTCTAAAGCGGCAACCGCCATCAAAATGCCTAAGAAAAATAATATACTTGGTAACTCTATTTTTGATAGTGATTGATGCACAGGGCTGTGTTGTGCATGCAACTCACTTTCCTCAGCGTTAAATTCTGTCATGCTAAATTTAGAACTGCTATAAATTTCAGCAAATGTAGCTACTACACCTAAGGAAAGCATCATCCCAACGTAAGGAGGTAAATGTGTAACCGTTTTAAAAACGGGTACAAACACAATAGCTCCTAGTCCTAAATAAAGCATTGTTCCGCTATAACGCGATTTACTTTTCTCTTGTGTCTCCTCTATATCCAAATCACCCTTAAACGCAGGTAAAAACGAAGCGATTAAAGATGGTACTGCCATACATAAAAATGAAGGCAAAAGTAAATAACCTATTAAATATCCTGTAGTTACTTTTTTACCAATCCATAACATGGTTGTTGTAACATCACCTATTGGCGACCAAGCTCCACCAGCATTTGCAGCAATAATAATTAAACCTGCAAACCAAATACGTACACTTCTGTCTTTAACTATTTTTTGAAGAATTGAAATTAATACAATCGTAGCCGTAAGGTTATCGATAATAGCAGATAATATGAAGGCTAATATTGAAAATATCCATAAAATTCTTATTTTATTCTTTGTTTTTATGAATTCCTTAATCGTTGAAAATCCATCAAAATAATCTATAATTTCAACAATGGTCATAGCACCTAAAAGAAAGACTAAAATTTCGGAAGTTTTACCCAAATGATGTAGTAAGGTTTCTTCCATCAGATTCATCTTTTCTTCATGCCCAAGCAATCCAAAATTCTCTAAAAGCAAATGTTTACTGGAATCAAACCATTGCGGGAAGCTATCAATACCTAAAGCTATTAAAGCCCAACTTATAGCCATCATAACCAATGCTGGAATAAGTTTATCTATTTTTATACTATGTTCCAATGTGATAGCTAAATAGCCCATTACAAATACCAAAATAATTGTTGCTTCCATAAATTTATTTATTAAATTAGTTGGTTTAGTGCTATTTCAAATGCGGTCGCACTAATGCCTGTTTTCGATTTATTTTTATTGTATACTTTTTGTATGGCTTCTTTTATTTTATTTGATGTATCACTAAATATGGCTTCATCTGTCATTTGCACACGACGCTCCATAAAATACGCAAAAACCCGAGCCATTCCACAATTTGAAATAAAATCAGGTATTAAACTTACGCGGTAATCGGTATGTTCCATTATGGGACCAAAGAAAATTTCCTTATCAGCAAACGGCACATTAGCACCACAGGTAATGACTTCTAAACCACTATCAATCATCTCATCTATTTGATGAATGGTAATTAATCTGGAAGCTGCACAAGGCGCAAAAATTTCGGTTTGCAGCTTCCAAATGCTTTCATTAATTTCATTAAACGGAATTAAATTATAAGCTTCTAAAGTATTTCCCTTTTTTGCTAAAAACAAATTTGTGATGTCTTCAAATGTAAAACCTTCCTCATTTATTAATCCTCCAGCAATATCAATAATGCCTACCACTTTTGCTCCCATTTGAGACAAATAATAAGCTGCAGCAGCTCCAACGTTTCCAAAACCTTGAATTACAGCTCTTTTACCTTTAACAGAACCCCCGTAAACATCATAATAATGTTTAGCAGCTTCAGCTACACCAAAACCAGTAATCATATCAGCTACTGTATATTTTCTAGAAACATCTGGAGAATACTCAATGTTTTCAATCACTTTTATAACACCTTGGCGCAACTGCCCTATTCTATTTATCTTATCAGCTTCTGTGGGTTTAAAATGCCCATTGAAAACACCTTCTTGTGGATGCCAAACACCGCTTTCTTCAGTTATTGGGATGACTTCGTGAGTTTCATCAACATTTAAATCGCCACCTGTACCATAATAACTTTTAAGAAGCGGCGATACAACTTTGTACCAACGTTCTAAAACGCCTTTTTTTCTTGAATCTTTAGGATCGAAATTTATACCTGATTTGGCACCACCAATTGCTGGACCAGAGACTGTAAATTTAATCTCCATAGTTTTTGCTAACGATAAAACTTCGTTCATATCCAGCCCTTTTCGCATCCTAGTTCCGCCACCTGCTGCACCACCGCGTAATGAATTGATTACTACCCAACCTTCAGCTTCGGTTTCGGAATCTTTCCAGTTAAAAACAATTTCAGGTTCTTTATTTTCGTATTTTTTTAATAATTCTTTCATTTCCAATTACTTATAATTCGTTTTAGCCCCACTCATTTTTTCAATCGTAATTTAAGCGTAGCTAAAGCTGATTCATAAGAGAAATTTTAAATTATCAATGTAACAAATATAAAAAACTAAAATTCCTTTGGGTTAATTTTGGATTATTTTTATGGAAGATAAATTTCGCCCGAACTATGGTCTTTTAAAGACCCAGTAACACTTTTTAAACAATTGTTTTCGTTTCTCAATTTTAGGACCCCCAAAAAACCAAAAATTACCGCTTCCTTAAATTCAATTAAACTAGCATCGGGAATAACAATATTATTCTCTGTTTTATCTTGAAGTCTTTCAATTAAGTACGTATTATAAACACCGCCACCTGTAATTAGCACCGAAACATTACTTTTTTTATTAATTTCTGAAGCTAGTTGAATTGCTATATGTTCAACAAAAGTTTTCAGGATATCCTCAATTTTTATTTGAAACGAATCAATCAAAGGAAAAATAGTGTTATCCACCCATTCCAGACCCAATGATTTTGGATACCCTTTGTTGTAAAAAGGCAAAGCATTCAATGTATTTAGCAATTTCTGATTTATAGTTCCTGTTGATGCCATTTTACCTTTATCATCATAATTAAAACCGAGTTTTTTAACGTAATGGTTTAATACAATATTTGCGGGACAAATGTCATAAGCAATGCGCTCGTTATTAATCTGTGTTGAAACATTTGCAAACCCCCCTAAATTTAAACAAAAATGGTATTCAGCAAATAACAACTTATCTCCAATGGGCACTAACGGCGCTCCTTGTCCGCCTAACTCAACATCTTGAACCCTGAAATTGCAAACTATTTTATGATTTAAAAGTTTGGCTAAAAGAGGTAAATTACCGATTTGATATGTGATTCCCTTTTCGGGTTGATGCAGTGCTGTATGTCCATGCGAACAAATAGCATCTAAATTTTTAATGCTATATTTTTTAATAAAGCTGGATATTATTTTAGCTAGATAACTGGTATAATCTTGGTCTATTTTATGTAATTCTTTTGAAGTAAAAGAAACCAAGTTTTTTAATAAATCTTCCCGTTTTTTTTTATAAGCTATGGTTTCAGCATGATGAATTTTAAAGCTCCAATTCAAGCCGTATTTAAATTCAACTAAAACCAGATCTATCCCATCTAAAGATGTTCCAGACATAACCCCGATAACTCGATATTTTTTTTCCTCCATTTGTCGTAAAAATAATAATCCCAATTGAAATATTCACGCTAAAACGCTATATTTGTGAGCTTTTTTTACCAAAACAACAATTTAATTACGAATTATGAATTTTAGCCTTTCTGAAGAACATAAAATGATACGCGACGCCGCTCGTGATTTTGCACAAACCGAATTACTGCCCGGTGTCATAGAACGCGATAACAAACAGGAATTTCCCGATGCGCTTGTTAAAAAAATGGGGGCGCTTGGTTTTATGGGTATTATGGTGGATCCAAAATACGGGGGAAGTGGTATGGACGCCATTTCTTATGTGCTTATCATGGAAGAATTATCTAAAATTGATGCTTCGGCTTCTGTAATTGTTTCCGTAAACAACTCATTAGTTTGTTACGGTATTGAGGCCTATGGCTCTGAAGAACAAAAACAAAAATATTTAACCAAACTCGCTACTGGAGAATATGTGGGTGCTTTTTGCTTAAGCGAACCTGAGGCGGGAAGTGATGCGACTTCACAACGCACCACAGCCATTGATAAAGGTGACCATTATCTTATTAACGGCACAAAAAACTGGATAACCAATGGTGGACGATCTGATGTTTACATAGTTATTGCGCAAACGGATAGGGATAAAGGCTCTCATGGAATCAATGCGTTTATTGTTGAAAAAGGCATGGAAGGGTTTCATATTGGCCCTAAGGAAGATAAATTGGGAATCCGCGGAAGCGATACACATACACTTCAATTTAACGATTTGAAATTACCTAAAAAAAATAGAATAGGTGTAAATGGATCAGGTTTTAGGTTTGCCATGAAAACCCTATCTGGTGGACGAATTGGTATCGCAGCCCAAGCCTTAGGAATTGCTTCTGGCGCTTATGAATTGGCGTTAAAATATTCCAAAGAACGTAAAGCATTCGGCACCGAAATATGTAATCATCAAGCTATTGCTTTTAAATTAGCCGATATGTACACTGAAATTGAAGCTGCTAGAATGCTTGTTATGAAAGCTGCATGGGATAAAGACCAAGGTCATAATTACGATAAATCTAGTGCTATGGCCAAACTTTATGCATCGTCTGTAGCCATGGAACACACGGTTGAAGCTGTGCAAATTCATGGTGGCAACGGTTTTGTTAAAGACTATCACGTGGAACGCTTAATGCGTGATGCTAAAATTACCCAAATTTATGAGGGGACTTCTGAAATTCAAAAAATCGTAATCTCGAGAAGTATTTTGAGAGATTAAAAAAAATAGTGATTTCGAGACGTTTAATAAAAGAATCATTATTGTCCGATTAAAGAATCCAGACCGCTTTGCTGTTAGCCCCGAAATTTCGGGGAAGAACAAAGACTTGATTGTAACTAATTGATAAACAGTAATCTTTAAATTCATAACTTTCTAAAAAGTAAACAATCACCGTTAAAAACGGTGGCTTTGGATTTCAGATTAGCCGCAAAGGGACATCACATTGACTTTTATAACCTTGGTTCGATTATTACCATGAAGTTAAATACTG
>CAXBID010000231.1:0-6183 GCA_963975495.1 uncultured Flavobacteriaceae bacterium | reverse complement strand
CAGAAATATAATGTAACTCTTTGCTCAATCTATCCGATCCAATTATGTATAAATAATTCTTATTATTTTCATGAATATCATCAATACGACCTATCATATCTATATTTAAATTAGCAATGGTATTTTCTAATGGGAATACGGGGTTTTCAGTATAATACTCTGATCCTTTTTTGCCAATTTCTTCGGCTGTTAGATGTAGAAATAAAACACTTCGTTTAGGACTATGACCTTCTTTTTTTGCTAAGGCAAAGGCTTGTGCCATCTCCATAAGTGCTACCGTTCCAGAGCCATCATCATCGGCACCGTAACTTATCCTACAATCGTCTAAAACTCCAAGATGATCTAAATGTGCCGATATTATTAAGATTTCATCAGGTTTTTCAGAACCTTGAATAAAAGCTAAAACATTTTCAGATGCTTTAATGTTTTTTGAAAAGAAATCACTAGGAATGCTTTGATAATAATTATCGCCCCCAAAAGCCGATTCTATGTTTTCGCTTATATAGTAATCTTTAAGAAATTGAGCTGCCTTTTTTTGCCCCTCTTCACCAACTTTACGTCCTTCAAATTCATCAGAGGCATACTTGTATAAATGCTTTTTTAATTCTTTTGATGTAATGGTATTAGCATATTTAATAACTAAAGTACTATCAGCTAGTGCAATATTATCTTTAAGAATTTGAATTTTTTCCGTGTATTTTTTCGTGGCACAAGTCCCTAATAGTGCGAAAAGTGTAAGCGTACTAAAGATTTTCATGTAGTTTATGACAGGTTATTTGGTTAAACCTTACAATAATTAGCCTTAGGGATTAACAATTTTTGTATGCGTTTATATAGCAATTCAGCAAATATACAAAATCATGTAGAAATTACTTACTGTTCTAAATCAAAATCTTAAACAGACTCTCAATATAATAACTTTTATTAAATAAGGCCTAATCTTTTCAATAGCTGATAATTGTCATTGTTTTAGGTAATTAGTCAAACTATATTTACTCGGAAATCTATTCTCTTATCGATATGAAAAACATATTATTACCTACTGATTTTTCTAAAAACTCTATTAACGCTATCAATTTTGCTATAAAACTATTTGAGCATACGGCTTGTAATTTTTATATCCTAAATGTGCAAAAGGCGTCTTCATTTATTTCGGATGATATGATGTCAGTTTCAACATCAGCTAGTGTATATAATACTTTAATTGACGCTGCTAAAAAATCCATTGCTAATATTATCTCACATATTGAAAATAAATCAAAAAACGAAAATCATTCATTTTACTCCATCGTAGACTATGATAATTTTGTAGATTCAATAAATCAAATTTGTGAAAAACATCATATAGATTTTATAGTTATGGGAACAAAAGGCGCTTCAGGTTTAGAAAAAGTGATTTTTGGTAGTAATACAATACATGTTATACAACGGTGTAATGTGCCGGTTTTAGCAATTCCAGATGGTTGTAAGTATAAGAACATTGATGCTATCGCATTTACAAGTAGTTTTTCTTCATCTTATTTTATTGAAGATTTACAGCCCCTAAAAGAAATATTGAAACTTAATAGTTCTAAATTAAACGTGTTGCATGTTGTTGAGGAAAATGATTTTGCAGAAAATTTAAGTCAAAACATGAATTTTTTCCATACTAACTTCACTAAAGTTGAATATAGTAGAATCGTTTCAGATGATAAAAATGTTTATAATAATATTCATGATTATGCCATTAGTAATAATATAAAAATGATTGCTATGCTAAGCAAAAACCATACTTTTTTAGAACGATTATTTACCAAACACTCCGTTGAAACCTTTGCTTCTAAAATCGATATTCCATTTTTAGTAATGAAAAAAAGCAAGTAGTTTTTAATAGCATATTTAAACTAATTAAAATCGTATATAAAATGAAATCAATACCAATTGTAGCAGTAATTGTTTTGTTATTTGTTGGCTGTAACAATTCTAACAAAATGTCTTACGCAAAATTGAATCCTAACACTATTCAAGATTCTATTTACCCCGGAAAACGCTTAATGGAAACCAATTGTTATGCGTGCCATAACGCAACAACAACTGAAGAAAACAGGATAGCACCGCCAATGATAGCCATTAAAAGACGTTATATCCTTAAAGACACTTCAAAAGAAGCATTTATTGCAGATATGCAAAACTGGGTAAAAAACCCAAATGAAAAGGATGCAAAAATGTTTGGTGCCGTAAGACGCTTTGGGGTGATGCAAAAAATACCATATCCAGAAGAAACCATTGAAAAAATAGCTGAGTATATTTATGATTATGACATTGAACAACCCGTATGGTTTGAAGCGCATTATAATAAAATGCGGGGTAATATGTTTAATAATAATAATTAACACCCTATCTCACAAAAAAAAATTCCAATTTTTGTAACATTTTACAGTTGTGTGCGTCATATAAGTATCAATCAAAAACACAATCATCATGAAATGCTATGTAGAAAAGTTTACTACAATTTTTTTTATTTTATAAGCATTGCATATGACTCATTTATTAAAATATAAAAGACATATGAAACAAGACAATCAACTTATAGTCATCACACATTTAAGTCAGTTAATTACTTTAGTAACTGGTTTTGGTAGTTTAATACTACCGCTAGTATTATGGCTTACCCAAAAAGAAAAAGTATATCAAATGGATGCGCACGGTAAAAATATTATAAACTTTCAATTAAGTTTAATCCTTTACTTTATCATCTGTATTCCACTTATATTACTGTTCGGTTTAGGTATATTGGGCTTTATAGTATTAGGTATTTTATCTATTATTTTCCCCATAGTAAATGCCATTAAAGCAAGCCATGGCGAAACACCTAAATACCCATTATCAATTAATTTTATAAATTAAAAACGTTATCTCTTCTTAATTTTATTAGTTAGTATGAGATAAACTAAAAGCTCGCCAATAGATGAGCTTTTTTGTTTTATAATATTTTGGGGTACGAGATAATTAAAACGCCTTGCTAGGTCTTGCTAGTGCTCGTTTGTAACGAGTGCTAAATCAATTTTTCTTATTGAAATTTATTGCCTTTATGGCTTATTCAAAATCGGCACTCGACACAGTCGAGCGCTAGCGTGGGTTGCAAGTCTTCGTTCATACCTCACTGTGGGCTTTCCACTGCAACCCTTAACGCAATAGTTTTATTTTCTAGCAGTTTTAAATTCACTTCCATCGTACCATTTTGGGAAATATTCTTCATTAGATAATTTAAAACCTACATTAAAAAATAATTGTAAATCTAATTGAACACCACTTAATTCTGTTGTTTCAGGATTGTATTCGTCAGAAGGTTGATGATATTTATTCATACGATAATTATCTTTGTACTTTTTTATTTCTTCAATACTATGATCAAATCCTTCATAAGTACCACTTGCATACAAAGCAGGTATTCCTATTTTAGCAAAATTAAAATGATCTGATCTAAAGAAATATCCTTTTTCGGCTTCTGGATCGGGAATAATATACCTATTTTGTTGAGTAGCGGCTTCTTTGGCATATACATCCATTTCAGATTGACCAAAACCTGTAATCGTTAAATCTTTCATTTTTCCTGGACTATCAAGCGCATCTATATTAATATTTGCAACTGTTTTCTTAGGATTAAAAATTGGATTTTCTGAATAATATGCTGAACCTAATAATCCTTGTTCTTCTCCAGTAACTGCTAATAAGACAATTGAACGTTTTGTAGCTTTGGATTTTTTGAACGCTTCAGCAATTGCTAATAAACCTGCCGTACCAGATGCGTTATCTACTGATCCATTGTAGATGGAGTCACCATTTATAGCTTTACCAACACCAAAATGGTCCCAATGCGCTGAGTATATAATAAATTCGTCTTTTCTGTCTGTACCTGGTATAAGTGCAACTACATTTTTAGAAACATCTTTTTTGATCTTATTTTTAATTTCTACTGAAACTTTTAAATCTAAAGGAATTGGTTTAAAGGTTTTATTTTTAGAAAGGGTTTTATAATCTTGACCTTTCATAGTTGAAATATCAAACATTTTTTTAGCACTTTCTCCACTTATCCATGACTCTACATTTAACAGAGGTAAATCACTTTCTATAATTAACCGTGCACCACTCCAACCAGATTCAATTACATTCCAACCATAAGAGGCTGGCTCAGTATCATGAATAATAATAAGTCCATCTGCACCTTGTCTTGCAGCTTCTTCATATTTATAGGTCCAGCGGCCATAGTAAGTCATTTCATTTCCTTTAAATAAGGTTGAATCACCAGATTTAAAGCCAGGATCGTTTATTAAAACAACAGCAGTTTTTCCTTTCCAATCTATTCCATCATAATCATTCCATCCATATTCAGGAGCAATGATTCCATAACCTGCAAATACAAGATCTGAGTCTTTAAGGTTTACGTCAGTTTCTGATTTATTTGTTGTGGCAACAAAATCTTTTAAGTATTCTAAATTAATGCTTCCATTTTTTCCTGAAATAATCATTTTTTCTGATGGAGTGCCTGTAATTTCCACCATTGGAACATCTTGAAAAAAACTATTACCATTTCCTGGTAAAACTCCTAATTTTTCAAACTCATCTTTTAAATACTTTACAGTCTTTATTTCTCCTTCAGTAAATGGCTTTCTTCCTAGAAACTCATCGGACGCTAGACGCTCAATATGATTGCTAATAGTTGTTTGGTTAACTTCCACTAAACTTGTGAAATCTTTTTTGTCGTTTTCACAACTAATAAAAAGTACTATTACAAAAATTTTTAAATATGTCTTCATAATTGATTAATTTAAGTAAATATTGCCAATGTAATTAAGAATATGAATCCGTTTTAATGATTTATATATAACGCTAAACGAATCTAGATAATTTTCCTGACAAAATCAAGAGATACAAAAAAAGCAGCAACCTAATTAAGATTACCGCTTTTGTATCGTGAGATTCCTGCCTGCGCAGGAATTTAGTTATTCAACATCACAGGCATAACAAGCATAGTAATTTGCTCGCCCTCATCAAGTCCATCAACAGGTGTTAAAATACCTGCTCTGTTTGGCATACTCATTTCTAATTGCACCTCGTCAGAAGTTAAGTTATTCAGCATCTCCGTTAAAAAACGTGAGTTAAAACCAATTTGCATATCATCACCTTGATAATCACAAGTTAAACGTTCTTCTGCTTTATTGCTGTAATCAATATCTTCAGCAGAAATATTTAATTCAGCACCAGCAATTTTTAAACGAATTTGATGCGTTGTTTTATTAGAGAAAATACTAACACGACGCACAGAATTTAAAAACTGTGTTCTATCAATAGCTAATTTGTTTGGATTCTCTTTAGGTATTACCGCTTCGTAATTCGGATATTTACCATCAATTAAACGACAAATAAGTTCAGAATTCTCAAACGTGAATTTTGCATTACTTTCATTGTATTCAATCGTTACATCATCTTCACTAGCTGCCAAAATGCCCTTTAAAAGATTCAAAGGTTTTTTGGGCATGATAAACTCAGCAACCTGACTTGCTTTTACATCCTCACGCGTATACTTAACCAATTTGTGAGCATCTGTTGCCACAAAAGTTAAGCCTTCAGTTGAAAATTGGAAAAACACGCCACTCATTACAGGGCGTAAATCATCGTTACCAGCAGCAAAAATAGTTTTACTAATAGCGGTTGCTAAAACATCTCCGGTTATAACCGTTTTACTTGGATCTTCAAGTGCTACTGCTTTCGGGAATTCGTTACCATCGGCGTAAGCCAAAGCATATTTACCGTGGTTCGAGCTTATTTCAACGGTATTATTATCTTCAATAACAAAGGTTAAAGGTTGCTCAGGAAACGTTTTTAAAGTATCAAGTAATAAACGTGCTGGAATGGCAACACTTCCTTTACTATCGCTTTCAACATCTAAACTAGAAGCCATAGTGGTTTCTAAATCGCTTGCCGAAACAGTAAGTTTTGTGTGGTCTAATTCAAATAAAAAATTATCTAAAATAGGTAAGGTGTTCGAGTTATTGATAACCCCGCCTAATACTTGTAATTGCTTTAATAAATAAGTACTTGATACTATAAATTTCATCTATAAAAATGCTTTTTTAGTTTAGAAAATCGCTACTTACAAATATATTCCAAACCGTCTAAATTTGGAAACAAACTTATTAACAT
>CAXBID010000230.1:0-6213 GCA_963975495.1 uncultured Flavobacteriaceae bacterium | reverse complement strand
ACTATTGATAATTAGCGACTTAAAATATATGTTTCAATTTTTGTCATGTACTTAGAACATTTTATAAAACATTTCTTCAGAATATCGAATTTATTTACTATTGGTCAATTATTACTTAATAATCATATGGGCATCATTTATATTGTAAACTAAAACAACCAAAAATGAAAACATTTCTAAAGAGAGCCAAGACATTATTTGGCATGATTGCACAAGGTAAACTTATTGAATCTTACCACCTGTTGAGGACGAAAATATATTCGAACAAAAAATCCCTTGTTCTTAGAAGGGATTTAAAAGAAGAATTTATAGACCCCGTAGCTAAAATTGATCTTAAAATTCGGTTGCAGGAAGAAAAAGACTTATCTCATTTTATTGACTTACCGGAGGATGATTTATTAATAAAGCAAAATATTTTAAACTGTTACGTAGCTACTACTAACGACGATGTTCCTTGTTATAGACAATGGTTAATGCATTCGTCTCAAAATTCAAAAATTAAAAGCTTTTTTGGAAAAAATTTGCCTTTACCCAATGAAAACGAAGCCATACTGGAGCGCGCCTATACCATTCCTTCGTTTAGAGGGTTGTATGTAATGCCCGCAGCAATGTCAAAAATTGCCCTTAAAGGAAATGAATTGGGCGTTAGATGGATTATTACTTGTGTAGGCATTGATAATATTCCTTCACTCAAGGGATGCAAACGCTCAGGGTTTTTTCCATATAAACTGCGCGTGGAAAAGTGGCGTTTATTTAAACAAGAGGTAACAACGTTTAATGAAATCCCTGAAAAACTTCTAAAAAAAACAGCAGTATTTGATTGATATAACGTGAATAATGTTTGAGTGTTATCGTATCACTTCGAGACCTTGTCAAAGTCTTGTTACTAATATTCATTAAGTTGAAACTAAACAACAACTTAAATAATTGAAGTTTATCGATTTTAAATTCAATAGATAGAATTACTAATTATATTTATAACTTAAAGCTAAATATTTTAACTTGAAATTACTATTTGGAAAAACCTTATTATACGCGGTATTAATTCTAATTTGTTTAGAATTAATAACCCGTGTGTTTCATTTATACCAAGAACAGCCCGTTTTTATAATCAATGATTTAAACGTTAAAACCTATGCCCCCAACCAAGATGGTTTTTCTGTTACCGGAAACAGGAAAATGAATTTTGCCCATTACCATATCAATAAATCCGGATTTAACTCATACAGGGAATTCATACCTTCAGATGATAAAACAGATGTGGCCCTTATTGGGGATTCATTTATAGAAGGCCTTCATCAAAACTATTATAATTCTATTGGTGCAAAAGTTGAAAACAAATTAAATGATGGTACCAAAGTATTTGAATATGGGCATGCAGGATATGATTTTGCTGATGAATTACATCTGATCAATGCTTATAAGGACAAATTTCAGGAAATTGATGAAATCATTATTTATATGAAATTTGAAAACGACCTAAAACGCGATTCCTATAAACCGGACCAATACTGGATAGATTCCCAATATTTTACTTTTTCCAAAATTAAACGGAAAATCAAATTACTTTCATATATGGATGATATAGGGGCTCTTCATCCTTTTAGGAGTTTAAAGACCAAACTGCTTTCTTTTGGCAATAATCCAAATAATAATGTATCAATAAGCAATCCTGATGAAATTGATTCTAGGGATTTAAGGTATTTGGATAATTTCAAAAAAATAATCCAAACTTATGGGTTCGATAAAAATAAAACGGCCATTCTATTGGATTCCAGAACAACCAGCAAAACCTTTTTGGAGTATTCCAATACCATGGGATATAGGATTATTGATTTTAGCGAAAGAATTGAAAAGTCCAAAAGACCAACAACCCTGGTTTATGATATGCACTGGAACAACCACGGAAGAAGCATAATTGCTTCGGTAATAGCTGACTATATTAAAGAAAAACAAAAAACTAAACGACTATAGACTGCAAGTCCATAGGTTTTAAGAACAGACTAAAAGTCTGTTATATTCCTGAAATTCTAAAATCTAGATATTCTGAGTATCTACTTTTAACATTACGAAAAAATTAGTGTGAATTAGTGAAATTTGTGGCTAAACCTTTTTTAGAAGCTAAAGCGAGATGCACTAAAGTACATAGTTTTAACTTGATTTGAGACCACTAAATCTATTGAATTCCCTAAAATTGAAAGTAAATAAATGATCTATCAATACCGTCGTCATAAAACAGCAACATAGATAAAATGACTATGGTGTAACATACAAACCTGACCACTTTGGATTGAAACTTAAATGGTGAACGCTCATCTTTTCTAATGGCATACTCATAAAGCGTAAATAAGATAATTAAAACATAAAAATCAACCATTCGATAGCCCATGGGGTGATGATAGGTTCCATATGAAAAATTAGAAAAGATTCTTTTTATAAATTTAAAGGCATCGGTTATGGATTCCGATCTAAAAAATATCCTGGAAAAGGTTACAATTGAAAAGGTCAATAGCACCTGCCCAATTTCTGTTAAAGTAGGAAAAAAGGTGTCCTGCCCTACTACAGAATCTTTATAAATAGCATTTCTCCCCATTAAAAAAACCGGAATAAAAACCAACGCATGAAAGGCACCCCAAAAAATAAATGTCCAATTGGCACCGTGCCAAAAACCGCTAACTAAGAAAATAATAATAATATTTCTAACTGATTTCAATTTGCTAACCCTAGAGCCACCCAGTGGAATATAAACATAATGCCTGAACCATGTGGATAACGATACATGCCAACGCTGCCAATACTCGGCTACATTCCTGGAAAATTGTGGAAATTTAAAATTAGACATCAATTCAATGCCAAAAAGCTTAGCTGTTCCGATAGCTATATCAGAATAACCACTAAAATCGCCATAAACCTGAAAACTAAAGAGTGTTACTCCTAATATTAAGGTTGAAGCAGGATATGTTGAATAGTTTGTAAAAATATCATCAACTATTGGAGCTAACGCATCTGCAACAACCATTTTTTTGAATAGTCCCCATAAAATCAATTTTAAACCACTTACCGTTTGCCCATAACTAAAAGTCCTTTTGTTTAAGATTTGAGTAAGTAAATTGGAAGCTCTTTCAATTGGGCCCGCCACTAATTGGGGAAAGAAACTTACAAAAGCAGCAAAAGACAAAAAATCCCTGGTAGGCTTTAGTTTTTTATAATAAATGTCGAATGAATACGACATGGTTTGAAAGGTGTAAAATGAAATACCAACAGGAAGTATGACACGCAATGTCCAGGTACTTTTTATGGAATACCCAAACATGGAGAACATATCAATCCATGAATCAACAAAAAAATTATAATATTTAAAAAAACCTAAAAGACCAACATTAAACAAAACACTAACCCAAAGCCATCTTTTTCTAGTAGATTTATCAGTATTTGAGTCTATTTTTATTCCTACAAAATAATCAACAATAGTACTTAATAAAATTAGTGAAAGAAACCTCCAGTCCCACCAGGCATAGAAGACATAACTAGCTATTAAAAGCAGTATGTTTTGTGCTGTCAAACTTTTTTTTAGCAAAAACCAATAAAGAAAAAAAACTAAAGCAAGGAAAATAAAAAACTCTAGTGAATTGAATAGCATATATTTAATTAAAAAGTAACAATGTCAAATATCAATTTTATATGTTTATTGTTCAAAATTTTTCTTTGAATTGTTTTATTAACTCTTTAAAGCACATAAAAAACCAGTTTCTAAGCAAAAAACCCTCTGAATGAGGGCTTTTATTTTAATTTTTCTGGTTCTACCCTTATTTTAATGGATAGATTCATTCTCCGTGTCCTTTGTGCCTTGCCTTTGAGTTCTTTGTGGTTAAATGAACATCGCCGAACTAACCACAAAGGGCACCAAGTTTTGCACAAAGTTCACAGCGTTTTTAAAAAGTGTACTAAGCAATCGAAGTTTCAGTAAACCATCCATTTCCACTAAATTCGTGGTAGAACCGTTTTTCTTATATATAGAATATTTACAAATCATTAAAAATAGAATGCATCAAACGTTTTTTATCATTAATACTTTCTTCAAGTGATATCATGGTTTCAGTTCTATAAACGCCTTCTATATCATCCAATAGAAATATAATTTCTTTAGCGTGTTCTGTACTTCTTGCTCTAATTTTGCAAAAAATATTGAATTTACCAGTGGTAATATGAGCAACCGTAACATAAGGAATTTCGTTTATGCGTTCCAAAACAAATTTAGTTTGAGAGGTATTATTTAAATATACACCTACGTATGCAATAAAGGAGTATCCTAATTTTTTATAATCCAATGTGAGAGAAGATCCTCTAATAATTCCTGCTTCTTCCATCTTTTTTACACGAACATGAACTGTTCCTGCCGAGATTAATAACTTTTTAGCAATGTCTGTAAACGGAATTCTTGTGTTATCGATTAACATGTCAAGAATTTGATGATCGATTTCGTCTAATTTAATTTTCCCCATAATTAACTTTTCTTAGATATAAAGCAAAATTAATACATTTTTATTAATAATTATGCATTATAGATAGAGTTTATTTTGGTTTTAATGCGATTTTTTCATTATTTATCATTACGAAAACGTTTTCGTTATTAATTTGTATGGGTTGTCCGCAATCATCAAACACCTCAAAACCATTAGCATTAAATTCTTTATGGCCGTAAAAACCATTTAAGTGCTCTATTTTTTCAACTTTAGGTATAAAACTTACTTTGTCTTTTATCAATCGTTCTTGATATAAAATCCCTATATCAGTTATTTTTTCTCCATTTTTAGTTTTTCTTTTAGCATTTCTAATTATTACATCATAAAAAAACTTTCCGTTTTCAGGGATTTTTAAATAAGGTTCATAGTTGTTTCCGCTTAGGCTTTTATTAGCAATATAGTTCAAGGAACTCAAAAGTGACATGTATATGAACATTCTAGTATGTTCGCGAGCATAGTCGTCCTTATAATGACCAGCTTCAAACAAGATAGTCGGAACGTTTTTACTTTGAAAAGTATCACCGACACAATTCAAATTAAAAGCATCATCATACACCCCTACTTGATTTGGAATAAGGTCTTGCAAAGCAGCATTCATAACACTGATCACCTCCATGGCTATTTTTCGATTTGAAGTAATCGTACAAGCTTCATCTTGTGCTGGTGCCAAAAATGATACCGTAGCAGCTTTATTGGTATTTCCAACACTAAATATGCTGCGCTGGCCATGTAAATTATAACAGAACTGAGGTTTAAAGGCTTCAAAAACGTTTTTTAATACTTTGCTCTCTGGTTGGGATAAATCCTGAGCATCACGGTTTAAATCAATTTCATTAGCATTTACCCGGGCATAAGCTTTGGCGCCATCAGGATTTAGAATTGGAATAATATATAACGTGCAGGTATCTAAAATATGATTAAGATTAGATGTTTTATCTAAAAGCGTATTTAACACATCGAAAATGGCTTTTGTGGTAGTGGATTCGTTTCCGTGCATTTGAGACCACATGAGAATACGTTTTTTTCCATGTCCGATTTCAATACCATAAATAGAATCGTTTAAAACGGACTTCCCAATAACATCAACCTTAACAAAACTCTCAAGTTTTTTTAATAGCGGAGCGATATGATCATTGGTAATATAACGATGGTAAAGATGCCTTTCCTTATGCTTTGAAAACAGCGCTTTAATATGTTCTAAATTCATTGATTATTTTTATGCTACAAATGTAAACATTTACTATTTTACAATTGTAAACACCAAAATACCGTCTATTTGTATACAATTGTATACGGTTTCATTAGATTTTTTAACCAAAAATTGTAATAAAGCTATTATGTAGTATTAAATGATTAATTTTCAGATTATTATAATACTTTATATGAAGTATTTATTCTATAAATTTTAAACTAAAACTCCTTTTTAAGTAACATTTAAAACAATATTGTTACATTTGTAAAGTAAAACTCCTCCAAATCGATTTACAATGATAAACACTGAAAAATTCTCAAAAAGACTTCAAAAAGTTATAGATTACTACGGTGAATCCGCTTCTTCCTTTGCTGAAAAAATTGGTGTACAACGCTCTAGTATTTCTCATATTTTATCCGGTAGAAATAAGCCAAGTTTAGAATTTGTTTTAAATGTTACTTAAAAAGGAGTTTTAGTTTAAAATTTATAGAATAAATA
>CAXBID010000229.1:0-6214 GCA_963975495.1 uncultured Flavobacteriaceae bacterium | reverse complement strand
TCTGTCCCTCTCGCCCCCCAATAAATGCCATTTCCCTATATAAGCGGTTTGGTAGCCTTGCTCTTTTAAAATCTGTCCAAGCAGTTTTGTTTTGTTCGGTAAAAGTGGTACATCATTAACAAAAGCCCCATTTTTTAAGGGCTGCATCCCGCTCATGAGCATGCCTCTAAAAGGTGTGCAGACCGGTTGGTTTGAAAATGCATTGTTGAGCAATATGCCTTCACTTGCCAGTTTGTCAAGATTTGGTGTGATAATCTGTTTGTTTCCATAAGCACCGAGCATATCATAAGAATGTTGGTCTGAAAGCACGATAACAAGGTTTGGTAATGCTTCGGTTATAGGATCTACTTTAGTTGATACTCCCGTTTTTTGCTTGCAAGAGAACATTATTGCGAATGAGAACAGAATTAGAAATATGTGTTTCATCTTTTATTTTTATTAACCCAAAATAGCCGCAAAAGTTAATTTCACAGCTATTTTGAATCGTTATACTTTTATTTTACCACCCCGGATTATTAGGTAGTAAATTCTCATTTTTACCAATTTCAACAGCAGGAATTGGACATAAAATATATTTATCATCCCAACCTCTATTTGGATTTCTCCATTGTCTTAATAAGTGGTCATTGTATTCTTGTTCTGAAGTTCCCCATCGTCTTAAATCGAATAATTCCATCATTTCTGCATATAACTCTCTGGTTCTTTCCTCTCTAAGGATAGTTCTTAAGGCTCCTTGATCCGCTGTAGTAATTTCACTGGCATTTACGCGATCTCTAGCTATTTTAAGATAAGGTAAAGCTTTTGCTGGTTCATTATTTTCGTTATAAGCTTCGGCCAACATTAAAAAAGCATCGACATACCTATAAACAATAAGATCTTTGGAATGAATTACGTTTCCTGGCGCACCACCATCTATATATTTTGTAGAACAGATACCATTTCTACCACCATAAACATTGCCAGGAACGTTAAGTGGTGTAGGGCTAAAAGTACGGGTATTTCCATTTCTCTTATCAATATAAGAGTAAGTAAAACCCTGTTCTAATCTTAAATCATCTTCTTCATATAGGTCCAACATACTTGGGTGCCATGCTATTTGATAACTACTTCCTCTATTTGCCTGAACACCGCCCAATGTACTAAAATCCGGATTGGACCAAAAAGGCAGTACAGAACCAAGGAAATTCTCATATACATTTCCATGTGCAAAAATAATTTCTTTATTCCCTTCATTGTTAAGGTCAAAAATGCTTCCCCAATCATTTTGAATCAAATCAACATCATAATCACCTCGATTATCTGCTAATGGTTTTAAGGCATCAATAGCTTTTTGATAATTTTCTGTAATCTGCAAAGGAAAACCAGCAGATGTTAAATACACCTTACCAAGTAAAAAGGCACCACCTGCTTTAGTAACTCTTCCTGTACCAGTTTTGGTCCATGTTACTGGTAAATTTTCATTGGCAAAGATGAGATCATCAATTATTAAATCGTAAATAGCTTGTGTTGAACTTCTGCCTTTAAATAAAATGTCTGGATCAGCCGATTCTACAGGCTCGGTATATAACGGAAGGTCTCCAAATAATTGTGTTAATTGAAAATATGTATACGCTCTCATCCATCTAGCTTCAGCTAGATATCGATTGGCAATCGCTGGTTTTTCAGCAGCAAAGCTAGAAAGTGGAATATTTTTAATTACCGTATTTGCCCTTGAAATGGCATTGAACCCAACATTCCATAAGCGTTCGTACCTAAAAGGCTGCTGGTCTGGTGTGGCATAGGCTGCATATCTAGCATTTCCTGCAATTCTTGAAGTGGCATATTTACTCATCATGCTCACTAAGAAAAATATATCCTGTTCCCAGACCACATGTCCAAACGCTGCATAAATACCAACGTTTTGAGTTTGTAATTGTTCTTCATTGTTATAGAAGTTATCACTACTATAGGCTGAGAAAATTTCTTCTTCTAAATCTGTACTACAAGATAAAAATCCTGCTAACATGATGCCGAAAACGACTATTTTTTTAAGTTTCATAATATATAATTTTTTCATTTTGAAATTTTAAAACGATAAGTTTAATCCTAATGTATATACTTTAGGTCTTGGATAAGCAGAATAATCAACGCCTCTGTTCAAAGCTCCATTTCCATTTGTACTTACTTCCGGATCTGGTCCAGTATAGTCTGTAATAGTTACCAAATTGGTTCCTGTAAAGGTAATTGCTGCGTTTGAAAAGAATGAGATATCTCTTATATTATATCTAATGCTTAAATTTTTAAGCCTAATGTAAGAGCCATCTTCTATAAAGGCTGAATTTGGAACATTGACACCTGTAGGCCCGTTAAAACTTGGGTAATTAATATCATTATGCTGGTTATCTAAAGTCCATCTGTTTTCAAAGTAATCTTTTGAACCATTTCCTCCAGCCCAACCAGAACCGATAAAGGCTTTATTAAGGTTTAGTATATCGTTACCATAAGATCCTTGAATAAACATGGAAATATTAAAATCTCCAATTTTAAATTGATTATTCCAGCCAAAGAAAAAATCTGGATTAGGATTTCCAATAGTTTGTCTATCTGCTTGTGTTATAAGTCCATCTTCATCAACATCTTCAAATTTCCATAATCCGGGAGCGTTCTGCCCAGGATTACCATTACCATTATTATTACGTGTGGTTGTTGCAAAAATTTGAACATCAATAGGGTTGCCATCTTCATCAAATCCTGGTTCTGTTCTAATGTTAAAATTCCCGTTAGCATAATCTACTAGATCATCAGGTTGTATCAACCCCGTTACCTTATAACCAAAAAACAAACCTAATTCCTCACCAGGAAATGTTTCCGTAGCATTAATTTGAAAGAAGTTGGCGCCTATACCAGGACCGATAATAGATTCATTGGTACCGTATTCAATCAATTTAGTAACGTTCTTGGTCCAATTAATTTTAGACGTCCAAGAAAAATTTTCGTTTTTAAAAACATCATAGGCTATATCTATCTCAAGACCTCTATTTTCTAACTCCCCATCATTAATTGGAATACTATTAAAACCATTTTGACGTGGAATTTGTAAGTTATTTAATAAATTATCAGTTAT
Organism: uncultured Flavobacteriaceae bacterium; assembly: GCA_963975495.1. GTDB lineage: Bacteria > Bacteroidota > Bacteroidia > Flavobacteriales > Flavobacteriaceae > CAXBID01. The sequence continues at coordinate 3,111 of CAXBID010000229.1, read as the reverse complement.
TCTCTCATAGGCATCAACAGTAGTTCTTAATCTGTTTTTGAAGAAGTTTAGGTTCAAACCTAGATTTAAAGTCGTACTGGTTTCCCATGACAGGTTTTTATTAGCAATTCTCGCAGGAAAGGTCCCTGTGTATATATTATTATCCGTTAACCCAATTCTACCAATGGCATAAGTGTCCAATGTTGAATAGGGTGCCACACCAATTGAACTTCCAACTTCTCCATAAGAAGCTCTTAACTTAAACTGAGATATGGCTCTAATAGTTTTCATAAAACCTTCTTTGTTTACATCCCAAGAAACAGCTGCTGAGGGAAAGAATCCCCAAGGTTCCCCTTGACTAAATTTCGAGTCGCCATCATTTCTTCCTGTAGCGGTAAAAGTGTATTTTCCTTTGTATGAATAATTAAACCTGAATAATAAGGATTGGATGTAATTATTTGATTTAGCAGTAGAGTATCTTGATGACAATCTTGCCAACTCAATAGCGTCTGGCCCTAAATCATCAAATGTAAAATCGGTATACTCTTCTCTACGTGTCGCTCTATTTATGTCTGTGTAACTAGCTCCTGCGGTAACGTTTATATTATGGTCGTTGAAACGTTTATTGTAATTTATAAATGATTCTGCAGTAAATCTATCTGATTCTGCATCAGCAAGAAACAATCGACCATTGTTATTAATACCTTGCTGTGTACTCTTTCTGTTAAAAACTTGGTTGGTATTAATGCCATAATTAAAACCAATTCTGTTGGTCCATTTTAAATTATCAGTAATATCCAACACCCCCTCAGTTGAAAAAATAAGTCTCTTATCTTTTTGAATGTTGTCTGATTGTGTCGCCTCCACTACTGGATTTGTTATAATATTATCCTGTCCATCCAATTGATTTAAATCTCCTGCGTCATCAAATAATGGAATAAAGGGACTAATTCTCATGGCTGTAAAAACAACTCCAGACAACCCTGTTCTGGCACTAGTTTGAACCCGTTGGTTTCTAGAATAATTCAGCTGAATATTGGAATTAAGCGTAAAATTTTTACCAACCTTCATTTTTGAATGATACCTGAGGTTAATTCTCCTAAATACAGAGTTTATAATATTACCTTCGATTTCATTATAATTAACTGATAATAATTGGGATAAATTTTCTGTTCCCCCAGAAATACTAAAATTAGCCGTTTTATTGAAGCCTTGTCTAAAAATGGCATCCATAAAATTAGTGCCTTCTCCAGCATTTTCTGGTGTTGGTTGCCCACCGTCTCTTCCGTCAAAAGGAATTCTATTATCATCTAATAACTCTTGGAATGTAAATTGTGGATTTTGTAATACCACCCTATCGTTTCTAAATTGTGCATATTGTCTTGCAGTCATTAAATCGTAAGGCACACCCACACTTGATACGGATGTACTGAAAGACGTATTTATTTTTATTTTACCAACTTTAGCCTCTTTAGTTTTAATTAAAACAACACCGTTGCCGGCTCTGGCTCCATAAATGGCAGTAGCAGAAGCATCTTTTAATACTTCAATGCTTTCAATATCATCTGGATTTAATGATGCTAATGGGTTAGTATCTGTAAAATAAAGATCTCCGTCCGCTTGAGTATCCAATCCTAATGGAATACCGTTTAATACGTATAAAGGCTGTGTGCTACCACTTATACTATTTATACCTCTAATATTTACAGAAATTCCACCACCTGGTTCTCCAGAATCTTGACTAACAAAAACACCAGCGGCTTGCCCTTGAAGTGTTTCGGTGATATTCGTATAAAACTGATCTTCTAAATCTTTACTCTTAATAGAACTTATAGAACCAGTAACGTCTTCTCGTTTTTGTGAACCATAACCAATAAGTACAATTTCGTCCAATGCTTGCACATCTTCTTGAAGTGTAACATTAACTGTAGCTGTTCCTTTTACCGTTCTTTCCACTTTTAAAAAACCTATGGAAGAATAGATTAACGTTTTTTCTCCAGCTACTAATGTAATGGTATAATTACCATCAAAATCGGTAATTGTACCATTGGATGTGCCTTTCTGAACAATCGTTACACCTGGCAAGGGCAAATCATTTGCTGATTTAACAACTCCTTTAACAACTTCTTGAGCATAACTTCCGAGGGAAATCATAATAAAGAAAAAGAATAAAGTCTTTTTTAAGACATTTTCATAATTAATGAATTTCATAAGTTTAATTTTTATTTTAGTTAGTTAACCTGAATAAGTATTGTGGTTTCAGGTGTTGCAACAATAATAATAGAATATTGAAGTAAAGGCATCCTGCTGAACCTTGTAATAAAAAATTATAAAGTGGATTTTTTATCCTAAAAGAATTTTTTTGACTGCGGAACCTTTATCTGTATTTATCTTAAGAAAATAATTCCCCCGAGATAATTTATCAGCATTTATTGTTTTAATATTTGATTCTAAAACTTTTTGTCCTAATAAATTAAATAATTCCAATGAAGTAATATTTACACCAGTTACCGTCATTAATCCAGTGGAAGGATTTGGGTACACTCTACTTAATTGTGCAACTACATCAGAAGTACTTAATGGTATATCAGTTATAGAATAGCCAAAAGCCAAATCTACATCAGCATTATCTGAACCGCCAGGTAATTTTTGATAAGCAACTAAAGAACCGTTATCATAATTAGGTACAGCAGCTACATTGTCAGACTTTATTCTAAAAAACTTAGCTGTAGCCAATACAGCTCTGTGAAAAGTAAATGTATAATCAGAACCGTTAACCAAATTTTGAGTACCTGATAAGTTTACCGTAAAAGATTCAGAATTCGTTGCAGGACCTGCAACAACTGGAATAATGTTTTCTTGACCATTAGGTGTACTTGGTTTTCCTGAATACACTCTAAACTGTAAAGCTTCAGAATCGTTTTGTCCGCCAACCTTAGCAAAAACTGATTCCAATCTTCCTGTTGTACAAGCCTGGAAAGACTGTCCAATAAACATTTCGTCCGCATTGTTTCTTCCAACAAAATTTGCTTCTATTGCTTGTTCTTCATTGCACAATTGTGCATTTGCGATCCCCATTAGAACATTGCCAATAGAAGCAAATTTTGTTGGAAGAAACAATGCGGACGAAAT
>CAXBID010000228.1:0-6237 GCA_963975495.1 uncultured Flavobacteriaceae bacterium | reverse complement strand
TTTAATAAGGTTAACAAACCTGTTGAAATAGCGGCTGTTCCAGAGGCAAAAACCACGGCGCCAACACCACCTTCAATAGCGGCTAATCGGTCTTGTAAAATTTGATTGGTCGGATTGTTTAAACGTGTATAAATAAACCCTAATTCTTGCAATGAAAACAAGTTTGCTGCATGATCAGAATTATTAAAAACATACGATGTTGTTTGATAAATAGGAACCGCTCTTGTTCCTCCATTTGCGGCTAAATCATGTCCGGCGTGTAATGCGTTTGTTGCTAATTTGTGTGTACTCATTTTTCTAGTTTTTAAAGCCTCATCCAAAAATATTTTCAATATTTCTGACCTCTCCAAAGGAGCGATAAAAAGACTGTTGGTTAATAATAAATTCACTCCTTACGAAGTGTGCTTAATAGAAAAATGTTATAAAGAATTTTAAAATTACTTGAAGTAATTTTTTAGGTTATCTATCCAAAACATTCTGATATTTCCAGAATAAAGGTAGAATTTAGCACCTTCTTTACGGATAAAGGGTTGCTAAGGCTTCAGCGGGTCTAATCCCTCTGCCTTTCTTGATAACATTTACGGAAACTTTTAAAAATAAATTTTTGCGTTATTTTAAAATTTTAAAATCCTCATTTACCGATGTAAACTGCGGTTTTAAAATTTATTGCGCCTTAAACTTTACATTTAAAACTTTTCCTTTTCAGTAAGTGTTTGAACTTTGTGAATGCAAATATTCGTTCAGAAAAAGTTAATATCCAAATTTTTGGATGAAAACTTTTGTTTTTTGTTGGTTATGTGAATTAATTACGCTGTATAAAATATTTACTTAGCCTTAATAAAACATCTTTTCTTCCTATTCATTTTGCCTTGATGCAAAACGAACCAAAAAATCATATTGAAATAAGGAATTTTTCTTCTATGAAAGACAGAAGAAAACCAAAAATCAAATCTAAATTTTTTCCAAGGCTTCAAAAATTATTAACGATTTGATTTTTATATTCTGCATTTCAAATTTCAATTCTCCAAATTGATTTGGGAGTTGTTTTTTCGCTGAGGTTTTGGTTCATATTTGTAATCTTAAAAAACACCTCCCTTAATCGCTCCTCAAGGAGGGAATGTTGACGGTTATCCCCTCAAGGGGATTACAGGGGTGTTTTGTTGAATCTATCATGCTATATATAATAACTTGTATACTGAAAAACTTAAACTGCGGACTTGCCCGCGTAAGGGATTGAACGGCATGTTTGAGCTCCCCGACGCAGGAGGGAGCGAGTAGTGAAAGCCCGACCTAAGCGATCCTGCAAGATTTTGAAAAACCTTGTAGGCATGAGCGTGGTTACGCCAAAAACAAATTACTAAACACTAGCCCAAACTTTATTTATTATGCCGAATTTCATGGAATTTATTTCTAATCACCAAATCAATTGGGCGGTTTTGAATTTTAGATTCTAACCACGAAATAATATCTAAATATAAAAAGGCGCGACTTTGATAAGGATCGTCTTCAAACTCCTTTAATTTTTTATGGAGTTTAATAAATTCGTTTCGTACTTCATTTGGATAAATATCCCCTAAACTTCTTAAAAATTTGATAAACTCTTTTTGTACTTCGTGTAAATCTTCCATTTTAATTAAAAACTTGTACGTGCTTTTAATCAACACATCCAAATTGTAATCTAAACCAGCTTCGTAATGCGCCACCAGGTTTAAAATTCTTGAAAAACATAATAAATCCTCTCGCATTTGCAACGATTTATTACTGATAATTTTTTCTAAATATTGAATACATTTTCTGTTTTCACCAGCACCAAAATACATGCTGGCTATTTTGTAATAAAACACCATAATGTGGTGTTCATCAATTCTACTATTATATTTTTTTAAACGCTCTAAAACTTCATCAATTAAAGGCAGACCTTCCTTAAAACTGCCTTCCATAAAATGGAGATTAAATTTGTTGTTGTATATAAAAAGAAATGCTAAACTTTCATTATTATCATCTAAAGGGAACCATTCTTCTTTGGTTACTTCTTCTAATCGCAATAAAGTTTCTTTAAATTTTTCGTACTGCCTTAAATAGAAAAGGGCTTCAAGCAAATAATGATTTCCTCTTAAAAAAAATACGGGATTTAAGATGATTTGATCCTTATTTTTATAGAATAAATTTACCCATTTAGAGGCGTATTTGTAACAGGACAAAAAATCTACCGTTAAAAAACTATACCATAAATACGACTTATAAAGCCATAATTTTTCTCGAAAACCGAGTTTATTAATATCGTATTTTGGAAGCCTGTCGTTAAAATATTTGGTTACAATTTGGTGTTCCTCATCATTTTTAACATAGCCTGTTTTTAAAAACAAACCATATAACTGAAGTGATAAATTAGATAGTTTACTAGCCAAAACATTTTGTAAACTAAGCTCCTTGGCTTGTATGGTCAACGCATCCGCGCGGTTACTTAAACTACGCGTAATGTATTGAGATTCGATAACTTTTTCGAGTTCAACAATTTCATAAGCAATATTTTTTTCTTCGTTTGCTATCGCCAAATTTTTGGCTTTATCTAAAATTTTCAAACTCTGTTTGTAAAGGCCTTTGTGGTATAAAATAGTTGCGAAATCGAGTTGTTCGCGAATTTGAATGCGGATATTTTGATGCGACGGGTTTAATCGTAAACTAATTAAAATCTGTTTATAAAGATGTGCTTTTAGGTTAGATAATTGCTGTTTTTTTACAATACCCTTTTTCAAAATTACAGCTTCATCATAAACCGAAATTTTATCTAAAATATTAAAAAGCATTAAAAATTTAGAGTCCTCATTTACGCCTAATCTTCCTACATAAAGCTTAAATTGTCGTTTTTCAGATTTTGATAACGATTTTACCAGCACAAACAAATTATCTTTTTGCTCTCTTGTCATAGTTACAAAAACAATATTAATATACTGATTATCAGTTATTTAATAGAATTATAATTGAGTTAAACATCGTAATAACAACACGTTGTATTCTCGTTTTATTAAACCAAAATATAACTTCGTGTAACAATACGAAAATATATTTTAATAAATGTCTGATAATAAAGTCCAAATTTTTGATACAACGTTAAGAGATGGCGAGCAAGTCCCTGGCTGTAAACTAAATACTGAACAGAAATTAATTATTGCAGAACAGCTGGATAATTTAGGCGTAGATATTATTGAAGCAGGTTTTCCAGTGTCAAGCCCTGGCGATTTCAAATCGGTAGAGGCTATTTCTAAAATTGTAAAACATGCAACCGTTTGTGGTTTAACACGATCTGTTGAAAACGATATAAAAGTAGCTGCTGAAGCTTTAAAATATGCTAAAACTGCAAGAATACATACCGGTATTGGAACGTCTGATTCGCATATAAAACACAAATTCAAATCTACTCAAGAAGCTATTATCGAACGCGCTGTTAAAGCAGTAAGTTATGCGAAATCTTTTGTTGAAGATGTTGAATTTTACGCTGAGGATGCAGGAAGAACGGATAACGAATATTTAGCTAGAGTTTGCGAAGCGGTAATTAAAGCAGGTGCAACAGTTTTAAATATCCCCGATACCACAGGGTATTGTTTGCCAAGTGAATACGGTGCAAAAATTAAGTATTTAAAAGAAAACGTAAAAGGTATTGATAAAGCCATTTTATCGTGCCATTGCCACAACGATTTAGGTTTAGCAACAGCTAATTCCATTGAGGGTGTTATTAACGGGGCACGCCAAATAGAATGTACTATAAATGGTATTGGCGAACGTGCTGGAAATACGGCTCTAGAAGAAGTAGTGATGATTTTAAAACAACATCCTTACCTAAATTTAGATACCAGAATACAAACCGAAATGCTTTACGGTATTAGCCAGTTGGTATCTGATAGCATGGGTATTTACACCCAACCAAACAAGGCTATTGTGGGCGCTAATGCTTTTGCACACAGTTCAGGAATCCATCAAGATGGTGTGATTAAAAATCGTGAAACCTACGAAATTATAGACCCTAAAGCTGTTGGTGTAACCGAGTCTGCTATTGTATTAACCGCAAGAAGCGGTAGAGCTGCTTTGGCCTATAGAGCAAAAAATGTAGGATACGAATTAACCAAACTTCAATTAGATGAAATCTATACAAATTTTTTAGATTTTGCCGATAACAAAAAAGAAGTTGATGATAATGATATCCATCAAATTATAGAAAACAGTAAAGTGTATAACGAAATTGTATCGTCTTAATTGATAGATTCCCACCTTCGTGGGAATGAAAAATAATGTTTAAATGAAACTAAATATTGCCGTTTTACCAGGCGATGGTATAGGTCCGGAAGTTACAGCACAAGCCGTTAAGGTTTTGAAAGCTATTGCTATGGAGTTTAACCACATATTTACTTTTAACAATGCCCTTGTGGGGGCTTTGGCCATTGAAAAAACGGGTAGCCCCTTGCCAGAAGAAACCATAAGCATTTGTGAAAAAGCAGATGCTATTTTATTTGGAGCCATTGGTACTACCGCTTACGATTTAGATCCAAACGCTAAAATACGCCCAGAACAAGGCCTTTTAGGACTGCGTAAAACTTTAGATTTGTATGCGAATATAAGACCAGTTATTGCCTACGAAGATTTATTAAACAAATCTTCATTAAAGAAAAACCAAATAAAAGACACCAATATTCTTATTTATAGAGAATTAACAAGTGGTATTTATTTTGGTGAAAGAAAGTTAAGTGATGATGGCAATAAAGCAACAGACATTTGTGAGTACACACGAGATGAAATAGAACGTATTGCCCATTTAGCATTTAAAGCAGCGCAATCTAGAAAACGTAAATTAACCTTGGTTGATAAAGCCAATGTTTTAGAAACCTCCAGACTTTGGCGACGCGTTGTTCAAGAATTATCAGCACAATATCCTGATGTAAAATTGGATTTTATGTACATTGATAATGCCGCTATGGAGCTCATTATCAAACCCAAACAATTTGACGTTATTCTAACCGAAAATATGTTCGGCGATATTCTATCAGAGGAAGCCAGCGTTATTGTCGGTTCCATTGGGCTATTGGCCTCGGCCTCTATTGGCACCAAACACGTTATGTTCGAGCCTATTCATGGCGCCTACACCAAGGCCGCAAATAAAGGTGTTGCAAACCCCATAGCGTCTATTTTATCGGCAGCTATGTTGTTGGATCATTTTGGGTTGGATGACGAAGCCGCTTTAATCCGTGAAGCCGTAGATAAGTCGTTAAAATTGCACATTACCACACCCGATTTAAATACCAAATACGATAATATTAGCACCACCAAAGTTGGCGATTTTATAGAGGATTTTATTAACCATCCAGATGAAACCAACTTAAACTTTACTAACATACATTTAGGACAATCCACAATTATTTAATTATTTGAGTTAGTCACCAAATTAAAATATTGGGATTCTTAAAAGCGCATTTTAAACAATGCGCTTTTTTATTGTTTTTTTATTGGGGCGTTACCCCGAAAGGGGGTCGCGCTTTCCGCTGTATCTTTTTAAATAGGGTCATTGCTATGAGTAAGTGACGAGGCAATCTGTTTAATTTAGTTCAAACCTAAAATTATAGGTTTTTTAATTTAAAAAGGATGCCGCTGCAATCGCTAACGCGAGATAGAGATTCGTTTGATGTAATTTGATTGATTTAAAGGCTGGCGCAAGCATCTTGCTTGTGCCGATAAACTAATATAAAATTACTAGGCTATTCTGAATTGTCACGAGCGTGACGCTCGCGCTAGCATGAGGAATGGCACGAGCGAGACGCTCGCGATAGCGGGGGAAAACAATCTGGAATGGTTGCAAAAATTTTATCCTTTTAAAAACGGGATACCCTCGCACGACGTGCTCAACAGACTGTTCAACAGGCTGGACACCAAAGAGTTCAACCTCTGTTTCATGAAATGGGTCGATTCGATAGCCACAAAAACAGATGGCAGGGTAATTCCCATAGACGGGATTGGGTGTACTAGCAGATAGTTTAATTAAAAAATCTCCATCTTCAATTTATAGAAAATATGTTGTCGATAATAAACTAGTGTTAAGTTAAGTTTATTATAATCTATAAAACCAATAAAGGAAATTTTGAAATAGTAAAAAAAGGAGCTCGTTTTTTACCTAAAGAATTTAATGTTTCAAATATCCTTAAATCCGCAAGCAACTAATTTGTCAATTTAAAATTAATTTTCTAGTGCAAT
>CAXBID010000227.1:0-6291 GCA_963975495.1 uncultured Flavobacteriaceae bacterium | reverse complement strand
CACGACGTGCTCAACAGACTGTTCAACAGGCTGGACACCAAAGAGTTCAACCTCTCCTGACTTGTCCGGATTAGTGCGGTAGCCCTATTTTGCCAATAATTTTTTTCAGTTGATCTGGAACTGGGGACCGCATTATCACTTCCTTGTTATTGATTTGGTTGATAAGCCTGGCATCGGTTATTTTTTTGCATCGGGTCAGGAACGCCCTTATGGAGAGCCCGGTCTTTATCTCAATGTGCTTTGATATGGCCAATGCCATAAAGCAAATGGGAATGTGCAATTGTATCGAGGGCTCTTTAAAATGGAATATGGGCCTGGCCCTTAGGTCGCTTTTGGACACCCTAAAGGCTTGCTCGACCCTGTAGAGCTCATGGTAACGGCCAATGATGGTTTTGTTGTCTGCCACTTTAGCTTCAATGTCAGTATAGTATCCTTTTACCCCCAGCAGTTTTTTGGTCTTTACGATAAGTTCTTCATTGAGGGTGGCTTCGCTGTTGTGGGTCTTTATGTATTTTGCCTTTTTTATCTTTGAGGGCTGTTGCATTAGCACCTTCGCCCTGGCTATCTGTTTTTCCATTTCATGCCTGTCCTTGCTGTAGCGCTTTTTGGAAAAACTACAGATCAAGAAGCCCTTGTCGGTCTTGAGCCTTATGGTAGATCCGTCCTCTCTTGGCAGGGCGCCATCTATCTGGGCGAACAGCTCTGAGCTCACGTTGCCCAGTCTGGCGCCCACAATGTAATGGATGCCCTCTTCCAACAGGGCATCTATATTGTTGGTGCTGATCATGGCGGCATCTGCAACCACCGTAAAATGTTTTGCCCTATGTTTTCTGATAAGATCGGTAATGACCGGGATCAGGGTATGCCCCTCAAAGGTATTGCCGGGAAAAACATGGTGCCCCACGGGAAGCCCTTCCGGCGTGACCATAAGGGCCACCAATATTTGGGGCTGCTGTGCCTTGCCATCTTTTGAGAACCCTGTTTTTCGAAGCCCGTCAGACTTGAAGGCCTCGAAGTAAAGTGTCGTGACATCGTAGAACACCAGGGAAAAGTCAAACTGATACTGCTTTTTGGCAAAACCGAGCGTTTGCCTTTCTATACGGTTCTTTAGGGCCAACCATCCCGGTACGGATTCGTAAAAACGTTGGCGCCTATGGTGAACACCAAAATATGTGGCCATAAGCTCTATGGAACGGAGTTTTGAGGCGGGCTCAACAATGCGCATCAAAGCCAGGTCGCTCAGCAGGGTGTCGACCAGTAGCGTATAGCCCATTTGATGCTGTACGGCCCTGATAACATCGTACAGGAACGTATGGTATGCCCCGATATAGGTACATTGGCTCAGCAACACGTCCTTTTCATCGGGCGTCTCCCCCTCAAAAAGGGAGGTCTGCTTTGTGTGGTCTGCAATATACACCTTGGCCATTGACCGTAGGGCCTTTATTTGTTCGTCGCTCGACCCCGAACCCATGTGCTTTACGATAACGCGCTTGCCATTTTGGTAGCGGTATACCTGTACAGACCTGGACGGCCCCTTGGTTTTTACAACTCTGATGTGCAGCATTTGACCCGATTAGTGCGGTCAAATTACAATTATTTAAAGATAACCAACTGATTATCAAATGTGTGTTTTTATGATATCGAAATTGCGGACAAGTCAGGAGAAAAAATTGAACAACTATTGTATTACGGGGCTAGGGCTGCTTGAAAACTTAACGGGCTATTGATAAAAGAATTCTTGAACTTGATTTAGACGAACAACATTCTTTATTTCATCACCAAAACTATTTTCTACTATCCTATATGACGATGGGAATGTTCTTTATTGACATGGCGTTTCTTAGAAATAGAGATATTATAGATGGACGAATCAAATTTCAGCGTAAAAAGACTTCAAAAATGTATGACATTAAAGTTACTGAACAAATTAAGGTGATTCTGAAATACTATTTATGTAAAAGGAGACCTAACGATTTCATACTTCCTATCCTAAAAAGAGATTCTTTGGAGTTTCAGTATAGGGACGCTCAATGGAGGCTTAAAAATTATAATCTACCACAATTGTAGGGGTAATAGGTTGTGCTTGACAGGTTAAAATTAAACCTTCGTCAATATCACTATCGGTTAAAATATTGTTATGAAGCATATTGGCCTCACCTTCAGTGAGTCTAGCAATACAGCTACTACAAATACCTCCTTGGCAAGAGTAAGGGGCATCAATACCTTCATCTAAGGCAGCTTCCAGTATGGTACTTTTTTGTGACATTGTAAAGAGCAACTCTTTCTTTTTTATTATAACGGTTATTTTTGTACTGCCATCTACTGTGTTCTTTACAGTATCAGTAGGAGCTGAAACTTTAAATAGTTCAAAATGAATATTGCTTTTTCTTATATCATATTCTTGTAAAACTTCTGAAACAGCAGTTATCATAGCTTCTTGCCCACATAGGTAAAATGCATCGACAATAATACCTTTATATTTATTTTCGATAAAGTATTTTACTGTATTTTTTTCAATTCGGCCAAATAAAGCATTCTCCTCATCACTTTGGCTAAATACAAATTCAAAATTAAACTGATTTGGATATTTCAGATTAAGATCTAGTAATTCCGCATAAAAAATAGTGTCTTTAGGTGTTTTATTACCATAAATTAAAATAAATTTGCTTAAAGGCTCTTCTTCTAAAACGGTCTTTATAATGCTCATGATTGGAGTAATACCACTTCCAGTGGCAAAACCTACAATAATTCTTGCTGTTGATTTAATTGGCTCGAAAACAAAACGTCCTTTTGGTGGAGCTACCTCCAAAACATCATTAGCTTTTAACAGAGTATTTGCATAAACTGAAAATAATCCGTTTTCAACTTTTTTAATAGCGACTTTTAGTTCATTACTTTTTGGAGAAACACATAACGAATAATCTCTACGAATTTCCTTTCCTGCTATTTTGGTTTTAAGTGTGATATATTGCCCTGCTTTAAAGGCAAAAATTTCATCTAAATTTTGAGGCACATTAAAACTAATGATTACAGCTTTATCAGTATCTTTACTAACTTTCTTTATTGTTAGTTCGTGAAATTGTGACATAATTTTCATTTAACATTCATGTGCTTCCGAGTTAAGAAGTAAGGCTTATCTTAATACTCTTAATCATTATTATCCGACTAAAGATTAAAGACCGCTTCGCTAGTCCCGATAGCTATCGGGAAAAGAACATAGACTTGATTCTAACTAACTGACAAACAACAAAAAATACATTATTGATTTTTTAAACAACGTAATTTTTATATTCCCAATAAAGTAAGGCACCTTAATATAAAAACCATGTAAAGACAAAAAAACCAATACTTTAATAAATTAAAAACTGTTTTTAATCGGACAATACTGACTCTTAATAAATAAACTTCTTATTATTCATGGGAAACCCTTAAAACAATCTCAATACTTTATTTCTTCTTTGCCTTTTTATTAAATGGGTTTAATAGCTTTCTAACAGTAGGAGATGAGATGTACCACAGTAAAAAACCACTCAAAACTGTTATTAACCCTAAAATAGAAAATATTCTTAAAAGTGTATTGTTAAAGTTATCTCTTCCTTCATAATCCATGGTATGTGTCATCCATAAAAAATCAAAAATACGCCAGTTGCGATGTCTTACGGTTTGAAATTTGCCATCATTAACCGATATATACGCTTTTAGTGCTTCATCATTTGAATAAGAAACTACATACGCTGGCAATTTCCCTACATCCTTTCTTTGGCGAAATTCGTGATGGCCATCAGTCTCTGTTAATATGTCAATTGATGCCACTTTTAAATCATCCCTCATTCTTTTTTTAGCAATATATAATGCTTCATCCTTAGTAATTCCATTTTTTGGATTACCTGTTTTAGCATCAAAGAGCTTACTTTCATTCAGCCAATAATAGGGCTTGTCCGCAATATTTAACAATTCCAATGAAGTAATATCTTCGTTTGATTGTAATTCGGTTGGGCCAATCAAATTATTAAATGATGTTTTTAACATCGATGCATTCAGAAATTGGTCGCCATGAATTTCATCAATATCAGTCCAACTAAAATATAAACCACTTATTGTCCACATCAGGAATTGAATACCCAAAAACAGGCCCAAATAGCGATGGATCTTTCTTATTCTTGATGCTGTATGTCTATTTACCATAATTATTTTATTTTTTTGTAAATAAAAGTACATAGCGCTATTTCCAATAAAGTAGCGCTATAGACCTTTGACTAAATTAGTATCCTCCTTGTGTTTGTACCATCCCTGATGCGTTAATTTCTTCAATTGGAATGGGGTAAATAGTTTGATAGTTATCAAACTTAATCGTTATTTTGTTTAGTGGTATATTTTCATGATCTGATGCAACACGAGTAATGTCCTTACCTCTTCTAATATAATCATATACACCATGGCCTTCTACTGCTAGCTCTTTTCTTCTTTCAATAGCGATTTCATCTACAAGGGCATCTCCTGTTAACGTTGATAAAGTATAGGATGCGCTTCTTCGTTGTGTAAGTTCAAATAAGTAGCTCGCTCCGTCTCCGTTACTTCTTGCTGCAGCTTCAGCAGCAATTAGAAAAACTTCTGATAAACGAATGACAACAACATTATGAGACCCTTCTTGGGCAACATCTAAATACTTTGCATAACTTAATTCGTCTGTAGTTTCTCTATCCTCTTGGAAAAATTTACCTCGTGGGTCATCAGCAAATTGGGTCAATAATGTTTTAAATGAAAGTGTTGCCAAAATATCTTCTTGTCCTCCATTATCGTTTGTTAATTGGGCGCTTATAGCACTACTTCCTACAGAGTTATTTATATGAATTAAATCTAGTTCAAATAAAGATTCTGAATTAAATGGGTCTCTTGTAAAATTAGATATATTCATTAAGCTCCCAGTTCCCATTGTTGAGATAACTTTTTCTGCATAGATGAGCGAATTGGCCCAATCTTCTTGATATAAATACGTTCTTGCCAATAATGCTTGCACAGCTGTTTTATTAATAAATCTTGAATTTTCGACAGGATTCAATAAAGCTTCAGCGGCTTTATAATCGGTAATTACTTGCGCATATACATCTGCAACAGTACCTCTTTCTATTATTGCTTCCCCAGTAACTTCAATAACCAAAGGAACTCCTTGAGACGCCCCGTTACCTATTATCCATGGATAGGAAAATGTTCTTACCAAATCAAAGTGGATCATCGCTCTTAAGGCTAATGCTTCTCCTTTTATTCTGTTACGCTCACCATCATCTCCAGGTACTTCATCAATTTTTGCTAAGAGAATATTAAGATTATTCAATGCCTTATAGCAAGAACTCCACATGTTAAAAGCATTTCCATTTAATATGGCAGTTTCACTATATTCATATTCTATCCTTAAAGGATTTCTCTCATTTAAACTAGGCTTGATGGCTCTAAAATCAGTGCCTTTCATGGCAGCGCGTAAATAAAGACCTGCACCTAAATAGCTTGTTCCAGCAATCTCGTTATATACTCCGATCAAAACACCATTTGCCTTCTTTACATTAGAGAATACTATTGTTTCATTTATTTGGTCGTCAGGAAATTTTTCCAATACATTATCACAAGAGCGAAGCAGTATACTCATTACCAACAAGTACACTATTGTTTTTATATTTTTCATCATTTTTCTCCTTTTATTTTGTTAGATATTATTATTAAAAATCAAGCTTTAAACCCAAAGTAAAACTTCTAGCTGTTGGGATTTGATAAAAATTCACTCCATTTATCGAAGATTCTGGGTCATAACCGTCTAGCGCTGTTGATAGAAATACATTATTTATTAAAGCATACAAGTTTATAGACTGTATATACTTACTAGTAATAGGTACGTTATATCCAAGACGTATGTTTTTAAGTTTTAAATAATCAGCACTATACAAATATCTTGTTGATATAGCGTTGGATCCGTTAGTGGCCCCATTTATTCTTACAGGAACATTTGTATTGGTATTTGTTGGAGTCCACCTATTTAATTGATTTGTTGTCACGGTATATTGAGGTCTCGCCCCATCATCATCTCTTTTATACGAGGTTAAATCATATACACTGCCCCCTATTCCATAAGTGAATAAAAAATTAAAGCTCCAGTTCTTATATGTAATTTCATTAGAAAAACCACCTTGAACGTCCTGTGTTGCTTGACCAAAAATACCGTAACCAGCTTCTTGATAGTTCTCTGTAATTGATCCTGTTCTATTTCCATTATCATCTAAAACATACCATTGAGCACTACCG